>DJVY01000066.1 GCA_002440885.1 Bacteroidales bacterium UBA6244
CAAAAGCCAAAAGCCAACAGCCAATGGCTAAAAGCCTTCTACCCCCCAGCCAATAGCCAAGTCCTTTAAAACCTTAAATTTGCCAAAAGTTTTGGTGTAGTTATTAATGAAAAGACCACTCCTATGAAAATTGAGAAGATAAAATACCGCATCCACGAAATTATTTATGAGGCAGATACCCCTGCTGGCCGAGCTTTCGATGTGGCTTTGTTTTACGCCATTATTCTAAGTGTATTGGTGGTGATGATGGACAGTGTGAGTTCGTTGCATGCGCAATATGGTTACTGGTTCCATCTGATAGAATGGGTGATAACCATATTGTTCAGTGTGGAATACTTATTGCGGATATGGACTGTGAAAAACGCGGGCAAGTATATTTTTAGTTTCTATGGTCTGATCGATTTGTTGGCCGTACTTCCGGCCTATTTAAGCCTCGTTTTTGTGGGAACACAATTTCTGATCGTGGTCAGGATACTGCGGCTTTTACGTGTTTTTCGGGTTTTAAAACTGGCACGTTATATCAATGCCACCGAAGATTTGGTGATGGCCTTTAAAGCCAGCCGCCGAAAAATTATCGTTTTCCTCGAAGCTGTGCTAATCATTGTGGTGATTATGGGTGCAATGATGTACCTGATTGAAGGGCCTGAGCATGGTTTTGATAACATTCCTAAGTCGGTTTACTGGGCAATTGTAACGATTACAACTGTTGGATACGGTGATATCGCTCCACAAACATTTATTGGTCAGTCACTTGCTTCGCTGTTGATGATAACAGGATTT
Organism: Bacteroidales bacterium UBA6244; assembly: GCA_002440885.1. Lineage (GTDB taxonomy): Bacteria > Bacteroidota > Bacteroidia > Bacteroidales > F082 > UBA6244. The sequence goes on from DJVY01000066.1 coordinate 781, forward strand.
GCCATTATCGCTGTTCCTACCGGGATTATTACGTCCGAGATAAACCGGGTACGCAAATCGCATAACACCCAGACCTGTAGCAGGTGTTTTTATGATAACCACGATGACGATGCCCTTTTCTGTAAAAAATGTGGCCAGAAATTGTAGTAGTGAAAAATGATTATGCCAATAAATTCTCCCTTTTTGTCATTAAAAAAGTATTATTGATTACTTTTGTCGGTGAAATATACTAAAGAGGAAGTCTTTAAGTTTTTTCAGTAAATGTTCATGTTTTAATCAATTAAAAAAGTCAAAATGAAAAGAATACTTACTACCCTTGTTGTGGTTTTCTCCTTCGTGTTGTTATCGGCTCAGGAGGAAGTGAAGAAAGTTAATGGTCCTGAAATTACTTTTGAAAAAACCGTTCACGACTATGGTACAATTTACGTAAACGGTGATGGAGCTTACGATTTTAAATTTACCAACACCGGCAACGAGCCTCTGATTTTAAGCAAGCCCCGTTCTTCTTGCGGTTGTACTGTGCCAGCATGGCCGAAAGAGCCTATTTTACCTGGCGAAACGAACAGCATAAAAGTAACCTACAACACCAGCAAAGCCGGCCCGTTTAACAAAACAGTAACCATTTATTCAAACGCCACCTCATCTGCCAACGTCATGTTGCGTATTAAAGGCAAGGTTGAACCCAAACCGGCTGAAGCTTTACCCGAAAAAGACGGAGGCGTGGGTGCTGCTCCCATCAACCAGTAATGTTATAAAAGCCAACTCCTGTAGACTGCCTGAAATACCTTTACCAAACTTCGGTTTGTGGGGGCTTTTAGGTTTTTCTGCATCAGCTAAAACCAAAATAGATTAAGAAAAAGGTTATGTTAAGTATATCAAAAAAGGGACAGCAAATGCCCGAATCTCCCATTCGGAAACTCGTGCCTTACGCCGAAGAGGCCAAAAAAAGAGGCGTGCATGTACATCACCTCAATATCGGGCAGCCCGACATTGAAACTCCTGAATTAGCGCTGGAAGCAGTGAAAAACATGCCGGATAAAGTGTTGGCTTACAGCCATTCAGCCGGGGTTTTGTCCTTGCGGAAAAAACTAACTGAATATTACAAATCAGTTAATATTCACCTGTCGCCCGAAGAAATTATTGTGAGTGCCGGAGCTTCCGAAGCACTGCTGTTTGCTTTCCAATCTATCATGGATCCGGATGATGAGGTCATAATTCCCGAGCCCTTTTATGCCAATTACAACGGCTTCGCTACCAATGCCGGGATAAAAGTTGTGCCAATATTCTCCAGCATCGAAAGCGGATTTGCACTGCCTCCGATAGAGGATTTTGAAAAAAATATTACGCCAAAAACCAAAGCCATTCTGGTTTGCAACCCAAACAACCCAACAGGTTATTTGTATTCAAAAGAAGAACTGGAAGTGTTGCGGGATATCGTTAAAAAATACGGATTATTCCTCATCGCCGATGAGGTGTACCGCGAGTTTACCTACGATGGCAAAAAGCATTATTCTTGTATGTACCTCGATGGAATAGAGGAGAACGTAATCCTTATCGACTCGGTTTCAAAACGTTATAGTGCCTGCGGTGTGCGCATAGGCTGGATGGCATCCAAAAATAAGCAGCTCATGGCCACTGCACTTAAATTTGCACAAGCCCGGTTAAGTCCGCCTTCATTGGGACAGATTGTATCAGAAGCTGCCGTTGATACGCCTAAAAGTTATTTCGATGCTGTGATTGATGAATATATCAGCCGCAGAAACACCATAGTTTCAGGGATTAACAAAATAGAAGGCGCTTACTGTCCAAATCCTGAAGGAGCCTTTTACGTGGTGGCTAAATTGCCTATCGACGACAGTGACAAGTTTTGCCAATGGCTTTTAGAGGATTTTGCCTTCGAAAATCAAACGGTAATGCTGGCACCAGCCTCAGGGTTCTATTCAACCAAAGGCAAAGGTAAGGATGAGGTCCGAATCAGCTATGTGCTCAAGGTCAGTGATTTGGAAAAATCTGTACGTGTGCTTGAACAGGCTTTAAAAGTTTACCCAGGTCGTACACTTTAGTCCGGTATCATTTAATTGTCATGCACGAGTTTTCCATTGCTGTAAGCATAGTTGAGTTATCAGAGATTGAGGCCAGGGCGGTGAAGGCTACCGCCATATCCCGGTTGGTTTTGGAAATCGGAACCATGGCAGGCATTGAGTTTGAAGCCCTCGACACCGCCCTTGACGCGGCCAAACAGCACACGATGTTGCATAACGCTGAAATCGTAGTTGAAAAAGTTCAGGCGATGACTAGCTGCGACGACTGTGGGCATAAGTTTGAAATAAACGATTTTTTAAGCCCTTGTCCGCAATGTGGTGGTTATTACAATGAGGTGTTTTGCGGAAAAGAACTGAAAATTAAATCTCTTGTGGCTGAAACCTGAGGCTTACTAAGTAGGAGGGGAGGATTTTGTTCTTGTTTTGCGGGTTAAAATCTAAGTCAGGGCGTTTACACCCTGACTCCTGATATTTTTTTACTTTTGTCATGCTTATTCAAATCAAATGACGTCAAAGGCTAACAAATTAAAATCGAATACATTAAAAACTCCTCCGGCAAAGGAAGTAGAAAAAACTGCGCCAAAATCAGCCTCAACGCCTAAGACAAAGAAAACTTCTGTCGACAAACGTGCTGCGCTCAGAGACCCGAGGTTGAAAAAGTTGGCTGGTTTTTTCTTCCTTTTTGTGGGGCTGTATTTGTTCGTTGCCTTTATTTCTTACCTCTTCAATTGGGTAGAAGCAGGCGATTATGGTTTTGAGAATTCCACGGCAAGCCCCAACCAATATAGCGATCATACCGAAATCGTAAAATCGTGGACCGGAGCACTCGGTTCGTGGGTGAGCACGCTAATTATATTAAAAGGTATCGGACTTGGGGCTTTTTTGTTCCCTTTGATTTTTTTTGCCACAGGTCTTTTTCTTCTCCTCAAGGTTAA
>DJVY01000096.1 GCA_002440885.1 Bacteroidales bacterium UBA6244
TTTTTTTGCGTAGCGGGATCGAGAATTGAACTCGAGCCCTCCGGGTTATGAATCCGACGCTCTAACCAACTGAGCTACCCCGCCGTTTTGAGGGTGCAAAAATAAAAAAAAGATAAGTAAACCAACACCCAATTCTATTTTATTTTATCCGGGAGGCTGTTTTTTAATGAGACCACAACATCCTGAGCAGGGTTTGTGCAGACTTTTCCCGCTATGACCTTAAAAACCAGTGATCAAAGCTTAAACCAACTTGCACTCATTTGTTCGCTCCTTGACTTACACTGATCTTTAATCCGCTTAAAGAACACCTCACTTTCGCCAGTAAGCTGAAATTCGTAATGCCCTTCGGTAGATCCGCAAGTGCTTTTCTCACTAAAAATAAAGGTAACCAGTGTTTTATTGACCAAAATCACGGCTTCCACCTTCACCGGGCTGTCGACAGAAGGCTTTTCAAAAACACAGGTTTGCCCCTTCACGGTCATCATGGTACCGTCGTAGTTGCTCACCCAGGTACCGTCGAGCAGACTGCCCCCCGTTTCTTGCGGTAGTTGCTCGGGTGTAGTCACAGTTTTTCCTGACAACAGCTCCTCAGGTTGAGCATTTTCTGTTTTCACTCCCACTGTGCTTCTTTCACCATCTTTCAGCATAAAGTAGCTGATTCCGGCAGAAAGCAATGCCAGCACAACAATCACAATTAAAAAAACCACAAACGGACTAAGGTTCTTTTTTTTCTTGCGTGAAGCAGTTCTTCGTTTTGCCATAATACACTATTTAAATTACTTACTCATCCTTCAGATTTTCGTAAAGGAATTCGGTCATCTTCTTAAACAAATGATACCGGGTGTTACCACCGAAAATTCCATGGTTTTTGTTTGGATAAATCATCAAATCGAACTGTTTATCGGCCGCCACCAAAGCACTCACCAAATCATAGGTATTTTGAGGGTGCACATTGTCGTCGGCTCCACCATGAACCAGCAAATAATTGCCTTTCAGCTTGCTCACGTGGTTAATGGGTGAGTTGCTGTCGTATCCAGAGGCATTATCCTGTGGCTTTTGCATAAACCGCTCAGTATAAATGTTATCGTAATACCGCCAGTTGGTCACCGGAGCTACTGCGATGGCTGTATTGAAATAATCAGCTCCTTGAAATAAAGCATTGCTGGCCATAAAACCGCCATAACTCCAACCAAAAATGCCGATGCGGTCTTTCTTAACATAAGGTAAGGTGGCTAAATACTTAGCAGTTTCGATGTAATCGAGGGTTTCGTATTTTCCTAATTCTTTGTAAGTCATTTTCTTAAAGACTTCGCCACGCGCACCTGTTCCCCTGTTGTCGACAGAAACCACCATGATGCCGTTTTCTGCTAACATAAGGTACCACATGTGATTAAAATAGCCCCATTGATTCATCACCTCCTGCGAGCCAGGTCCTCCGTAAATGGTTACCAGCACAGGATACTGCTTTTCAGGATTAAACCCTACCGGCAATATGCGCCAGGCATTTAACGAAACTTCTTCTCCTGAAGGTAAGGTGATTTCAGGCGAAGAAATGGTGAAAAATTCAACAGGACTCAGGGCATAGGTTTTCAGTTTTTCTCTGAGGACTTTGTTGTCTTCCAACACCCGCACAAGAGTTCCATCCGACTGGTTTACAGTATAAACCGGAGGCGTGTTGGCATCAGACCAGGTATTGATATAATAGTCGAAATTGCTGCTGAAATTGGCATTGTTGTTGCCTGCGTGTGTGCTAATCCGTTGTCGTTTTCCCTTAAGGTTCACCTCATACACATCCCGATCAACAGGTGAACGCTCTGCCGACTGATAAAAAATACGTTTCTTCGCTACATCGTAGCCATACATTTTTGTAACATCCCAATTTCCTGAGGTTAACTGTTTTACCAGTTTACCCTCCATATCATAAAGGTATAAATGGTTGAAACCGCTTTTTTCAGAGGAAAGGATGAAATGCTTTCCATCGGGGGTAAAGGTCAGGTCGTCGGTAATATCAATATAATATGGATTGTCTTCGGAATACAAAACAGAAGTCATTCCTGTGGAAGCCTCAGCCAGCAGTATATCCAGGTGATTTTGAAGCCGATTAAGTCGTTGAACCGCTAGTTTCTGTGCATTGGAAGTCCATTTTATTCTTGGAATGTATTGATCCGTTTCTTCCCCGATGTCCACTTTTACCGTGTTGCCTGACGTCAGGTCATAGATAAAAATATCCACCAACGAATTGTCCTCGCCTGCTTTGGGGTATTTGTACTTGTATTGTTCGGGGTACAGCTCACCGTAATACGTCAGGTTAAACTCCTTAACACGACTTTCGTCGAAACGGTAATAAGCAATATACCGACCATCCGGCGACCAATAAAACCCTTTGGTAAAACCAAATTCTTCCTCATATACCCAATCGCATGTACCGTTGATAATTGCGTTAAGGCGACCGTCGGTTGTTATTTGCTTTTCAACACCCGAAGCCAAGTCCTTTACAAACAAATTGTTTTCGCGAACAAACGCAATTTGATCACCTTGAGGTGAAAAATCAGCCAACCTTTGTTTACCACCAGAAGAAAGCCTTTCAAGCTTTTTGCTTTTAGAATCAAAGACAAAGAATTCAGCCTGAGAAGAATGACGGTAGATGGCCTCTTCTTCGGTAGGGATCAAAAACAAGGTTTCATCCTCATTCATGGTAAAACCTGACAAACTGATCGGAACCGTGTCACCTTTCGGGATTAAGTCTTTGGCGTTCACTAAAGTAGTGACGGAATCGCCTGACTTATAGTCGTAAACCACCAACGAGCCTTTTTTTGTGCGGGTAAATTCTTTCCCGTTTTTCAATGAATTTATGCCATATATTCCACGCGGATAAAAAGCATAGGTTTTCCAGATTTGATCGAGGGAAATCGTTTTCAGGGTATCAGGTGTTTGAGCGAACACAACCGAAACCAGCATCAGACTGGCGATGATAAGGGATATTTTTCTCATGATTTTACCTTTAATGCTAAAGAAATTGTTGTTATGATTTAAAATGTCAAAGATATAAAATTGAAGGGGAGTAAGTTTGAAAGTGGGAACTTTTTTCGGGCCAACAACCCAACCTCTTATTTATAATGAATATAATTAGTAGTTTTACCGCGACAATAAAAAAGTAAACATTTATGAAAAAAATCTCTCTTATCGCCATTCTGTTTTTTCTGTTTATCGCCGGTGGTTGCAATAAAAACAATTCAGACTCACTTATCTTACAGCCCAATTATCAAAACGATCTTCAAAAACTAGCTGATGACCACTGGGATCGGTTTGCGGAAGGAAAAGTTAATTTTCCAGGAGGATATGCTCTTCAAATATTTTCACCTGTGGGCGACTATTTTGTAAGCACAGGAGACCTTAGCTCCTTCACCAACAGAACCCACTTTCGGGGAGCCAGTACTACCAAAACATTCACTGCCGCGGCCATCGTACTGTTGCATCAGCAAGGCAAGCTAAACATCAACCATTTTGTTACGCAGGACATCCCTGGCACAACAACACCCTACCTCCCTGACACCGAATATTTTAACATTCCTTTTAAAGATAAAATCACGATCAGGTCGTTGCTTCAACACCGATCGGGCATGTTCGACGTGATCAACACCAACATCCCCGACAGCGTTGACCAGCCTTATGCCGGGATGCGCTATGTTGATTATATTATTGAAGATATGGGCGAACCTTTTCACACCTTCACCATCACCGAAATGGCTCAGGTTGTGTCTGAAAATCAACTTTATGCAGATGCCCCGGATCAGCATTATCACTATTCGAACACAGGCTACGGACTGCTGGCTCTCATTATCGAAAGAATTTCCGGACAACGGTATGATCAATTTCTTAAAGAGCACCTGCTCGTCCCCAACGAACTTAACGAAACAAGTTTCCCTTATGAAGGAACCGACATTACCATGCCTGAGCCTTTTGCCAGTTCATTTTACTATTTCGGTGGAGAGCAGGTAAATGTAACCGAGCACAACGTCTCGATGCATGTGGCTGAAGGAAACATTATTACAACTCCCCTCGATTTGTCGACATGGATGAGAAAACTGTACACCGGCCAAGCCGGGATTGAAAACAAATACGTTCAGTTTTTGATGATGGACTGCCAGCCAACCTATGAATCACATCAGTATTATGGTTTAGGAACTACCTTTACTCCTGCTCTGGGTTATGGCCACAATGGCGGACACAAGGCGTTTTTCACCGCAGCACGATACGATCCGGAGACAGACATCACCTTTGTTGTGTATACCAACGTTTGGGATTTTGATGTGATGGATGTAGATTTGTACGCCGAAATACTCAATTTGTATGACTTGGTTTATGATGCGAAAAAAATGGTGCACCAATAAGCCTGGCCTTTTTACGAACAATCAAAATCCCTACTGACACTGCTCAACATCCTAAAAAAAAGCTTCATGGTTTTTGTCTGAAATTCAGGTTAATTAACTGAATTTACCACCCTTCATTTTGCAGGATTATAAGGTTATTGTCATTCTCCAAGTTACTATCTCCGGGTTTCTTATCCTATGATAAGTGGATTATTGGTTTTAACCATTAAATTTGACACACTTTACTTAAACAAATTCGTTCATGAAGCATTATCAACACCTGATACGACTGTCTTTCTGTTTGTTGTTGATTGGATTATTCTCGTGTAATAACAAAACCGACTCTCCCCCGCCCGTCTATTTTCCTGTATTGGAAGTATCAGGCAGTCATTATGAAATTGGTAAAGCCGTTGGCGAAACATTCCAATTCCAGATTACGGAAGCTTTTAACCGCAGTACAGAAATCTATTCCTATTTGGAGGCTTTTATTGCTCAGGATACGATGAAATACTATCATTCATTTCTCGATAACGTTCAAAATACCCACCCGCAATTTATTGAAGAACTCCGGGGTATGGCAGACGGATCAGGTTTGCCGTTTAAGAAATTTATGATCTACAGTACCTTTTCTGAATACACTGCCTTGCTTCAAAATCCGGCAGTGAAAAATTTTACGGGATGCTCTTCGGTGAGCTATTCCAAAAATGGCCAACTCTACCTGGCACACAACGAAGACGGGCATGCAAGCTTCAACGATATCATGTTTATTGTGAAAGCGCATCCTACGGGCAAGCCCTCCTTCATCAGCTTTTGCTATCCCGGGATGGTGATGGGCGTAGCTCCTTCGGTGAATGATCAGGGGATTTTTTATAGTGGAAACTATATAACAGGACAAGAAATTCACGTTGGAGGAATTCCCAATTCGTTTGTACAAAGGTCTCTTATGGAGGCTGCCAATATGGATGAAGCCATTTCAAGAGCAACCATTTCCGACAGAGCTTACTGTTACCATGTGAATATTGCATCGGTAAACGATCAGAAGATTGTCAGCATTGAGGCGACACCTTCTAAATTTTATCTGCAACAAGTGGACGGCTGGTTTGTTCACACCAACCATTTCTTCCAACCCGGAATGGATACTTTGTGCTATAACGACCCGAACTCCACATCAAGATATCAGGTGCTTACCTCCCTCATCGATGCGGAAAGTGTCAAATCCACAACCATTGACGGGAACAGGCTAACAGACTTTTTATCAAGTCACGAAAACAGTCCCGATTCACCATGTGCCCATGGTGTAAGTAACGGAATCACAGGTCAAACATTGGGAAGTACACTATTTGATGTCAATGCAAGAACCTGGCGTATTGCATTCAATAATCCCTGCGAGAAGAAATTTCAAATGATTAGTTTTTAATCCAAAAAAATAGAACAATGAAATCGCTATTTACAATCACATTATTGATTTTCATCACCTTATCCATTACTTTTTCCTGTAAGAAAAAGGACACGAATCCCGACCCTGCCATACAAGCAGCTATTGATGCAGCGGTAACGGCTACAAGACTGGGAGTAGAAGCTGAGATTGGGAAAGCCATTCCCAACCTAAACATCTATATTCAAACACCAGAAGGCTCCTGGTTTTCCAGCTCCGCTGGCGAAGGCTATCAGCCCATTACAGCCGATACCTATTTCAGATTCGCCAGCAATACCAAAAATTTCACTTCTGCCTCCATATTAAATATGCAAGAAGACGGGTGGGTGAACCTTGATGATAAAATTACCGATCTCATCCCGGGAAGTAACATTCCTTATGTCCCCGCAACAGCCATGTGGGACATCCCATACAAAGACCAGATCACCATTAAAATGTTGCTCAACCACAGCGCTGGCGTATATGATGTAGACAACGATTCTGTTCCGGGCTATTCACCCTATTCCTACACAGCAGTAACGCAATATTATGAACCAGATCACCAGTTTACTGCTGAGGAAATGGTCAACCAGCTTACAATCAACCAGCTTTCCTATTTTGAACCCGGAACAGGTCAACATTACAGCAATACGGGATATGCCATTGCCGGAGAAATTGTAGGCAGAATTTATTCACTCCATGCAGGTACTACTAAACATCTGTCAGATTACTTGTCCGATTACATTGTGGGCGAATCAACTCCTGTTCCATTGGACATTCGTTTCCCTTATCTTGCATCCGATCAGGATTTGCCCTCACCCTACTCATGCGGGCATGTGCTGGTGTCAGCAACTGAAACAAATGAAATTTGCAGTTATAACATGAGTGCACAGGTAGCAGAAGGTAACGGATATACAACCATGAAAAATTTGAACACCTACATTCGCACCCTCATGAAAGGAGAGAATGTGCTTACTACAGCCTCGGTGGAAATGATGAAACATGATGTCTCGACAGCAAGTCCCACCTATGGATTGGGCTGCTTTTACAATGAAAATCTGGGATATGGCCATAATGGCGCACGTGTCGGAAATATGACTCTGATGATGTACGATCCGGAGCTGGATATCTCGCTAATTACCTATATCAGTGCCATCGACGAGGTTGACTTTTTGATAACTTACTTTGCCATTACCGATGTTGCCTATGCGGTGAGAGAAGCGATGGGTTATCCGGGGAAACCAAAGGAATAAGGTTTATTGTTAACTCTGGGATGTACTATCCCTATTGAGACGCATCCAAAGCCAATCGAATAGCGAGATTTCACCACATTAAAATTTTCGGTTACTTCTTTGTTTGAGGTACTGTTCTCCTTTCTGTGTAACTTTATAACTTTTTGCGCTGCATAGTTATTACCTTAGAAGTTTCAACAAGGATTCACAATGTTTCACAAAAGTATAAAACGAAGTATCAATTACAATTATAGCCCATCAAAAATAGAATTAGCCAAATTTATGCTATACTCATGAATATCAATTTTTTTCATACATTTGAACCAATCAAATGTTTGCGTAAGCTCATAATGAAAAATAATAATCTGATTCAAATTCGGGGTTTCATCAACAGTATTGCACCAATAACTGATCAAGACTGGCATCTTTTTGAAAAACGGTTGATTTATAAAGAATTCTCAAAAAATGAGATACTGCTAAACGCCGGAGATATTGAGCAATACATTTATTTCATGACAGAAGGAATAACACGCATTTTCCAACATAAAAACGACACAGAATATACCCTCCGGTTCAACTTCCCTATATCCGCTTTCAATTCTTATGTGTCATTTATCAGTCAAACACCTTCACTTATAAGTGTTGAAACATTAACCAACATTAAAGTGTTCAGGATGTCATATCAAAACATTCAAAGTCTTTACGATGAATCGAAAAACGCAGAACGGGTAGGTAGAAAAATGATCGAGCTAATTTATATGCAACGAGAGATGAAAGAATTGCAGTTGCACAGCCGTACAGCCGAGGACTATTATTGCGACTTGCTCAGGACAAACAAAGAACTTATTCAACAAATTCCACAAAAATACCTGGCCTCCTACCTGGGTATTACTCCAGAAAGTTTGAGCAGAATACGAAAAAACAGTTGCAGAACCTGAGCATTTTTTATTATTTTTGCCCACCCCTTGGGATATTAGCTCAGTTGGTTTAGAGCATCGCCTTGACAGGGCGGGGGTCACTGGTTCGAATCCAGTATATCCCACAAAAAGCCGCTTCTTGTAAGCGGCTTTTTTTATCACTCTGTGTCACATTCGTTACATCATTTCCTTCGTCATTTGTCTTGCAGACCGCCGGCTGACTTAAAAAACCATGACATTTAACTTCGCTGGTAGCATGTTGCTTTCGAAGACCCGGATTAAAATTCAGGCTTACAATGTCGGTAGTGCCGATGGCACTTTGGATTACAGTGAAAATAATGGATGTAGAATTTTCTTTTATACACCAGATTCTT
>DJVY01000215.1 GCA_002440885.1 Bacteroidales bacterium UBA6244
TTAGCAGAGTCCTCACAGATAAAACCAATATCAAGGAGTTTTTTGCTAACTCTGATACCATGGAAGAGATGAATGAAAGTGCAGTTCAACTGGAAATCGCTTTTAAATATTAATTGATGAAAATTTTATTGGACACTAGTGATTTAATTTGTTAAATAAAATTGCTTAGAGTTCGTTGTGTATCGCTTATGGATTAATGTTTACTTATTACCAAAATATTTAGCACTTATTTTTTGAATCTTTTTAATTCGAAATTATTCTTCTCCAGGCCTTTCATTTTTGAATTATTCTGGTTGTTATTACCGATAATTATTAGTTAAGCAGTATGCCGGGTATTCCTACACCCGGCACACTGTTTATTAGCTTTTAATGTTTATGTCCTTCTTCAGTGGCAAAGTCGCAGCAGTTTAGACTTGCACCACCAAAGTCCTTTGGAACAGCATAAAATTCTTTTTGCCAACTATCAACATTCAAAGGCACAAGTTTACTCTCTGCTACAGGATCGAAACGGATAGCTTGCCCCGGATTAACATTATCGGGCATGCATTCAGAATCTTTTACAACAATAACTCCATTCACTAAAACGTAAGGAATCCCTGACGATGGTGCGGTTCCCTTCGCATAGGTTGCATTGTCTTTTACATTTTCGGGACTGAAGATGGTGATGTCAGCCACCATACCTTCCTGCATACGACCACGCACCTGCATGGCTTTTAAACCCATTTCACCCAAAGGTTTGGCACTATTGTAACTGGTCATGGAAACCAATTGCATTAATGGAACGTTATTGTCCTGGCCTAAGCGCAAAGCTTTCGCAAATGCACCAGAAGTTCGAGGATGGACATTCGGCATGTCTTCAAAAGGTGTATTTCTGGTCAGACCCGTATCAGGAATTAATGGCATACCATCGCTGCCAATGGCCACCCCTGGCATTTTTAGCCAGTCAACAATGGCTTCCACAGGCATTTTGTAAACGATAACAGCTCTGGTGGGTTCTTTTTTCAACATTTCCTCACGACTTTTCTGAGTATAGAATTCGCCAGTTGCTACATCTTGCACGGTTTCTTCGTATTTGTTGCCTAAAGATTTTACCCAAACATCGGGCTCAAGAAAGACGGCATTTAAAGCGGTAGAACCTGCGGCATAAGGATATATTTCGCCCCATACATTGTAGCCGCGTTCACGCATTTTAACCAATAATTCGTGTACCAAATTGTATCCGGGATTATTGAAATGGATGGCAATAGCTGGTGCGCCCAAGGCAGCCGCATTGGCTAACATTTCCTGTATACCATTTACCTCGGCCACATCGTTACCCGGAGTTCCTCTAAAATGCATACCTATTTGACGGCCATATAAGCCTGACAATTTTTGCAATTCATAAATTTCACGGGTGGACACGCCCTCGCGCATATAACCCACCGTTGAACCGATGCCGATACCTCCCTGACGCAAACCTTCATCCATTTGTGCTAAAATTTCGTTTCCTTGCTCCAGATTAGGTCTTGTTTTCGACCAACCTTGTTTTACACGGGATTTTAAAGCATCCATTGTATAGAAGTATTCCCACTCATTAAAACCATCGAGTACAGCTGCACGTGCCAACTCATGTGCAACAGCCACTCCATAATTTAAAGGAGCCTTCCCTTCACGGCGTTTATACCACTCATCTAATTTGGGCCCGTAGGCTCCAACTTCCAAATCCATAATGGTAGTCCGACCATCGCGAAGCATTAAACGGTACACATAAGGCTCAAGACAGTGCTGGTGTTCGTCGATAAATCCGGGAGCAACAACATGTCCGGTAGCATCTATGGTTTCTTTACCTTTGATTTCACTTTCGGTGATAATGGCAATTTTACCATCTTTAACACCAACATTCCGAATGCCATCGAAATTGGTTTCGGGATCCATTACCCGGCCATTTAAAATGACCACATCAAATTCCTGATTAGGATCGGCAGCTTTTTTAGTAGCTGTTTGCTGACAGCTGCTGAAAAAAAGAGCTGCGATAAATAAGGCAAAAATTATTCTTTTCATATTTCGTGTTTTTAAAAAGTTTTGATTTATCTTTAATTTCAGTAACTATTTGGTAAAATCCGCACGGAAATAATTTCATATCTGATATCATTTAATGTATTTAGTAATCCCAGTAAGGCGGACTGGTCGGGTAGCCAGCCGACCAGACTTATGGTTTCCTGTTCGACATCCTGCCTAAGCTGCATGTCATCAGTCATTTTTATCAGTATATCCGTAATTTTACCTTTTACCTGAATCTGATAGATCGCTGCTTCATCGGATATCGATTTTTCTGACATAATTATTTTGTCATTCATATTTCTTGCAATTTTAAAAGCCATCAATAAAATCAAATAGTACCGTGATCTGTTTTTTTTTCATCGATATTGTCCTAAAGTTTTAGGCAATGCAGCCCCTATTTATAACTTAGTATTTAAAGGCTTTTTCCCGGCCGAATAATAGTGTAACCAATCATTATCCCTGCAAGTATTGCCATTACCACCACAAACATTAAAAAAACTGTTGTACCCCTAAATGGACATCGCCCAGTGCCATTTATGAGTGTTGACCATCTTTTCTTTTAGGCGTGAATTGATATATCCTCTGCCGACCCGGTTATTTGTCGAAGACAGATCCGGAGACGGAGAATTCGTCGACCGCCCCGTCGCCGCGAATAAAGATCCGGTGGTTGAATCGTACGTAGTTGAGTTCTCCAGACGGATCTTTGAGCAATTCACCAAGAGATCCTTTGTTTGGACCTTCGGTGATGATAAAATAGCCCTCTGCCGTGTTGGCCACATTGGCCGGTGCTGGATCCGCTCCATTGGTCAATAAAGAGAACTGGACAAACACATATTTGTCGCCCTCTTTGCGGATCTCGATGTTTTGGGAATTACCCTTGAAGACGCCAACGAAGGGGTCGAGCACAGACGGATCAACGCCCGCTGCGACCGGAGACTTGGCCTCGATGCCCGTGAAGGCTTTGACCATTGCGTTCGCAACTTTTTTGTAGGCCTCGACTCCGCGATCGCTGTGGACCAAAACCACCACGGCAAAGTCGTGATCCGGGATCAGCTGCAGAAAAGAACGCGTACCGGGCCAATTCCCCCCGTGGCTGGGGCTGATGACCCCGTCGTAGTCGTGGACAAACCATGTCAGCCCGGTAAAGTCGCCAGCCTCAGCCTCGACTGCCGGAGCGTGGGCATAGTCCAGTGCTTTTTTAGATAACAGCTGGTTCCCGGAGGCGTCCTTGCCGTCCAGCTGAAAGCGGGCGTATTTCAACATGTCAGTAACCGTAGACCGGATTCCGCCGGAGGCTGCGGACTCTCTTATCATCGGAACGTAGTACGGCTTTAGATCACTGATGCTTCCTTCCCCGTAGATCGGCGGATGACCCCATGCGTAATTTTCAGCCGGAGGGGTGGTTTCGTAATTAAAGGATGACGCATCCATGCCAAGCGGGGCAAACAGGTTCTCTTCGATCAGGGTCTCGATCGGCTTTCCGCCGACATGCGACACCACATGGGTAGCGAAGGTGATACTGGTGTTGTTGTACATCCAGGTTTGATCGAACGGATAGATCTGCTCGACGTATGCCGCCTGGAGCATGACCTTCTCGCTGATCGACCCACCCGGAGGAACACGAAGGAAACCATGGTCGCCATACCAGCCAGCGCGATGGTGGAAAAGGTCAACGACCCGCGCTTTCGACGTCGCCTCGGGATCCGAAACCCTCCACCACGGCAGAATATCAACGACACGCGCGTTTAAATCCAGAATGCCCTGTTCGGACTGCTGCATGGCCACCGTCGAAAGGAAGGTTTTAGTCACAGAGCCAATTTGAAATTTCGTATCAGGGGTTACGGCCTCGTCCGTGCCTACCTTGGTTACACCGAGTCCGGCGCTGTAAGAGTTGTCTCCGTAGATGACACCGACAGCAAGTCCCGGTATATGCATTTTTTTGATGAGATCGGCAGCTTTAGCGACTTCCGCATCGAAGATCGCCTGACCCTCCTTCTTTGTCATTGTTTTTTGCTTTTTCTGAGCAAATGCCGGTTGAACTGCAAATAATGCCGAGATTATTACAGCAAATAATAGTTTTATCTTTCTATTCATCTTTCTTTTCTTTTAAATATTAACAATTGAGTTTATTTAATTTAAGTACCAAGGCATTGGTTCAGCGGTGACTCAAGGCGCTGTCCGCTGCAACCAATGGATAGGCACGATTAAGCTTATTTGTTTTGTGATTTTAAATAGTAAAAGTCGTATAAAGTCCGGGTAACTTCTGCAATGGCCCGATCACGATCTGCTTCGGGGGTCGTACTGCTTTTGGTGAATACCACGATCGCAAAACGCCGGCCATCTGGCAGTGTTATGTAACCAACATCATTAGCAACACCGCCTATAGTTCCTGTTTTATGGGCAACCGGGGTACCTTTTGGCAGAAGGCCTTTTAGTCTTCCATTACCTGTACGCGTGCGCGACATGGTAGCAAGCAGGAACTCACGGCTTTTCTCACTCAAGGCCTTTCCGTTGTCGATAGCCAACAGCAATTGCAGCATGGCATTTGGCGAGCTCTGGTCACGTAGATCTTCTTGTTCGAACGTAAGATTTCGAAGTGGTGTCTTCGCTGCTAGCGTTGGGTCTTTGGCAATGGCCTCTGCAAGTACCGATGCATAGGCCTTGTCGGGTAAACCATAGAAGTCCCTTAAAATTTCGCTGGTATACCGATCAACCTGTAGATCTGTTATCCCAATATCTTGCACCATTTTCGTTACCGCTTCCGGACCACCCGCCAGGTTTAGACAAGCGTCCGTTGCTGTATTGTCACTTACGGTTATCATTGTTTCAATTAAATTGGCTACAGATAACTTAATACCTGGGTGCACGAAGTTCACTGCGATCGCACCGTCACCTGTAACCATGGTTTCTTGCGAGATATCAATTAAATCGGAAAGCTTGAGCTCACCCTTATCGACACGCTCCAGCAAGGCGACGGCAATGGCCACTTTATAGGTGCTCGCCATCACAAACTGTTCATCACCGTTTACTGTGATCATCTCCTTAGTGCCAATTTCCTGTGCGGCCACACCAATGCGGCCAACCAGCCCCTCTGAAAGTTTCTCAATCTTCTTGGAAATATCTTCAACATTTTGTTTTTGAGCAAATGTTGGCTGAACTGCAAATAATGCCGCGATTATTACAGTAAATAATAGTTTGATTTTTCTTTTCATATTTCTTAACTTTTAAATATTAATAATTGAGTTTATCTCGATTTACATTAATCTCTTATAGTAAAAGTTGCGTTTTCGTCGAGAGGGTAGATAGGATACGTTAGCTGGGTGTGCTCGAAAAGCGCTATATCGCGACTAGTGGTTCCGGGAACATCAGCAATCAGTATTTTGTCGGTAAAGTTTTTATAGAAAGCCCGAAAGTGCATCCCGCTTTTAACACCTATAACGTCATATTCCTGAATGATGATGCCATGTGGCCGTCCCTGCGTATCATCATAGGTCTGACACAGGCCGGAAATAACGATGACATCCACCGTATTCTCCGCTTCGATGACCAACCTGACGGTAGGGCCAAGCTGGAATGGGCCGTTGAAAGCGGTCCCTCCACGAACGGTCTCATTCCCATCCGAAATGGACTTGACATAGGCTTTGGTCTTGATCGGTTCACCTGCTAATTTCTCAAATTTGCCACCGAGGCTCACATCGATTGTTGCTCCGACACCAGCAGCGACTGCTGCCTTTGCAGTTTCCGGATCGTGTATGGACATGAAAGCAACTTTTCCCAGGCCTTTGGTCTCCATAAGGGCCTTCAGCAGGTGAGTGCCGCCACCTCCGGCTCCGCCACCGGGATTATCCGCAGCGTCTCCAATCACGATAGGTGTATGGTCGATGATATCGCCTTTTGTTGGCTGTTTGCGTACATAGTGGCCGTCCTTTTCGAGCGTGGCCAGCACAGTGCCCATAGTTTTGTCCAACGTTTCTAATGGGAGGACGGACTCTTGCCGGTGATCCCATATCCACTGCGCCAGTTCGTCCACCAGTTCGTCCGCCAGTTTGGGGTTATTTTCGGTAGTGACCATCGGGTACACACCACAAAAATCGCTGTCCTGATATGGGAAACCATGCATAACAGAGCAGTTGATAACACCGGGTCGCTTTTCTATTTCGATGCACTTTTCTTTAAGTCGATTTGCAAAGGTGCCCTTCTCTTCGGTATTACTCATCCCCATCATCAGTGGCACTTTGCGATAGGCGGGGGTAGGATTCGATTCTCCTGCCAGGATATCAGCGCCGTGATACATTGCATCTCGTGCACTTGCGTTCATATCCATATGAGGATATTCTTTGCAGGCACTGAAGAAATTCATATTGTCCTTCATTTTCTCTGTGATCTTGCCATGCAGGTCGCCGCTCCAGACGATCATCGTCTCCTTTCCGACTATTTCTCTGACCGACTCTGCTAAGTCTCCTTCAAGATCTGGCGTGCTGTTCACCATACCGGCACCATGAACACCAAGATAGACGATGTCTATCGGTAACTGTGATTTCAGTGTGTCCAGGATCTCCTTTTTGGCATCTTTCCAAGCCTGATCGTTCACCGTGCTAAAGCACCAGTCTATATAGTACAAGACACCCGGAAGCAGCTCCCAGCCTTTTTCTTCGCACACATCCACAGCCCCGCCAATGGCTGTCCCTTTCAACTGATTCCTGATCTGATCGCCCCGGAATGTACGCATTCTGTCAAGCGTGGTTTCGCCCATACCTTCGGTGAGGTAGGTGTTGGTTTCATGGAAAAAACCAACATAGGAGACTCTTAATTTTTTGGAATTTTTTATTTGTTCTCCTTTTCCAATGTTGAAGGACATCAAAGTTACTGCTGTAGCAACAGCTACAAAAACAGCTAGTATAATAAGTTTTCTTCTTTTCATGAGCTTTGATTTATATTTAGAAAAGTGTTTTAGTTTAAAGCTTTATTATAAATCCCCCCGTCCTTCAATCAAAACATCGGCTTTAATTAGATCATCAGAGGTGCCATCGAAGACATGTACATTGGTAGAAAGCGTAATGAGTTTTTGTTGTTCATAAGGGAACAGCCCAGAACTGAGCAAGAATAACATCGACACTAAAAATGAGTATTTCAAATTCATGATTTAAATAATTCAAATGGCAATGGTTTTACTTTAATGCTTTTAGTTTAAATCCAATGACAATGTTCACGATGCCCGCGATCGCAGCTCCAATCCCCATCCATGTTGTAAATGCAAGTGCTCCGAATAACATATTACCCATGATAGCGTAGCCAACTAATACTGACAGTGCACCTGAAAATAAACCCAGCCACCAAAGGGAATCTTCTTCTTTTCTGACTTGAAAGTCATCTGCAAAGTTACATATGACATATGTAGTAATGCATCATACTAAAGTCGCAAAAAGGTAGGATTTTTAGAATAGGATTTGCAGGTTCCTGACTTTATGAAGCATGGAAGTGCGATTAGGAACCTCGAGTTTACGATAAATATTGGTTAGATGGCTCTTTACTGTTACCGCAGAAATATTGAGTTGATCTGCAATTTCTTTGTTTCTGAGACCATTGGAAATGAGTGTGACGATCTCCTGCTCACGAACAGTTAATTGTTCTTTACTAAGCGCAGATTGTACAGGTGTTTTAAAAGGTGCGATTTCGAGGCCTAATCGGACTAAAATACGCTGGGACTTAGAAGATATCTCCGTTTGGTGGAATAGTGATGGCATAACCTTGTATGCTTCTAAAACCGGTCTTTTTACATCTTTCTCTTCAGCTAACAGCAATGCTTTCTCGAGAGATGCCTGAGCCCGCTCCGGTTTTTCAAGACGGAGTAGTGCCATCGCCTTAATAAGTTCAATATCGATATCATGATACCCGTTGTGGACCTTGTTCAGAGAAGCTTTCACCTCTGAAAGCACACAAAGCGACTCTTTAACTTGTAAAATTGAACCATGGCTGACGATGATTCTAATTTTGGTAAGTTCAGGCACATCGATTAAAAACATATACGATGCCACGGTTTGTTTTACCCAATTCGTCTCTGCCCAAACGAGTTCCTGTTTTCCCTGACCATTGAGTAAAGCTACTCTTGCTTTAACCGACTGATAATTGATTTGAAACCTGTTGTCTTTTAATTTACCCACCTTTTCTTTTAATTCTTTGAGGTGCTTTTTGGAGGCGTTTTCGTTTCCCTCAAGCGTTTTAAAAAGAATCAACCCGGCAAGTGCATCAAAATACGCCCTGTAATTAAACACGCCCTCAAATGCAAGAGCTTCTTTTAAGGCTTGTTTTACTTTGTACTTATTGTAAGATTGAAAGGCAACATTGCCACAAAAATACGAACCCCATCCTTTTGTATAAAGGAAATCAGAATCCTGAACAAGAAACAGCAACTTTTTTGAGTCATTTTTTGCTGATTCGAATTTTCCGGAAAGTAAGTGAACAAGCACCTTAGCGTGTATGGAACGTACAAACATTTTCGAAGAACGCTCAACTTTTTCGTGAATATCATCAAGTGACTTCAACGCTAAAGCGCTTAAGCCAAGCATCTGTCTGCTGCAGGCCAATATCACTTCCCTGCGTCCGCCAAACAAGGCACCTTCATCATGATACAAGGTTTTGGATCGTTCGAGAGCTTCTACCGCTTTTATAGGATCTGCTTTGAAAAATGTAAGAAAATAACCCATGTGAAACAGGTATCGGGAAATGTTTTCATCACTAGAATTTTCAATGTCAATTGATTTTAGCGTGTCCAGGATGGAAGAAAAATCCTCGAGATTCCAGGTTTCCTCGCAAATCAATAATTCCGTCAGTAAGAGTTCAACATTGGCTTTGCGAATTTGCCGGGGAATATTATTGAGCCAGCGCTGTACAACCCACCATTGGCCATGTTCCAGAAAACCTGTTCTATGCTCACTAATCAGATCGCAAGCCAACTCAAAGTTTTCTGCCTTTATTGCATATTGAATGGCTTCATCAATCAAACCTTTTCCTGAAAACCACTCACTGATTCGAATATAAAGCGGTTTGATGATGTTGGGCTCGCTTTTTTGCAGTCTCCTTTTCAGAATATCACCAAACAAATGGTGGAATCTGTACCATGTCCCTTCCTTTACGGTAGGAACCAGGAAAAGATTTAAATCACTTAATTCAGAAATGAACTTATCTGCACTGCCTGTTTCGCTGAAGGAAAAGGAGAATATCGAGTCGATCAGCTCACTGTTGAATTGGTCGCAGAGAGCGCAAAACTGAACCCGTCTGAAAAACTCCGGGTTAAAATTATGACCAATGTGGTCGATCAGGATATCCAGGTCATTTGTAAAAAAATCGAAAGGTACTTTTTTACCCTTCTCTTCGGTAAACGACTTTGCCATAAGAATCATCCTGATGCCCAGGATCCAGCCTTCAGTCCTGGCAACAATTTCTTTGATCTCATCTTTATCGAATTCTTTGGTTGGTTTCATCCCAAAGAGCTCATTGGTTTCATTTTCATCAAATCTCAGGTCATGCATCCTGAGCTCCAGCATCTTTTGATATAGCCTTAATTCGCGCAATTGAAGCGGTGGATCACGACGAGCAATGATTACGAGGTGAAAGTGACTGATGTTTTCATTGATTATGGCGCTGATCAACTGGTGGATCTCAGAATTTTTGATCAAATGATAGTCGTCCAAAATCAGTCGAATGGGTTCATTTATCTCATTAATTCTGTTAATAATTTGGCGTGTTATTGATTCCCATGAGAGGAAATAGTATTCCTGATCCAGCTTTTTCATCCCGGGCATTTCAGCTAAACTGGCTTTCTCAAGCATTTTAGTAAAGTAGGTTAAGAATGTAGATGAATCATTCATGCTTTCATCCAGAGATAACCAACAATAATTGTTTTCCTGCTGCTCAAGCCATTGGCTTAATAGCACGCTTTTACCATAACCGGTAGGGGCCGATATTAAAATAAACGGCAGATGACTGCTTCTTTCTAGTTTTTCGATAAGGTGTGGCCTTAAAAGAAGATCATTAGAAGTTTTTGGCCTATTTAGTTTGGTGTCTAGCATTCAGTTTTGATATGAGTACGGAAAAATTCAGCATTTTGACAAAGGCCTTTATTCAAGGAAAAAAATTACGGATTTACGCTTGAATTAATAGCACTTAACAAAATTATGAAATTAAATGTTCATTTTTCTATTTATAAGTTTGACTTTTTTCCAATTCTTCCAAAATGGAGAATTAATCATGCAGACAAAGGGTTACTGTTTATTCCTAATTTCTTTATTTTTCGTCAAAAAAAATGTCTTTATATTATCCAGTAATACATATCATAAATTTTATCTATCGATAAAAATTTAGCTCTTTAGCAGGCTCAGTGTCAGATTGCGTGTTTTGGCTTACCAATGTGCCAAAGGTCCGTTGTCATTTTCTGTGCGTTTTTCTCAGCATGAAACTCAACTCCATACTAACTCCACCCCAATACCCTTTATCTCCCCTTTGACCACAATCGCCCTCCAGCGCAATGCGTTGCAAATCAAGTGATGCGAAAATGGGTGAGCATGGGTGCTGTTCATTGTATTGTATTAAGCAGTTTTCAAATATATCTATTTTCATAACCGGTTTCTTTTCGGGTGACTTTTTTTTAATCTTTCCCGCATGTGATTTCCGTATGGTACTGTTTGCCCTGCCACCGTTGGCCGTGAGCATGGCTTTGTATTACAGGCAGTGAGTGATTTTTTCATCACGGCCTGTTTTTTTTTGGCTCAACTGAGCTTTAAAGCCTATTATGTTATGGGCTGGCATTTTTAATTGGAATCTAACAAGTCATTCATATTAATTATTTTACTGCCATTTTTTTCGTAATAATTTAGCATTTCGTCAATTTTCCTTTTATCATAACTCGTAATACAATCTGATAAGACTGTAACTTTGTAGTTTTCCTTGCACATATTAAATACGGTTGATTTCACGCAGGCAATGGCGTCTGCTCCTGTAATGTAAAATTCGCTTATTTCATTTTTCTTGATAAAGTCAGCAAAATCCTCGCTGGTCAATGCGTTGCCTTTGGATTTTTCAAAAATGTTTTTGGAAACCAATTTCATGTCCGAAACCAATTCAGACCCACGAGTATTCGGTTTGAAAGTCCTTGTGCCGTCAGATAAGTTATAATGCCTTATGTAAACGACATGAATTTCATTTTCAACTGCCCAATCTATTGCCCGATTAACATTGTCAATGATTTCTTTGTAGTTTTTGGTAATGTCATTTTGAATGTCAATTACCACTAAAGACTTTTTCTGCATGGAATTTCCTTCTTTTATTTTTATGTTTTAATTCAATTTTCTATTTCATTGTCCACCGCCCTGTCGCTGGCATTTTTATTTATATCCTTTTATGCAATCTAATCAAGTGAATCCGCTTTTCTGCATTTCACATAAATTAGTTTCAATGGCGGTTCATTTTCTAAGTGTTTTATTGGTTCGTCAATTTCACTAAATTCAACTAATCCATAATCTGTGAATTCGTCCTTGACAGATTCAGAATCATAGAAAAATACATTAAGTCCTTTTTGCATCTCATATCTATCCTTACTTAAGAATCTGCCATTACCAAACATGCTTGCTTTTTTTGATGCAACCGAGAATATCATATATCCATTGGGCATCAACTGATTATAGCAATTTTGTATGAATTTTTTCCTCTCGTTTTTGTTTAATAAATGTATTAGGGCATAACAAAATATTCCATCATATTTCTTGTTGTCAAAAGGCATATCTGTTACAGAACCATGATGAATATTTAAATCAAGTCCATTTTCTGACTTTGCTAGTTCAATAGCAATTTTTGATATTTCAAAGCCTTCAACATTTATCCCATTATCGTGAAATATCTTTGCATTCCTGCCATAGCCAATACCAGGTATCAAGATGTTTTTGATTTTTTTTAGCAGAAAGAAGTCTTTTGTCAGGATCGCAGAATCAGAAGGCGTAAATCCCCAATTTGTTTTTTCTTTCTCAAATATTTCATCCCAGAAATCAGTCATTTATATTCTTGTTACATTTAAGTAGTCCGTACTCCTGCTTCCAACTAACGTCAAATTTAA
>DJVY01000083.1 GCA_002440885.1 Bacteroidales bacterium UBA6244
GTAATTTTTGTCATGTACTAAGAAACAATACATTAAATCTTTTTTAGGATTTCTTACAACATCGCTTAATGATAAAATCCCAACGAACACTTCCTTATCATCTAACACTACTACATAACCTTTCTCAAGTAGTTTTTCTCTGAAGTCATCTATTTTACAGCGAAAATTCACTGTGGGATAATTAAACAAAATTAAGTTCCTTACATTCATTATATTTGTGGGAAAGAAATATTCAGGTGTTTTAAATAATAAATTAAATCAAAAACAGCTTTATCATTCTATATCACCGAAAATCTCATATTGCAATCTAGAATTTTCCGCAGAAATAAATCTGCCAAACATTATTGATTTTTCAAGTTGTTTTAATGTATTATTTTCTGTATTCTGATCACCTTCTAAATGCTTAATTCTTTCTACCTCACCAGTTGAATCCTTTCCAGGAATTTTTTCGTTGAATATTACATGATGGAGAAAATCACTGGAAGGGGTGAAGGATAGTTTTTTAGTTTTCTTTTTTGGTCTAAAAAAAAACAGGCATCCTTTCAATACGATTTTTACACAATAACAATAGCCAATAATAAACACCCATTTCGGAATAGTATACAGTTTCTTGATTTTAGTTTTCATTATATTCATTCGTTGAAATCAACGTCTTTTTCGATGCTGGTAAATGCTTATCTTAAACATTTCGATCAAATTATTCGAGTATAAAAATAAATGAGGACTGCCAATTTTCACCAACAGCCCTCGATCCAACATCAACAAGGTACACTTAACAAATAAATTCTTTATTCAGGATACTTTAAAGTATAATTAGTACCGTAAATAAATATTATTCTAGAATAATGATCTTCTTACTAAACGTAGTTCCTTCGTTGGTTACAAACTGAACGATGTAAATTCCTGCTTGTAAATGTGAAGAGTCCAACGTGATGATATCTGTTTGTATAACATCATTTTCATAAACTCTTACGCCCATATTATTTACCATACGGATGCTTTGGATCCCCTTTAGCTGCTGAATGTTAATTTTATCAGTTGCAGGATTGGGATATACCAATATTTGTGAGCTCTGGGTTTCGTCGATGCCCACAATTAGGGTCATCATCACAGGAACCGTGAACACGGGGGTTACAGGGTCGTTGCTACTTATAAGAATGTTGGCTGTATAGGCATAAGTATTGTCCAGACCTGTAGCATCAAAGTTTACATCAACAAGCTGTGCCTCTCCCGGGTTAATGGTTCCGGATACGGGTTCAATAGATAACCAGTCATAGGTTGTTCCTGTGAGGTTGGCCCGGATGTTCCAGTTATAGCTATATCCAATGTCCGCCAGATGTGACCAGGTAGTACCATCAGTCGATATCCAGTCGCCATTTGCATTGGCTGGCCCTGCATCCGCACCTGCTGGATGGCCACCGGCTGCATGTGTTATCGAATAGCCCACCCAGATGTCGTTGCCGGTAATTTCTACAGGCTCGGTCAGGGTAATGGTTAACCAGCCTGAGCCACTAAAGTCTTGCTCATGCAGTATCACACCAGGAGTCGTGGTGGTGCCGGCATCCCATATAATAAGATTTGCTGATACAGGAGCTTCATTAAGGAATACATCCACCGATTCCAGTCCGTATCCGGCAAAAGGCAAAGTCATGCCTGAAAGAAAGCGTGTTGCTACCATAAAAGTACCCCCACTTTGAAGGCCAATACCGTCAAAATTATCACCATCATAGTTTAGCACTACAGTTTCTCTGTCTTTCTCCACGGGCGAAGTACCAGACCCACTGCCTACAGTTGTCAGCGATACATTAATGGGTTCCGGGGCTGGGCCTTCCGGCACAGATACCAGTGTATGGGGCCCAAGGTATTCGATCTCACCACTCCAGTTGAGTACTCCCTCACCATTATTTTCGATCAGCATTACCTGCGTTGCCTGTCCGTTTGGCCAGGAAACAGACTGTGCTATGCCAGCCGGACTTATTCTAATGACCGGAATACTTCCGTCATCTACTATCATTACAATAACATTGGACAATACTGCCACAGGAATAGCACATTCGTATGAACTTATCATGATCGCGCTTACCTGGTCGCCATCCAATGGAATATATTCAAATACCTCTCCACTACCTAAGTGTTCGTTGTTGACATACCATTCGTAGTTGGGGTAGTCTCCACCGTTTACCGGAGCAGGAGTAAAGGTTACCGGGTAACCGATAAAAGAAGGATTAGCACTGGCAGTAATGGTCACTGAAGGGGTAACCAACTCATTAACAACAATATCATAAAGTGTCGATTCAGCCATACCACTGTTACAAGGCAAACTTGAAGTTAATGCGACCCTGATATCATCACCATCAGAAGGCACATAGGTATAGGTGGGTAAATTTGTTCCTACCGGAATTTCATTAACTTCCCAATAATACGTTGGGTCATCGCCTCCATTTACCGGAGTTGCAGTAAATGTTACTTCAGTTCCTTCGCATACATTGTTATTGTCAGCCTCTAAGATAACCTCGACCAATAATGTAGGCAACACTTCCGCCACATATGTGTCAGAGGTGGCAGGATTGTTTGTAGTACACTCCAGACTGGAGGTTACTTCCACAACTACTTCATCGCCATCAACGGGGGCATACTGGTAATAATCAAAATTATTGCCTGTAACAGCAACACCATTTATATACCATTGGTAGGTGGGGTTATCACCGGCGTTTTCAGGATAAGCATAAAAAGTAATGGATGAAGCTGAACATATCGGTTCGTGATCAGGCTCAATGGTGACACTTACTGGCAGGTTTTCGATCTCAACAAGTTCAGCACTGCCGGCCATGGTTGTTGTTGTATTTGAATTTATACCCGTAACGGTATAAACGCCGGCAAGTTGATTCCCGAAGGATATGACTTCACCCGTACCATCAATAGTGGGCACTTGTGCAACATCGTCTTTGTATAAGGTGTACAAAACACCTATTTCAGAATTAGACAAACCCACAGGCAATCCGTCACTGTCTTCGCAGTAGTTACCACCACCGGTAACCGTATAGGCGGCTGGAATACCATTGTTTACAATCATTTCTATCACATTGGAGGTGTCTGTTGCCGAAGTAACACACTCAATAGAAGAAGTCATCACAACATATACCTGGTCCTCGTTAATGGGGAGGTAGGTATAAGTTTCATCGGTACCAACCAATACATCATTAACAAACCACTCATAGGAAGGCATGTCTCCACCGTTTACAGGAGTCGGGCTAAAGATAACTGGATCAGCACTGTATACCGGGTTTTCGCTTGCTGCAATGATAACTTCAGGGGTAACAATCTCGTTTACTGTAAGAGCTATGGTGTTTGATACACCTACATTGGCTGCACACGACAGATCAGAAGTTAACTCTACCTCAACCATATCGCCATCAGTAGGCATGTAGATAAATTGTACCTGGTTTGAGCCAACAGCATTATTGTTTAAGTACCACTGGTAGGTAGGATTTGATCCCCCATTTACAGGCAAGGCAGTAATGGTTACGGGTGAACCAGCACATACTTCCACAAAATCAGCCGAAATGCTTACGCTCACAGGCAAAGACGTTACAGCACTTATTACAGCATTGCCAATCATATCAATACTACCGGCGACATTGGTCCCGGTAACGGTATAAGTGCCGGCAAGCTGGTTACCAAAGCTGATAGCTTCGCCGGTGCCTTCAATAGTTGGGGTTTGGGCAACACCATCTTTAAAAAGCGTATAAGTTACCCCTTCTTCCGAACCGGATAAGCCCACGGGCAATCCTTCGCCATCAAAACAATAATCCCCGCTGCCGGATACCGTAAATACCTCAATTGGGGCAACTGTAAGCTTATAAACTTCTGCTGCTGTTAAATCATTATACCAGGCTGGGTAATATAATGATCCATTATTAACCTTAAAGGTAAAATCCATAATATTCTGAGGGCTTAGTGGATTGTGAATCTCTAAAGGTTGTTCGGGCGTTTGCAGGGTGCCATCTCCAGTTCCATCAGTCTCCCATAAAACTGTGCCAAATCCAATATCGCTTACTGCACGAAAATACAATTTGTCTTTATATTGTACAAATCCTTCTTTAAAATTAATTTCAGGGTTAAAATCTACTCCTCCTGTCGGGCTTGGATTGATTTCTTTTATCAAATGCACGCCTTCTGCTTCCGACCAGCCCCATAACTCATAATTAGCGTAATTACTCCCGTCATAGGCCAGGAAAACAACTAGGTCTCCATAGGCCTTTATATTGATTATGCCGTGAACACCCGCCTGTTCGGAAAGGTTTACCGTTCCTTCTACTGTGCCGTCGCTTTTCCACAGGTCAGCAATAACTTCGTCGTCTTGAACATAGGAATTTGCTCGAAAGAAAAGCGTTCCGTTTACATTCGTCAGGTATTTGGGATAGCTACTATTTGGCATTCCTGATGATCCACCTGGAAAAATATCTTTCACCAGGTAGGTGCCATCTTCTGTGCCGTCGGTGGCCCATAGTTCAATGCCATGTGCGCCATCGTTGGTACTGAAAAACATCTTGTCGCCGCATGGGGTTAAATACATGGGTGTTTCGCTATATTGTTCCTGAGCAATATCCTTTACCAGGTGGGTACCTGCTTCGGTGCCGTCAGTCACCCACAGTTCGCCCGAATGTCCACTATTCACGCCCTGTTGGCCATCATAAGCCTCGAAATACAACAGGCCGTTAAATTCCCGGAACCTCATGGGTGTACTCCCACTTGATCCATAATTCACCGGGTCGTTAGGACGGATATCTTTTAACATAAAGGTTCCTTCCTCGGTACCATCAGAACACCACAGTTCTTCTCCGTGAAATTCAGAACTAAAGTACGGATCTCCATCAGTTCCCGCAAAATACACCTTACCATTATAGGCATATAATTGATCAGAAGATCCGTAACCACCTAGACCGCTACCATCGCCCAGGGACACGTCTTTAACCATATAGGTGCCTGCTTCGGTGCCATCCGTTGCCCATAACTCATGACCATGAACATCATCCTGGGCAATAAAGTAAAGTATATTGTTACAGGTGGCAAAATTATTTGCCCAGCCTGATTCGCTCCCATCCGGTCCCGGATAAATATCCTTTAGTAATTGGGTACCCGTTTCCGTTCCGTCCGACACCCATAACTCTGTACCATAAGTGCCACCTCCATATATATTATCATCTGCATGAATGTATAATTTTCCATTGTACGTAGTCATAAAATTGTACATGGCAGATGGTTCCCATTCCGCCGGCGCAATATCTTTAAGCAGTTCTATTACCTGTGCCTGTCCCGGCAGGGTTATGCCAAGAATTAAGGCCAGTATTAGGCCTTTTAAATAAAGTAAATTTCTTTTTTTCATGTTAATGAATTTAAATAAATAATATTAATATTAAATTTTCATGTTATACCAATAAAAAGTAATTAATATTGACGGAACAAAACTAAATGAGGGCAATGGTATAGTCAATTCGTGCCAATGCCTAAATTTAATTAAAAAGGAATAGGCGCTGGCACGTATATAATAGGGGTGTGCCAATAAGCGCTGGCACCTATTTTACACGATATGCCGTTTTACAGATACCAATTCAGGAAAACAAGCCTTAACTTTGCATTGTTCTAAGTTTAGTAACAATGATGATAAATAGCTGTGTTGAAATCCTTGATTTGAACTTTCAGCGTAAATAAAAATGGAATAATCCAATGTATTATACGCTTGTCATCCGATATAAATAGAATGCCTGTGAAAAAAGAATATAACAAATCCATAAAGATTCGGGGTTTTGGCGATATGGTTTTTTCGGGAAAGCATATTGCCTTGGTGCTACTATTCCTGGTTTTAATAGTTACGGTGGTTTCAATCAACATGCCCGGTTACCAAAATATAAAGAATGAAGAGGGTGTTTCACAAAATTATGATTCAATATTTACAATTGGTACCGGGCTTTTTTATACAGATACAGACAAAGCACGCAACCTGATCATGGATGAGTATCAGCATCTTGACGGTAAAAATGTCCGCCAGCAGATGAGATTCCTGAATTTTATTGGCGCAACCTATCAGGTTCAGGATAACTACACCCTGGCCATGGAATACTACTTTAAGGCGCTTAAGCTGTCTCCTGAAACGGTCGACAGCACCATGATGGTGGCTATTTATAATAATATTGGCTATATAAACCAAAAAACAGGCAATTTTAAAACCGCATTGAATTTTATGCTCAAGGCACTCAATTCGAACAAAAAAAATAGCATTGCAGCATCAATCCTGAATAACATAGGTATCGTGTATTTAAGTATTGAAGAATTCGACAAGGGAGAAACTTATTTCAGGGAAGCTTTGGCTTACAGTATGAGTGCTAGAGACAGTATTTCGATGACCACCATCCTGACAAATCTCGGATTTATCTTTATGAACAAGGAACAGGCTGATTCGGCACAGTATTATTTCAATAGATCGCTTCAGGTAGCCAACAGTATCGATAATATTTACTCCCGAATTCTGGTGTACAATGGCTTGGGTGATTTATTTACACAAACAGGTAATTATCAGGAAGCGGAAACCAACCATGAGAAAGCCAGACAACTGGCTGAAAACATGAACGATTCATATAGTACTGCTTATGCAGTGATGGGATTGGCTAAAATTGAAAAATTGCGGAACAATTTGAATAATGCCTTATTGCTTATTCAGGAAGCGACCCAAATAGCGGAACGAATAAACAATGACCTGCTCATTTATGAGTGTAAAAAACTTTTCTCTGAAATATATCAGCAAGCAGGAGAATTTGAAAAGAGCCTGAATTATCTTCAGGAATATATTAACCTGAAAGAGAAATTCGTCAACCAGAATACCATCCGTCAGGTATACAACGAAGAGATTACTGTTTTAAACGAATCAAACAAAATCAAACAGCTCGAAATCGAGCAACAGGAATTGCAACTTAGTAGGAAGAATATTCTGGTTATATCTGTGTTGATAGTCTTTTTATTGGGTATTTTCGGTTTGTATATCATGTTTATGAATTATCGCTATCGACAAAATGCCAAATTGCAAAACCTGGTTATTGAAATGAATGAGAGAAAATCGCGCACATCCATTGAAGCAGAAATTCAGGAACGAAAAAGGATAGGACAGGATTTGCATGATGGGTTAGGCCAAATGCTTTCGGTAGCCAGGCTAAACGTAAGCGCCCTTAACCAGAAAGCAGAAGTAACAAATGAACGGAAAATAAGGCTCATTGAATCGGCCATATACAGCATCGACACGGCTTTTAGCGAACTCCGGCAAATTTCGCATAACCTTTCACCCACCATCCTGGTTACAAAAGGACTGGAAGAAGCGGTTCAGGATATCGTACGAAGAATTAACGAAAGCAATAAGATACTGATCATTTGCGAAATATTCGGGCTTAACCGGCAGCTCGATAACCTGATCGAAAATACACTTTACAGAGCTGTTCAGGAGCTTACAAACAACGCCATCAAACATGCGCACGCCACCTCAATCTCCATACAACTCGTGCAAAACGAAGAGGAAATCACCTTGATGATTGAAGATAATGGTCTGGGCTTTGACCTTAATAAGGAACGAACACATGCTATATCAGGGGGAATTTATAATATTCAGTCAAGAGTTGAGAACCATCATGGCACAATATTCATCGACAGTAAAAAAAATCGCGGAACGATTATTACCATCACCGTGCCGCTTAATTATGTGGACTATGCAACAATCAAAAATTAATCTTCTTCTCATCGACGACCACCAGCTGATTATTGATGGCATTAAAGGATTATTACAGGAAGAAAACGATATTGGTCTCATCCTGGGAGCGAATAACCTGGCTCAGGCCATTGAGGTGGTAAATGAGCATTCTATCCAGGTCGCTTTGGTGGATATAAGTATGCCGGAGAATTCAGGGATTGAAGTAACAAAGAAACTCAAAGAGATTTCGCCGGAAACCAGAGTACTTGCGCTCACCATGCATGAGGACATTCAAAATATAACCGACATGATAGAAGCAGGCGCTTCGGGCTACATTTTCAAACGCACAAGCATGGATGAGGTTCTTGAGGCGATACGAACCGTAGCCAGAAACGAAAAATACCTGAGCCGAAATGTGCAAGCCGTATTGGTGGAAAGCATGAAACATAAAAGCGAGGTCATTCAGCATGCTGCGGAGAAAGAAGTAAGGCTTTCGGCGAGAGAGCACGAGATACTGGGGCTGATTGCCAGAGAGTTTAATAACGAAGCGATAGCGAACAAACTTTTTATCAGCGAACGGACCGTTGAAGCACATCGCCGGAATATATTTACCAAAACCAAAACCAAGTCAATTGTTGGGTTGATTAAATATGCGATTAAAAACGACTTAGTAACGTAAGTAGAGTCTGTCTATAATGTCAACTATTTTAACACGCTTGTTGGCGATATGGTGAGTAAAGGTTTATTTGTCCTGGTTATTTACATTTTTGTTCATACTTCTGTAAAGACTACAGTTCTCACTAGACCATTACATTTATTATAGTTCATGACATAGTGATCCATTGAATAATGAGTACTATAACAAAAATTTGGCGTTTTAATAAACGGCCCCACAGAGCTGACGAGGTATTGTCTGAAACCCCCATCAGTGTTTCAACTAGGCTGTCATATTATTCTGACGCCACCCTTCCTAAAATGTGCTCGACTAGTCAATCATATCGTGTTGCCTAATGCATCTTAACAAACTTGTTACCAAAATCTGACTGGCCGGAACCCTCATTTGGCACAGTCAGAAAAATTCCGTGCTTTTGCATGCCAATAATACAGCCGATGATTCATCTTTGGTCATGATTAGATAATAACCAAAACCAAGTCTGCAGTATAAGCATCCAAGACCAAATCAAAGCAATCCTTATTAAAAATATTCTCTTAGAATAAACAAAACTTCACAAACGACACCATAATATCTTAACACCCAATGTCAAACCAATAAAATTAATACCTAGATTTACCCCACCAAACACCCGACGATCCATTTACAATGAAAACAAGAAGCTGATTTAACTGATTTTAAATGGTTTAAAACAATTGAAAATTTATATGTTCATGATAATAAGGGATAAAGAAGTTTTAAACTAAATTAATAAAAATTAATATATAATAGGCATATACACAATTGTCGCTATGTAGGAGTTATGCCCAATTTATAGAACCCGAAAAAATTACAAATAAATGGAACAAATTGAAACATTACATTTATTTCCAAAACTAACAGAGGAATTCTTAAAATTATTGAGAGAATTAGAGCCTTCTGAATGGTTGAAACCTTCTCCGATTAAAGGGAGAACCGTGAAAGATTTAGTTTCTCACGTGATTGATGGTTCGTTGAGAAACATCTCAATGCAAAGAGATAATTTTATGGATAATTCAAATATTCCAAACATCAACTCGTATGTCGATTTGATTAATCACATCCAGAAATTGAACACAGATTGGATGAATGTTTCTAAACGTTTAAGTCCTGAAATTCTAATTGATTTGTTGGAGTATTCGGATAAGGAATTATACGAATTTTTGAAAAGTAAAAATCCAAAAGTAAAAGCAATGTTTTCAGTTGCGTGGGCAGGAGAAACTGAATCGGAGAATTGGTTTGACATAGCAAGAGAATATACAGAAAAATGGCATCATCAAATGCAAATCAGATTGGCACTTGACAAACCGATTTTATTGGACACAGAATATTCAGAGCCTTTATACAACACATTTATGATTGCTTTACCTCATTTATATCGAGAATTTAGCAATTTTGAGAATGGAACAAAAATTAAAATTAGTATGACAGGCAAATTGAATAAAAGTTGGGTAATTGAATGGCAAACGGACAAATGGGATTTTATCGTATCAAATAAATCAGACATTTTCACTTCGGTTGAGATTCCCGATGATATTGCTTGGGTAATATTTACAAACACAGATAGAGAAAAAGAAAAATACGAAACAAAGATTAAGATAAGCGGAGACAAATCAATAGGATTAAAATTATTAGAATTGGTTA
>DJVY01000054.1 GCA_002440885.1 Bacteroidales bacterium UBA6244
GAATGTCGGCTGTGGCTGAAACGACTTGCTCTTGCTTGTTCAGGGCATTTTCAACGGATGCTTTGCAGTGGTTACAGGTCATGCCTTCGACCGAAAATTTAATAAAATTGGTTTGCGGAGTGTTCATGGTTTTTTTGGTGTTTTTGAAACGCGGTAGCCATTTTGTGAGGTAACTATAGGCGATAAGCAGGGTCATGATGATGGCTGAACCGACTGAAAGCCAATTTGGTAAAATTTCATGTTCATGTGTTGCGGAGTGGGAGAGGATGACATTAAACCAGGAAGCCGGCAGGGCGTAGTCGATGATTAGTCCGAACAGCAGTGCTCCAAAAACAAGCGTGCCGACGTAGATGGCTAGTGTTTTACGCCCCAGACTTTGTCCTATTACCGTCATGGTGGCGGCGTTGGTAGCTGGTCCGGCCATGAGAAACACCAGCATGGCACCGGGAGATAAGCCTTTGAGCAACAGCACCGCCGCGATAGGCACAGAGGCTGTGGCGCACACATAAAGCGGAATAGAGACGGCCAGGATGAGCAACATGCCTGCAAATCCGCTAAGCGCATATTCCTTAAAAAAATCGTCAGGGATGAGCACAGTGATGAGGGCGGCCAGTAAAAGTCCGATGACTAACCACTTGGCGATGTCGTTAACCATTTCCACAAAGGAGTATTGCAACAGGGCTTTGACGCTGAATTTTTGTTTAGCGGCGGATTCTGATAGCGGCGTTGGGTTGACTTTCGGCTTTGATTTCCCGGCTCTGTTGGTCAGCAATCCGCCTAAAACTCCGGAAAACATAGCTGCAACAGGCCTGATGAGTGCGAAGGGGAGTCCTAACATAGAATAGGTGACCAACAGCGAGTCGATGCCTGTTTGCGGTGTGGAGATTAAAAAGGAAACGGAAGCCCCTTTGGAAGCTCCATTTTTATGCAGTGAGATGCCTGCCGGAAGCACTCCGCACGAACACAAAGGCAAAGGAATGCCCAGGAGACTGGCGTTGGTAACTGATTGCAGGTTGCTCTTTCCCATGTATCTGGTGAGCATCCCGGGAGGTAAGGCCACCTTCAGCAATCCGGAAATTAAAAACCCGAACAAGAGGTATGGAGCCATCTCTGTGGTGAGTGTGATCAGTGCGTTCAGGTAGTTGGTGATGTATACCATGGTTGAAATTCCTTTGCTTATCGCGACAAAAGTAACCAATGGAATTCAGGAAAGTAAGTGAAATACCGATTTTAAGTGTTTTTTAACACAAGCTTCGGGCAAATATGCTTTTGCGCCAGGGCCATAGCGTCGATTCCATGATCTGCCGGCAGGATGATGGCCTGCTCAACAGGGTGTTTGTGGCAGTATTCCAGATGACTGTTCCAGATGTGTTCAACGTACCAAGCCGGTTCTTTACCCCAACGTATGTCCTTGTTTTTTCGTTCAAGAAATGTTTCTTTCTTCAGTGTCAGGAAAAGTTTTAAATCCATCAAGGCATTGAGTTCAGGATCGTGAAAGGCAAAAATGCCTTCGAGAATAACAAAGGGAACAGTTCCGATATGCCTGAGGGCTTCTTCCCGGTAGCGGGTAAAGTCGATCGACTGTGGGATTTCCCAGTCGGCATGTCCGTGAATTTTAGGCAGGATTGAGGTTGGAAAGGCGTAGTCATCCTGACATAAGCTGACAACCCGGGCGTGGTTAAACGCTGATTTAAGATTTCGGGCCAGTGTAGATTTCCCGGCGTTACTTACTCCTCCAATTCCAATTACCATGTGGTGTTTTTAAAATCCGCGCAAAAATACATTTAATTTCAACGAAACCTGACTTGTCCGGGCATAAACTGGTAGGCTCCTGCATCGGGGTTATTGAGTCTGGAGTTGTTTAGCAGGTCGAAAGGTGATTCCAGTGCGATAGCCGGATCTCCTTTGTTTATGGCCGGCGACAGCGTGTCGAGGCGGTAATCGTTTGCCGAAACGTTGAAAAAGAGCGGATCTTCGTTTTTTATGATAGCATTAAAGTAGGCGGGATCATCCATTTTAAGGGAGGTTTTCACCAACGTGTGACTTAAAAAGTATAATGAGTCGGCGTTGCCGTTCATGTCGGTAAGGAATTCCTCTTTGTTAGCTCCATAGATGATGCTGTTGGCCAGATTGAAGTTTATGGGAAATGCAACCGGTTTGTCGAGCGAGTCGAGGAGGTAGTTGTTGATTAAAACCGCCGGGTTGTTGCGTGCCGAGTACGGCCAGAAATTGGCGAAGGTGCTGTGTACAAAGCTATGTTCCCCACCGCCCAGCAAAGCCATGCAGTAACCACCGCAGTTGGCCAAAACGAGGTTGTCGGCTGTGATGTTGTAAACCCGTGAAAACAAACCGTAGCCGTTCATGTTGGTGATTACCACGTTGTGCAGTTTAACCCGGTTTTCGGCAAAGCGCAGGAAGGATTCGCTTTGTATGCCGATAAATCCGTTTTTGATCACCGCGTTTTCGATGAGGTGGTCTGTGCCCGGACGGCTCTCCATCAGCCAGATACGATCCCATTGTCCGGGTAATTCGGCATAGTCCTGTTCCAAACGGTCGCCCTGAAAAGTAACCGGGTTGCCAAATTCCCCCTTTACCTGTAATTGGCTGTCGGAATAAGCCCACAGTCCACTGCCCTCGTGAAAGTGTATGTTTACACCCTGCTCAATGATCAATGTGCCGTAGGAGTTTATTACCGCGTAACCATATATAACATAGGGGCGGTCGTTAGTCCAGGTGACAGTTTCCAGACTGTCGGCCACAATTTTGAACTTCGGAAAACCTGTGATATAGGTGTCGGCGATGATGTAGTGGGCATCTTGTCCCCAGGCCACCAGTTTTATCTTTTGTTCGTTTCCGTTGGTATAAAAGACCAGGTCATCTTCCACCACATAGGGGCTATTTTGGTCTTGTGGATTGATGGTCACCCGCACAAATACATATAAGCTATCCTGGCTGTTGATCTCGATATCAGAAAAAGAATCGCCAGACTCACCATCCACGTTGATGCGGTAGGGAGAATCGACACCTCCTGATAGCGAGACATGGCTGATATTTAGCTTTTTGTCGGATTTATTGTAAATCATGAGCCTTTTGGTGGTGCTTCCAAGGGTGGTAAAAACCGTATCGAAGACCACAGAATCAGTCGAAAAACTCAACTTCAACGAGCTGTCGGTGCT
Source organism: Bacteroidales bacterium UBA6244 (assembly GCA_002440885.1). Taxonomy (GTDB): domain Bacteria; phylum Bacteroidota; class Bacteroidia; order Bacteroidales; family F082; genus UBA6244. The sequence continues at coordinate 3,177 of DJVY01000054.1, forward strand.
GATTGCGTCCTGCTTTTTACAGGAAAAAGAGAAAAGCATTCCGCCCACCACGGCGAAAAGTAAAAATATTCTGACCAGAAATGATAACCTCATAATTGCTATTAATAAAGGTGCAAAGATACATCAATACACAAAATGGGGCGACTGTTTCGTGTGTTGCGGTTAAAAGCTGCTAATTCTTTTTTTGAAGTGCGATTGTTCCTTCTGTGTACCTTCGTGACTTCTTTGTGTCCTTTGTGACATAGTTATTACACAAAGTTTCACAAAGGATTCACAAAGTTTCACAAAAAAGGTATCAAACGAATGATCAATTAAATTTATAGCACATCAAAAAAAGAATTAACCATAAAAGCGGCAACACTTTATAGAATCGCACTATGCAGATACGCTATTCAGGCATTATTATTGTATTTTTGTCTGCATATTTTGAAGAAATCACGGACATGAAAACAATACTAAAATATTTAATGGCCATTGTTTTGGTCGGATTAGCCTGTCAGACTTTGAATGCACAGTACATGAATCTGGCTCCTACGCAAAAGGTGGAAGTGAAGCCACAGCGCTGGTTTGTTGGCGGAATGATAGGAGGCAGTTTTTCGAGTTACGGCGGCAGTTTTGAGATTGCCCCCATCGTGGGTTACAAAATCACCCCTGAATTTCACGTGGGTACGCGGATCACTTACATATACAGCAGTTATAAAGACTATGGTGGCCAACGGTATAATCTGCACGACTATGGTGCGAGTTTGTTTGGACGGTATTTGTTTTATAAGTTCGCTTTTGCCCAGGTAGAGTACGAAGCTTTGAGTCTGGAAGTGCCTGCCTATGCTGTTCCTGTTGGTGAGAATACCCGGAAGTTACTGAATAGTCTGTTTGTTGGAGGAGGGATTGTGCAGCCGATGGGCGGACGCGGGTTTGCTACCATAGCTGTTCTATTCAACTTGCTGGAGACTGAATACAGCAATTATGTTTATTCCAATCCCATCATCCGCATTGGCTTTGGAGTTGGTTTTTAATGTGTTCACAAAAGCCAACGCCAGCTCAACAGGTATAGAGGGAAGGGGTTTTTCTTCTCGTTTTTAATGGTGGTCAAAACAACACGGTTACATGGATGAAATTCTGAACTACATAAGCATCTTGGGTGCGTTTGCTTTCGCCATTTCGGGAGCACTTACCGCCATGAACAATAAATTTGATCCGTTTGGAGTGCTGATCATTGCCTTTGTGACTGCAGTGGGAGGCGGAACCATGCGTGACATCCTGGTGGAGGGAAAGCCTGTGTTTTGGCTATATGAGCCGGCCTACATTTATTTTATTGTGGCCGGAACAGTCTTTGCGATTGTATTCAGGGCAAAGCTTAATTTGATGCTCAAGCCCCTTTTCTTTTTTGATACCGTAGGATTGGCACTTTATACTGTGATCGGCGTTCAGGTTGGACTGGCTTACGATCTGAATTATATCAACTGCATCATTCTAGGAACGTTAACCGGAGCTTTTGGCGGGGTAATACGCGACATCCTGGTAAACGAAGTGCCGGTTATTTTTAAAAAGGAGATTTATGCTACGGTGAGCATACTGGGTGGCGCGCTTTATCTGTTTATCGACAGGTTTTGGTGGAGTCACCCGGCCATGCAGTTCATCCCGATCCTGTTTATTATCGTACTCCGTTTGTTGATCGTGCATTACAAAGTTGCCTTTCCAACGCTTTATAAAGGAGATAAACCTAAGGCGTAGTTTATGCGTATCAACTTGGCATCCATTGTTTTAAAAACAGAAAAGGCAAATCCAAAAGGGATTTGCCTGATTTCTTTAAACTGATCTGGGTGATTACACCCAAAGGTTTTTCGGATAATGTCCTGCTTCCACCAGTTGCGCCACCTTGTCGATGGTCACGGCTTTGTCTTCCTGGTAAGTAACGCCGAACCACTGGTCGTTGCTGGTAAGTGTCCGCAAACTGGCTTCGTTGCTTTTTATCAGGTTGTTAGCCACTGTAGGGATATAAAACTCAGCTTTAAGCTGCTGTGCGTTATCGCGGATAAACTGGATGAAGTCGCGTTTAAGCTGACTAAAAAACAAGGGAGTAAAGCCCCAGAAATTCATTGAAACGATGTCCTCATCGTTCAGCGGTTTTTCTTCGTTGTTATCCTCGAACACGATTTGATTTTCTTTCCTGAAGATGCTGGTACGTTCCACCACGTCGGTAAGGTAGCCATTTTGGCTTTGGCAAATGCCACGGCTCACGCTGCCGTTTTCCGACAAGGTATTAGCGAGTTTGTAGCCCACCAGAGCATATTCATTGGGTTTTCTTTCCGGGTTGGTCAGGAAGTTGGCTAACACAGAAAAGGCTTCTTTGCCGTAGAAATCATCGGCATTGATCACGGCGAAGGGCTCCTTCACATACTCTTCGGCCACCAGCACGGCATGACCTGTTCCCCAGGGTTTTACCCTTTCGGGGTTATAGGATATGCCTTCGGGGATATTGTGCAGTTCCTGAAGAATGTAGGTTGTTTGGATTTTGTTTTTGAGGCGGGGTTCGTAAATTTCTCTGAAATCGTCGATTATCCGCGGATTGAGCACAAACACAACTTTTCCAAAACCGGCTCTGATGGCATCAAAAACCGAGTAATCAATAATGCTTTCACCCGACGGGCCGATTTTGTCCATCTGCTTCACGCCTCCGTAACGGCTGCCAATGCCGGCAGCAAGTATCACAAGTGTTGGTTTCATGTTTTATACAATGATTTAGGGTGCGAAATTACTTATTTTTCGGGAAGGATTGTTACCGGGTGATTAAAGAAGGGGTTTGGGTGATTGGCGTTGGCGTTCCCCGAAGGCT
>DJVY01000231.1 GCA_002440885.1 Bacteroidales bacterium UBA6244
GTAAAATGAAACACCACTTTGTCGAGAAACCGGGAGTTCGACAATACAAAACTCATGTTGTCAATAGATTCACTCTGTGGCAATACCTGGCTTATGTCTTCAGAAAGCCTGAGATGCGAGGCCGTATACACCAATGCAACTGTGAACCCGAGAAAAAGCACCAGAGCAGCTATCCTGAATCGGGCAATTGTATTGTAAACGAATTGGAAAAACAAACTCATAGGCTCTGCCTCCTCTTTTTTCGTCCAAAAATATACAGGAAGACCCAAGAAGTCAGGAAAATCAACAATCCGGCCACTGAAGCCAGAAGTAGACTTCCCAGAATATATTGAACAATGCTGTAGCCGAATTCGTTAAGTGAATGATAAAAATTACCCTGCATTACCTGATCTTTAAGGTAATACATCATTTCGGCGGTAAAATCAACAGGTTCGTTAACTAACAGTTTGCCCAACTCGAAACTAAAAAAAACAATAAACGGGATGAGTGGAGGCAAACTGATGTTTGAGGCCGCCACCACAATTACTTTGTTCAAGCGCAGGAGATGGGCCAAAAACGCAGCCGTGAGCATTTGAAACCCCCAAATGGGAACCAGTCCCATAAAAACACCAAACCCAAATGCTGCAGCCATTTTTACATGATTTTCGTTGTGTTTTTGAAGCTGCTCTTTTACTACCGCAGAGAATTTATTGTGTGCGAGATAACGAAACAGTTTTATTGGCCAGGCCACTGTAAAAGTGAGTAATACCAAGATCGTGTTCAGCACCGAAATCCTGAAAAAATCACGAAAAGGTCTGAAGTGACTTACCCGTTCGTTTTCAGGTGGATAGTACACTTGTATTGGAATAGAAACGACCTCAATTCCCCTCCAGTCGGCGCTGACAAGTACCTCCAGTTCAAATTCATACTTTTTCGTAAAAAACCTCATGGATTTCATCCTTGAAAGAGGATAAAGCCGGAAACCCGACTGGGTGTCAGGGAGACTTTTTCCAGTTTCAACCCAAAACCAGAAATTGGAAAACTTATTGGCGAAGGTGTTTTTGGCCGGCATCCCTTCGGCTTGAATGTTGCGCGCACCTACTACCAAAGCTCCCGGATTTTGCTGCGAGGCTTCCAAAAACAAAACCAGATCGCCTGCAAAGTGTTGTCCATCTGCATCCATGGTAATAGCCTGCTCATATCCCAGTTCAAACGCCAGTTTAAAAGCCTGCCTCAGCGCCCATCCTTTTCCGACATTTTGCTCGTAGCTTATCCAATTGATTTGGCTATACCTGTCCTGATATGTGGAAGTATTATCAGTGGAACCGTCGTTTACAACAATCACCTGGTCAGTTAGTTTAAGCACGTCATCAAGTACTCCTCCCAGCGTACCCACGTTGTTATAAGTGGGGATTACCACGCAGGTTTTGGTGTGTTTGAACAATGAAAAAGTACCGTCAAGCGTCGCCATGCCATGTTAATTGATTGTCGGCAAAAATACGAAATGCAACCACATACAGGTACAACTAACGCACAGGCTTGGGTCATTGAAAAAAAAACTGTAGGAAAGGAGTGTTTTAATTTCAAACCCGTTTTTAGAAATCCGTTCCTACTATCAATTTTTTATTGACTAAATTAACATCAGAATCTGCAACTACTCAACAGACAATAAAAACGTTAAATATTGTAGGTCTTTGTAAAACATCCGTATAATGTAGCTAATTTTGACCAATTCAGAGTATATGACAATGGGATTTGATTTACTACGCGATATCGTTATCATTTTCGCATTATCCACGCTTGTTAATTTAGTTTTTAACCGGATTAAAATTCCAACCATCGTTGGTTATCTGCTAACAGGAATTATTGCCGGGCCGCATCTGTTGTCGGTTGTACATTCAGAAAAACAGATTGATTTATTAGCTGAGCTTGGTGTAATACTCTTGCTGTTTACCATAGGTATTGAATTCTCGCTCAAACACTTGCTTAAGATAAGACGTATCGTGTTTTTCGGCGGCTTACTTCAGTTTGTCGTAACAGCCGCCTTTTTCTACTTCATCTCAATCTTTTATAATTTAGACGGACAAACCGGATTGTTTATAGGGTTTATAGCGGCGCTAAGCAGTTCGGCTTTGGTGCTGAAGATGCTTCAGGAACGTTCGGAGCTTACCTCCAATTACGGAAGAACTATTCTGGGTATTTTAATTTTTCAGGACTTGCTTTTGGTTCCGTTGCTGCTTTACACCAATATGCTTGGTAACGATAATTTGAGCATGACGCATGAGATCTTTTTCCTTTTTTTAAAGGCCGCACTAATTATAGGTTTGGTCTACACGGGAAATAAATGGTTATTGCCCAGATTATTGCATTTGATCGCACGCACAAAAAACCAGGAATTGTTTATGATGAGCATTTTTCTAATCTGCTTATCGATCGCACTTCTTACCTACAAAATGGGCATGTCGCTGGCTTTTGGGGCTTTTCTGGCAGGACTCATGATATCCGAATCGACTTACAGCCACAATGCTTTCTCAAACATTATTCCTTTCAAAGACATATTTACGAGTTTCTTTTTTGTTTCTATTGGCATGTTGCTCGATCTTGATTTTGTTTCGCACAATTACTTTTTGGTAATTGGCAGTGTCCTGATGGTTCTTATAGTTAAAACAGTGGTAGCCGGGGGCACCGGATTTATTCTGGGGCACACTTTTCGTGGCACTGTGATGGTTGGATTGGCATTAAGTCAGGTTGGAGAATTTTCGTTTATACTGGCCAAACTGGGACTTGACAACGCCATCATAAGCTCTTATTATTACCAGCTGTTTCTGTCGGTAGCCATAATCACTATGGCCTTAACACCCTTTATAATAGGCATCTCACAGCCTTTGGCAGAACTATTGCTTAAACTACCCTTGCCTCGGGTTCTGGTTGAAGGTTTGTTTCCTTTGCAGGAGATGGACATTCCACCATTGCAAAACCATCTCGTAATAATTGGAAAAGACAGCAGCGCATTAAAGCTGTCGAAAATGGCGAAATACAACAACATCCAGCATGTATCACTGATATTCGACCCAATGTTGGTCAAAGAAAAACTACAAAACGGTGAGGTGGTGGTGTATGGCGATGCGGTGAATGAGCCGATATTACGCAAGGCATACGTTAACACAGCGAACACTGTGCTCATCTCAGTTGGAAGTTTGATTCCAGCTATGGCCATCACCGAGAAAGTCCGACAACTTAATAAAAAAGTGTACATCATTGCCAGAGCAAAGCACATCGAAGACGTCGAGCATTTATATCGGTTGGGCGCAGATCAGGTACTGCCCGAAAAACTTGAAATCGCCATAAACCTGTTTCAGCGGATTTTATCAAAACGGCTTGTCCCACACAAGGAGATTAACCGCATCATCAACCACATACGAAGCCAGAATCTGGGTGATTTTACCGAAAAGGATTTACTTAACCAACCCACCTTCCTCGATCAATTCCCAAACATGAATATTTCAGCCATCAAGGTAGAATTTCCATCACAGGGTGTTAACAAATCACTGAACGACATCAAGTTACGCAACACCACGGGAGCCACCCTATTGGCTGTTAAACGCCATCAGGAACTAATTGAAAACCCACCAGCTAATCTCGTGTTTCAAGAACAAGACACCATTTATGTGGTTGGAAACCCCGAACAGGTCAACCTGGCCTTTGAACTGTTTAGTAAAGAATAACAACAAAATTCTTCTTTTAAAGTATAGCCCCATCCCGAAAATCCACACTCATCATCATCTACCCTGAGAAATAAGAAACACTATCAATTAGCTGGTTTTCACCTCCCTTATACAGGGCATAGTTAAAACCGGGCACAAGACTATAAGCGCCCGTCTCGCCCTTTTTATTTATAGCAATATAGCCTACCTGCATCATGCCCCCTTTTTCTGTTTTCAGCTTAGGGTATTTCGAAACAATGCGATAAATGGCCTCTTCGCAAGCCTGTTGCGGGCTTCTGCCTTGCCGCATGAGTTCAACCACCAAAAACGAACCCAATGTTTTCATCATAAACTCACCCATACCGGTGGCTGTGGCCACGCCTACTTCATTGTCGACAAAAAGACCTGCCCCTATGATAGGCGAGTCGCCCACACGGCCATGCAATTTAAAAGGCATCCCGCTGGTAGAACAAGCTCCGGCCATATCTCCATTTTTGTCGATGGCAATCAGGCCAATGGTATCATGGTATTTGTTAGGGTCGTTTTCCCAGTTGGCTTTGGGCTCGTATTCATTCCTTTCAATCCACCGACGCCATTCTTTTTCAGAACC
>DJVY01000048.1 GCA_002440885.1 Bacteroidales bacterium UBA6244
TCCTCCAAACCTTTTCTGCACAACTATGTAAACACCCCCTTTTTCTGTATGAACCCCCCGATATTTTGTATAAACCACGTTTTTGACTGTTTTTTAAGGCTTGTTTTTGGGTGTTTTTTAACAACAAATGAGGTGTTTTTACCCCAAAAATCGCTAGCTAAAGCCAAAAATTGATTACAACATGAATTGGGAAGCAGAATGGTAGACCTTTTCCGAAGTTTTGAACTTTGGAAAAGGTGTAATGCTTTTAAAAAGAGAAACTTATTACGGTCACAATCACCTCAAAACGGGGCTTACAATTACAACCCCAGTTCTTTCAGTTTTTTAATCCCGGAGGAGGATAGTTTTATCGGAAATTTTTGCACGGTATCGGTGAGGATGATTAATTTGGCTTTGCGTCGGTATTCTTCCAGGTACATGGTGTTGATGAGTGCCGAACGGTTGGCGCGGATGAAATTTTCATCATCGAGTAATTCCTCCACCTTGCCCATCTGGGCACTTACTACCTGCCTAATACCATTGGCTAACAACAGGTTGGTGTAGTTGCCGTCGGCTTCACAGTATATAATTTGGTCGTGGGGGATGAGTTTAAAACCATCCGGGTTGGCGACTTTAAGCTTCTTTTGGTCCAGGAATTTCTTTAGCTTGTCGAGTTTTTCAGTGAACTTGTTGTCGGCACGATCTGATAAATACCTTTGGATGGTTTCGTTTAATCTGTCTATATCGATGGGTTTGGTGAGGAAGTCGAAGGCGGCATAGCGAAAGGCTTGTTCGGCGTATTCGTTGAAGGCGGTGATGAAAATGATGTTGATCGGAAATTTGAGTTTGCGGAGTTTCTGGGCAAGCCAAAAACCGTCTTTTCCGGGTAAGTTGATGTCTAAAAATACCAGTTCGGGTTGCTGGTCGATGATGAGCTCGAGCCCGTTTTGTGCTCCTGGAGCAAACCCCACAATGTCAAATTGAAATGGAGACTGCGATAACAAGGTCGCCATGCTGTCTCTGGCAGATTGTTCGTCGTCGACGATAAGAGTTTTTATTACTGCGGGCATAGAGCATTTTTTTGAACTGCCACAAATGTATAAAATAGTTCTCCGTTAACCAACCCTTTGTGTGTAAATTAATATTGATTTTTTAATCTGGTATTTTGAATAACCTTATATCTGGTGGTGTTATTTGTTTTGCCACGAATACACGAATAGATAATAAATTGACTTCACCCTTCTGATGAAATCAATTATTCGTTTTTTCCTGATATTCGTGCAACACGTCCTACTAAGCCGTGATTAGTGGCATTTTTTTACTCTAATTGAAGCAATGCCGGGGAAAGAATACTTGTAGCTGTATGCCAAAAAAAAAGACTGCTTACCGGGGCAAGCAGTCTTTTTGGAGATTCGGCAGCGGGCTATTCAACCTCAACGGCTTCTTCTACTTCTATAATTTCAACAGGAGCCTCAGGGCGTTCTGTTACCAGGGTCATTTCGTTGATGAGGTTTTTAGCTCCTGCAAATTTGTCGACAATAAACAGGACATAGCGAATGTCTACATTGATGGTGCGTTGCAGTGCCGGTTCGAAGGCGATATCGCCGCTCATAGCTTCCCAGTTGCCGTCGAAGGCGAGGCCAATCAGCTCTCCATTGCCATTAATTACAGGGCTTCCGGAGTTTCCTCCTGTGATATCGTGGTTGGTTAAAAAGCACACTTTCATTGTTCCGTTGTCGCCATAAGGACCGAAGTCTTTGGTTTCGTACAGTTGTTTTAATTTTTCCGGAACAATAAATTCAAAGTTGGTGGGATCTTCTTTCTGCATGATTCCCTCCATGGTAGTGAAGTATTCATAATGAATGGCATCTGCCGGGTAATAGTCCTGAACGGTACCATAGGTCAGACGCATGGTGAAATTGGCATCCGGGGCATAGTTTACTTCGGGGTTCATCTGGCGCAGGCCGGCAATAAACAAGCGGTTTCCTTTGTCGAGGTTGGCGTAAGCCTGAGCGGTTTTTGAGGCCATGTTGCGGTAGTTTGTCAGGAAAGCGTTAATGGCCTGATAAGCCGGATCTTTGGCCAGCACTTTTTTGTTGGGTTTGGCCAGGAAGGCTTCTACCTTAGCTTTGGTTGAAAACACCGATTTGGAAAAAACGTAGTCGGCATAAGCGTTGTAGTCTCCTTTGAATTTTTTGTCCATCTCCAACAGGTAAACGGGTTGCTGGTCGAGTGGTACATTTTGGTGATACATGCGCATCATGGAGGCGAAGATGTTGCGGTCGATGTCGTAGTTATAGTCTTTGAAGTAACCATCTACGCCTGCTTTCAGCTGATCGACAGCTTTCTGAATGGCTTCCTGGTCGGCTTTTTTGTCCTGAAGCAATTTTTCCAGTTTCGAGGCTTTTAGTGCTGCACCCAAAATTTCAGGACCACGGTATACGGCTTCCATAAAATACCAGCGTGCCATATCGTATTCGGTTAATACGCTGTAGGCTTCGCTAATCAGTGTAAGGGCTTCGCCAAATTCAGCTTTGGCTGAAGGGTTTTGGTTGAGCCAGTTTTCAAACTCGGCTTCCAGTTGTTGTTTTTGGCCTTTCACATCAAGTCTTTTCAGTCCTTTGGTCTGGCCGATAAAATATTTCCAGTAATTGGCGGTGCGGGCATATTTAGAGGCATACTGCAGGCGTACGGCCTCGTCTTTGTTCATGCCTTCGCGCATGAGGCGGAGTTTTTCGGCACGTATGTCTACGATGGTTGGGTTCGACTGGCTGATGGCCATATCTACTCCATAACTCGACAGGTAACGGTCGGTGCTGCCCGGAAAACCGAGTATCATAGCGAAATCATCTTTTTCTACCCCTGAAATGTTGATGGGCAGGTAGTGTTTTGCTTTCATGGGAATGTTGTCTTCGGCATAGGTTGCCGGACTTCCGTCGGGAGCGGTATACACCCTGAACATGCTGAAGTCGCCGGTATGGCGTGGCCACATCCAGTTGTCGGTATCTGCACCAAATTTGCCTATCGACTCAGGAGGAGTGCCTACCAGTCGGATATCGTTATACACTTCATAAACAAACAAATAGTATTCATTTCCACCGTAGAAAGTCTCTACTATCGCCCTGAACTTGGTGTTTTCGGTTGCGTTTTTAATAATTTGTTCATTGTTGACACCGATTACGCTGTCGCGTTGAGCTTCGGTCATTTCACTGGTAACGCCTTGCAGACTTTCAGCGGTAACATCTTTCATGTACTGAAGAAACTGAACCTTAAGCCCTTCAACAGGAATTTCTTCGCCTTTGTTCATAGCCCAAAAACCGTTATCGAGGTAGTTGGCTTCGGGGGTGCTCACCTGTTGGATAGCGCCATAGCCGCAGTGGTGGTTGGTGAGGATGAGTCCTTCGGGCGAGATGATTTCGCCTGTACATCCTCCGCCGAAAATGATTACAGCGTCTTTAATGCTGCTGTTGTTGATGTTGTAAATGTCTTCAGCCGTGAGCTTTAGTCCCAGCTTTTGCATTTCGGCCATGTTTTTATTTATCAGAAGCGGAATCCACATCCCTTCGTCAGCGCGCACATTTGCGCTAAACCCAATAATCAGGGCAATTGTAATGGTGAGTAATTTTTTCATTTTTTTATAAACTAATTTAAACGTATTTATCTCCTTTTTCTACTTTGATGTCGGCAACGAATTGCCTGATTTGTTGTTCATCTTCTTTGCGACAAATCAACAGGGTGCTGTCGTCTTCTACAACGATATAATCCTGAAGGCCTTGCAAGACAACCAGTTTGTCCTGTGGCATATTTACGATACAGTTTTTGGTGTCGTAAAGCAGGACGTTATTCCCTACCACGGCATTTTGGTTTCGGTCTTTGTTGCGGATGGTGTAAAGCGATCCCCATGTTCCCAGATCCGACCAGCCGAAATCTACCGACAACACATGCACGTTGTCAGCCTTTTCCATGATGCCATAGTCGATGCTGATGTTTTTGCAAACGGCATAGGTGTTTTTGATGAAGTCGGCTTCTTCGGGGGTATTGTACTTACCAACGCCTTCGGCAAACAGGCTGTCCACTTCTTCGAGCAGATTGGAGAAGGCAGACATGATGCTTTTCAGCGACCAGATAAAAATACCGGAATTCCAAAGAAAGTCGCCACTGGCCAGAAACGATTCTGCAATTTCCAGATTTGGTTTCTCGGTAAAAGTTTTCACTTTATGGAGTTCAGGAATTTCAGGGTTAATTGTTTCTTCGGTAAACTGAATGTAACCATATCCTGTGTCGGGGCGGCTGGGTTGGATGCCAAGGGTGAGCAGCCAATTGTTTTCGCTAACAATCTGTAGTGCTGTTTGGATATTGCGCACGAACTCGTCCTCTTTCAGGATGATGTGGTCCGACGGAGCTACCACCACCAGGGCGTCGGGGTTAGCTTGTTTTATTTTGTAGTTGGCATAGGCCACACAGGGAGCGGTATTGCGGCGCGAGGGCTCGCAGAGCACCTGGTTTTTGTTGAGCTCCGGGAGCTGTTCCAAAACCAGATCTTCGTATATTTCGTTGGTGACCACGTAGATATTCTCCACCGGACAAATCCGGGTAAAACGCTCAAAGGTCATGCGGATGAGCGTGCGACCAACGCCAAGTATATCAATAAACTGCTTGGGGCGCGATGTTTTACTCATGGGCCAGAACCGTGCTCCAACTCCTCCGGCCATGATGACACAATAATTATTCTTTTTTTCCATTGTCTATGGTTTTAGTCTCCTGTAAAAGTCAGCCTAAGTGAACTTTGCCGGGAGATTTTTTGATAATAGCTTGCAAAATTAGTAAAGTCGTTGGTTTATTTCACGTTATCGCATTTTTTTTGGTGTGTCCCCACATGGGCTACCTTTTTATAATCAGCTTATGGGTTTCTGTTCTTGACGAAGTCTGTACCACAAGCAGGTAGGTTCCTGACGGAAAGTCTGAGACCTGAATGGTGATGGGATCTGTGCCTTTAAAGTGGCCAACGGAAGTACTTACCCCGGCTGTGTTTACCAGCAGGATCTTTATTTCGCTCTCGCCGGCAGTTTTTCTTAACACGCGAACCACCTCTCCGGCAGGATTTGGAAACACAATAAACTCCTTTTCGGGATGGCTCACTGTGCCATCAGGACCAGTGGGCTGGGTAATGGAAATATTGTCGACAAACAAGTTGTTTCCCATGCCATTAATTCCTGTGAACTTAAGCAGGATATCCTGTCCGTTGTATTCAGATAAGTCTACCGTGATGGTCTTCCATTGTGTGGAATCAGAGGGAACAAGCGGCTCGAAGAGGGTGTCGGTTGTGGAGAGATCGCCACCTCCCTGATAGAACAGCTGTACCGGAAAACTATTTCCACAGTCATTTGACAGGGTTACCTGCAGGGTGTCGGGATAAATTGGGTGCGAAAGCCTGTAAGCCACATCAAAGGTAAGGGTGAGTGTTCCCGTGTCGGGGAGGGTAATAAGCTGACTGATCATGGCATCGGTTTGTTTGCTGCCAGTGGTGTAGGCAAAACATGGCATCACTGCGGAGATCAAACTATTCGGGAGTCCGCCGGCAGCTAGGGTGTCCCAGGTTCTGCTTTCATCCGGATTTTCCACAAACCATCCCTGATGGCGCAGACTGCCGTTTTCAAAACCTTCGAAGTAGGGAATGGTTTTTTCTTCACGCAGGTTGAATCGCGCCATTCTTCTGTTGTTGTTCAAATCGGCTTCTACGATGTTGGAAGGTAGCCTGCTGATCACCTGTAGTTCTTTGTCGCCTCTGATTTCGGTGGTGAGCAATGGGAGTTCAATAATCAGGCTTTCTCCCGGCAGCAATGCGCCATTCCATTCATGCGACTGCAACGGCTCTCCCACGTAGCCGAAGTCGATGGTGGCTTCGGTAATTGTTTCAACACCTTGGTTTTGCAGTTGAATTTTGGGGTTAAACGAAGTATAACAGGCGTATAAAAAGCCAGGTTCGGTGATGGCGTTCACAGCCAAGTCCCAGTTTCCTGAAACAGGAGGAACGGGTTCATATCTTTCGGCCAGCCAATTGAAAGCCGCCAGCACATCGATAAGTCCCATGCCGTAAGTGTTGTCTTCACCCGGATCGCCCAGATCGCGGGCAGTATAATACAAGGCCAGCATTAGCTCTTCACCGGGCAAAAAGGGAAAAGCTTCTTTTAGCAGCAGCAGCGCACCCGAAACGTGAGGCGAAGCCATTGATGTCCCTGATTTTTCGCCATACCCGTCGCGACCGTCTGCGGAGCGCACATCCTGACCGGGAGCAGTAATTTCAGGTTTGATCTTTAATGATCCTGTTCCGGGGCAGGTAGTTGGGCCGCGGCTCGAGAAATTGCTTATGGGATAATTGGTGTCGTGCGGATTGATGCTTCCTGCAGTGAACACGTTCACCAGTCCTGTGTTGATGTGGTGTGGCTCGGAGATGGTGTTGGGGTTTGGCCCATCGTTGCCGGCTGAAAAAATCGTTGCTATGCCCGCAGCTTCGAGGGCACTCAGAAATTCACTTACATAACTGTTGCACAAGGCGGTATCGCCCGGGCTGGTATAACCCCACGAGTTGTTTATCACATCCGGAATATCGTTTGTGGTCGCGGTGTCGCCATCGGGATTAAAAGCCCACTCGAATGCAGAGACAAACTCAGATAAAGGTTTAACCGTGGCCAGACTCGTGGCTATTAAATCGTTGGCAATCCAGTAGGCGTTAAAAGCCACGCCAATGGTATCGGCAGTAGCGGCATCCATACCGAGTGCAGTTCCTAAGGTGTGTGTGCCATGACTTCCGGGTTTGTCTTTTAACTCGTCGTTATCGAGTGAGTAAAACGACTGTGATAAAGGGTAATGTTTCCCCAAAAACCGCTCTCCAATAGCCGGATGATCAGGCCATGCCCCGGTATCAAAACTATAATGCAATCGTCCACGTCCGGTATATCCCATTTTCCATAAGGCCGGCGCATTAATTACCCTGACACCCGGCTCTGTCCCTCCTGCTATTTTCGCCGGACTGCTGCTCTGTTTTACAGGAACGATGGGCATTACCAGGCGTGAGCTGTCCCATTCAATCTTTTCCACTCCCGGATTTACCGCCAGCAGGTTGATCAAATCGGAGGAAGCCGAAACCACCAGAATGTTGGCAATCCAGTGTTGCTGTAGGTTTTCAAAACTTCCCGGATGTGTTCTGTTGTACTTTTCCATTTCTTCCACCACCGGATTTTGGGTTTGTTCGGCTTTTTCAGTTAATGTGCGAAGTACTTTCCGGGCTCTGTAGCTCAAATCGGCCTTTGAATTCACGAAGCCGGCATGGAGTTCGTTCATGTCGACACGGTCGCTCATCACAATCACCACCCTGACCAGCGTTTCTTCCGAAGCGGACTTTTGCAGTTTTTCTTTCAGGAGGTTATCCATTTTTTCTGTCTGACCGATAACTGAAAAAAACGGGATAAGAAATAACAAGGTGACTACGAACTTTTTCATGATGCTGGAGATTAAGATTGATGAATCTGTTTTACAGGGGTTAAAGCATGAACAAGATAGGATTTTTTATTGCTTATGTTCAGGCAAAGGTAACGTGTTCTGCGTTTGTTGCCTTTTTGATACACAACACCGTTGGCAGTAGAAAAAAAACTGCCTTCGGGGAGTTCCTCCAGCAGCGGGACATCGTGGGGCGGGTCATATTTTTTCAGCACACGCGACAGGTCAATTTCCGAGGAGCTGGAGGCTTTGGTGTTTACGATGCTTTTTTCGAGCTCGAAACGGACGTCTTCAGGAAAAGCATCGGTTTTTATCACGGCAGTCATCAGCTGGCGGTAAGCCAACTTCCATTCTTTACCATGCGGGCTGGCTTTGCGCTCATACTTTTCCCACGTAAGTAAATGGGCGTATTCGTGCACGAAGGTGATCAGAAAAGAGAATTTGTTGAGGGAGTGATTTACCGATATGCGGTGATTTCCATGACGGATAGGGGGGCGGTAGTCACCTAATTTGGTTTGGCGTGTTTTACTGATTTTAAAGTGAATTTTTTTTTCCTCGATCCATGCGGCAACCATTTCAACAGCCTGAGATGGAAAATAGTGGTTCAGTATTTTTTTATCTTCCGGATGCATCTGCTGGGAGGTTAAACAAACAAGGCGGTTTTAGTCAGACTTTCCGTTGGATTATAACTCCAGCGCGAGCAGTTGCAGTCGTCTTTTTTTCGTTTTGGAGGTTTATATCCTGCACGCGGCGAGGCACACGAAGCGACCATTGCGGCAACGAACAACAATATGATGAGGGTTTTGGCTTTCATTCAAAAAGAGTTTGAGTCGCAAAGGTAATATCTTTTTATTCATTCTGTTTGTCGCGGTTTGAGTAGGTGCGCTCAGGATAGGGAGCTTGCAGGCGGATTTCGTCTCTGATGCCGTCCAGGGTGAAGGCGTTATTTACCTCAAAACCGCCTATGGAAGTACGGCGCAGGGCGGTCAGGATGGCTCCGTTATTTAAGCTACTCCCAAAATCGTGCACCAGCGATCGGATGTAAGTCCCTTTGCTGCATTCCACCACGAAGTCGACATCGGGAAGGCGCGGGTTGAGAATTGAAAACTGCTTTATGGTCACCGGCCTTGATTTCATGGCCACCTCATCCTTTTTTCGGGCGTACAAAAAGGCCCGCTTGCCATCAATTTTCACAGCTGAGTAAACTGGCGGAACCTGTTCAATAGTTCCCACAAACGTGCTGGCGGCGGCTTCGAGCTGATCTGTAGTAAGGGATTCGATATCAAAAGTTTGGTCTACTTCAGTCTCCATGTCGAACGAAGGAGTTGTGGCTCCCAGACGAAGCGTTCCTGTGTATATTTTGTCTTGTCCCTGAAAGGTGTCAATTTGTTTGGTGAACTTGCCCGTGCAGATGATCAACAATCCTGTGGCCAGTGGATCGAGGGTTCCGGCATGACCGACCTTTATTTTTTTTATGTCGTAAGCCCGCTTTATGAACGAGCGTAGGTGGTTTACCACATCGAAGGAGGTCCATTCGAGTGGTTTGTCAATCAGCAGGACTTCTCCCTCTTCAAAATTAAACCTCATTACGAAACCTCCAGTTGATAGCCCATTCCCAACAAAAGGAGAATCACAACGCCCACCACGATGCGGTAGTAGCCAAACATTTTAAAACCATATTTGGTCAGAAAGGCGATAAACGACTTGATGGCGATGAGCGCTACAATAAACGCTACCACGTTGCCAAAAATCAGGATGTCGATGTTATCGGTGGTGATGGCCGAAGAATTTTTCCAAAGTTTGTAGCCCGCAGCGGCTAACATGGTAGGTACGGCCAGAAAAAAGGAAAATTCAGCTGCGGCCTGACGGCTGAGGTTTTGGGTCATGCCTCCGATAATGGTGGCCGCCGATCGCGAAACGCCCGGTATCATGGCAATGACCTGAAAGAAACCTATTTTCAATGCTTTGGGATAAGTAATTTCGTCGTTATGTACCCTGTTTTCAAACCATTTGTCCACAAATACCAACACAATTCCTCCCAGGATCAGCATCACTGCGACAACAATAACGTTTTCGAGCAGCATGTCGATATAATCGCTTAGCAACAGTCCAAATACGGCGGCCGGAATAAAGGCGATGAAGAGTTTGTAGTAGAATCTCATGGTTTGGAAAAACCGCTTCCAGTAAAGTACCACCACCGAAAGAATAGCTCCAAATTGAATGTTGATGATAAAGGCCTGTACAAAATCGTTGCTTTTCATGCCCATGATTCCTTCAGCCAGAATCATGTGGCCGGTAGAGGAAACAGGCAAAAACTCAGTAATGCCTTCCACAATAGCCAGAATAAGTGCTTCAAACCAGGTCATAATATTAGGTTGTTAGTTTTGGGGATTGTTTTTGGAAAATCCTGACTACTCCTGCTGTTGTGGCCGGTACATAATGGCAACAATTTCGATAACATATCCAAGCAGGATCAGGATTGGAGCGAGTGTCCAACGACCAAAGCTAAACAGTTCTTCGCTAAATACATCCGGATCTTTTGACCCGCCTCCAATCATCAGTAAAAAGCCAATAATGAGCACAATAAGACCCGTGATCAAAAGCAGGTAGTTCACTTTATGAAAAGCAAAATCTCTTGTTTCTTCTTTTTTGGTGTTTTTTGATACGTTCGTTGCCATGATTTTTTTTCGTCAAAAATAATAGAAATACGTCTAATTCATTTTTTTTCTTCCCGATTTGACCCGGGTATCCTCTTAAAGGTTGTTAAAAAGGCCGGCCATTACCCGTAAAAATGATCCGGTTTCATCTTTAAAAACCTGGAAACAGCCATGTAGGTGGAGAAAAACGTAATGACGATACCTGTAATCAGAATAGATAAATACAGGTAGAGTCTGGTTACAGAACCGGTAAGCACCTCAAGTTCCGGGATTTGCGTAATAAGGCCGCTCATGGTTAAATACAGGAGCAAACTGGCTACAAACGCACTTAATGCTCCTTGCGCCATGCCTACCAGCAAAAAGGGTTTCCTGATGAAACCTTCGGTAGCTCCTACCAGTTGCATGGTTCTGATTATAAAACGTTTGGAAAAAACCGACAGCCTGATGGTGTTGTTGATAAGGGCCAGGGCAATGACAAACAAAAGCAGGCTGAATCCTGCCAGAATGAAGGATATTTTGCGCAAGTTGGTGTTGATGAGGTTTACCATCGATTTCTGGTAGTACACTTCTTTTACCTGTGGGTTGGCGAGCACTTCCTGCTCGATTTTAGCAATGCTGTCGCTGTTGGCCCAGGCGGCTTTAAAGCGCACATCTACAGAAGGCAGTAGCGGATTATCCGCTTCACCCATAAAACCCGTAAATTCTTCACCCAGAAGTTCCGTCAGGCGGTGTGTAGCTTCTTCCTTGGTGATGTATCTTGTCGACTTCACAAAAGGTCGGGTGTCGAGTGTTTTTTGCAGTTGAAGAATTTCGGCCTCCTTGGTTTGGTCAGCCATAATTATTTCAAAGCCAATGTTTTCGAGGATATAATCCGAAAGGTTTTGGGCATGTAATAAAATCATTCCCAAAAAGCCCAGTGTAAAAAGTACAAGGGTAATGCTGATGCCGGAGGTAAGGTAAGCACTCCCGACACGTCGTTGTTGGTTATGATCTCTATTTTTCGCCATACGGGTGGCTAAAGTACTAAAAATTGTTTTTGAACGGGTTTAAGGATGATATCTGATCGTATCAGCGATTAATTTACCAAAACAACCACGCATCTTATACGCAATCGATATTGGTGTGAGCGGCGCTCCCTGTGGATATTTGCTGGAGGGGCCGTTGTACTCGATTATGCACTGGCGTTCATTTTCGTCCGTATTATTGTCTTTTAAATTTGCTGCACTTTCTTGTCTGCCGTGCGTTTGGGCAGCCATACGCTGCCGGAAAGTTTTAGCTCTGCTGATTTTTGCTTTGTTCGGCAGAGCTCAAACAACCCTTCGACCGACTCAGGGTGGCAGTTTGGCTCTGCTCTCACTTGTCGCAAAAATTGGTTTGCAGGGTGGCTTTGTGCGACTTGCCAATCCCGAATAAAGTTCGGGACAAGTTGTGTATGGATGCGAAGGGTGGGCTTACTCATTCAAATAGTCTTTTAAGTTCTTAATCTTTTCTATCGCATCTTTCAATTCATGACTGTATAGTGGATTTTCTCCATGATGAGAAGCCGCATTCATTACTCTGTCCAGAATTTCTTTTGTATCCTTGATTAACAGTTCTTTTCGATTACCTTTTTCGTTAAACTCAATCAGAAAATCGAACAGTTTGGTTTTCATCCTGTCTAATTTGTCCTTTTCAGCTTGTTCAATAGTGGAATCAGAATGATAATCGGTCTTTATTTTTCTGAGTTTATTTATTTCAAAATCAGAAAGAAATACCTGTTTGAATTTTTGAAGTCGTTGACCAGAAACTATATTAAAAGCTTTTTCCAATTTATCGCTTAAGCTTTCAAAATCTTTGTTTAAGTTCTTCATGGTTGGGTCAAGAAAAGCCGTTAAGACCGCTTCTGCCTCCTTTCTTAATTCATTTCCGCAATTCTCGAACTCGTTTTTCTCAAAATTCTTTACCGCTTTTTGAAGTGGGGTTAAATCCTCTTTGATTTTTGGTGCAGAATTATCACTCTCGTCTTTAGTGAAATTGTAATAAACCCATTGCTCTTCATCGGTGTTTCGTCTGATAAGATTAAAAAATCCTTTGTCGTGGGTAAGAATTATTTTTTGGAAGTCATCAAAGAAACTCAAATCGGGTTTGTTTTCTTTATTCAAGATTATTCTCACAACATCCATTCTGTTTGATAGGTCAAGACTGATAAGCATATCGTCCAATACTAGGATTTTGAACCTTGCACTTGCCAGCGGTCTTGTACGTAATGCACCAACCCTGATACCGATTGCAATTCGGGTTAAATGTGCTTCGTTCAGGAATGATTGAACCCGCTCAATTTTTCGCCAGTTTGATGCGCAAGTTTCATCAAATACTTCAACAGTAAGTTTTATTCTTAGTTTATCATGTCTAAATCCTTCTTTTTTATCGTCCCAAAGTTTTTGGCGAATATCATCAAACTTAAATTTGCCTGAAAAATCTATGTTTATACGTATTACATCTTTTCCACTAAAGAAATGATCTTTTATGAAAATATTCGCATTGTTTTGAATTTCAGTTAAAAGATTTTGGATTTTAATATTTAATAAATTAATATCTTCGATAAATCTCTGTTTCCTATTTGCGCCTGCTTTTCCACCTAAACGTGGTTGAGGGGTGTTTTTTGTCTTTGATTTGATTATATCCTCTAACCAGTTTTGAGTTCCTTCGGTTAAGAATGGAAAAATATCATGCTCGAAAACAGGCCACAAATTTACTTCCTGCTTATGCGAAGCACGGTAAAAATTGTGTAATAATTTGTAGTTGATAAAATCGCTTGCAAGGTTTAATTCCTGTATTAGTGTATCATCATCATTATTGGTATTGATGGTATCGTGAGAAATGGTATAAATATCTTCCCTGCCTGTTACGGTATCAATTGCCGTAAGTTTTATATATGAATCTTCGTTTTCGTCAACAAATACATTTTTAAGGGTTTGGTGGGTGGAATTATCTGAATCTACATATTTCTTGAAATATTTCTGAACACCTGAATCGTCTTTTGTGCTGCTTTGCAAAAGAGTATATAATGCCCCAAAAAAGCGATGATTTACCCGAACCATTGTTCCCATAAACCAATACATTTTTGCCGTCTATTTTGAAAGGTTGTTCGTTTTGAAACGCTTTGAAATTCTTAACCTGTATTTCTTTAATTCTTTTCATGGCTTAACTTTCCAAAATTGGTTTAAGAATCTCGGGACTGCGAACGGCAAACAGTTTTATGCGGTTGCGAACCTCGCTATCGGGGTGGCTCCAGGTTTGGTGCAACTGCTCTATTACTTTTTCTCTTTCGGTATCGCTTAGTTTTTCAAACTCCCTGCCTTGCATTACTTTTTCTATGTCACGCTCTACAAATGGAAGTACATCTATTTCACGTTCTTGCATGTGGTCGGGGAAGTAGAGGTTATAAATAATTGAATCAGATATGTTTTGAAACAAATGAAAGTCAATGTTTGAGTCTACACAAAAAATAATTATTGAACACAGCTTATTTAGTTCATAAGATTCAATCAGTTTCTCAACAAATGGAATTTTTAAGAGATGAAAAATTTTTGTCTCAATAAATGTATCACCAAGTCTAGGAGCGGCAAAGGTTCTTATATAGTAATTTGAAAATTTTGATAAGATTAAAGGTAAAATCCTCTTCAGATTATCTACAGAATTTGTAGAATATTTCTTAAACTGTAGCGAAAAGAAATTATTAGATGCATAAGTGTCATAATCAAAAAAAGCCTTGATAGGATTTCCTGTTCTTGTAACATATATTTTAGGGTATTTAAAGATTTTTTCATCTCTTAGTGATGCATAAAATCCTTTAGAATTGTCAATTAACTCTTTTCTATAGTCAACAAACCAGCCTGAAGTTTCTGATTTATAGTTTGATATTTTATCCCCAGCTCGACCACCATAATATAATGGCTTGAAATTTCCTTCACCAACTTTGTTATGAAATAAAATTTCTCTAGAATTACCCGTGTGAATTCCTTCATGGCATTGAAGAATACTATCTAGAGTAGGTAATCTCCTTAAATGTGAATATTGTATAATCTCAACATTTTCAATCTTTAAATTAAATGAATATTCATGTTCAGGATAAATAAAATCTTCCTTTTTCAGGGAGTACTGCTTTGTAATTTGTTTTTTATTCGAAAAGTCATATAAGTACTTGCTTATTCGACATTTTTCGCTCTCTACTGCTTGATTAATAAGCAAAACACAAACATCATGCTCAACATAAACAAAAGGTTTAAATTCCTCTGGTATACCTGTATTCAAATACCAAGAAATTTCATATAGACAATCTTTAATCCATTTTCTTGTTTTAGCAAAGTCCTTTATTAAAATTGAATCTGGTAAAACATAACTTATGATTCCAGAACTATGATACATTGCCTCTCCAATAAAATATGCAAAAGAATTTGGAGTTGAAGAATCGATTTTCGAGTATATATCTTTAAATAAATCCTTTTCCTGCTTTGAAAGTGTTGCGCCCCATGGTGGATTTCCAATCATAATATCAAACCCATCAACAATGTCAAACATCCATTCAGGGTCAAAAAACGGTGATGAAGCGTTTTGGTCATAAGGATCCCATTTAGCTAATTTTTGAGCGTTATCACTTTTCCAACCGCTTTTCTCCAATTCTGACGCAATGGCATTTCGTAATTCTTCATCGCGTTGGCGGTATTTTAGTTTGGTTTCTTTGGTACGGGCGCTAAACAGCTTATGCCTTACTTTTTTAAGTTCTGTTTCTAATTCCTTAACTTCTTTGGTATCGTACAAACTAAGCTGTGCATCAGGTTTATCAATTCCTATTAACGTGTTGGCGGTTACAAATTTGGTCTCAAGGTTCGGCAATGGACGTATGCCAAAATTTTCATCAGCTTTAGCATTACTTTTCTGGTCAACCACCAATGAAATAAAGAAACGTAATTTTGATATTTGCGTGGCAATAGGTTGTATGTCCACCCCATAAATGCAATTCTCAATCAGGTATAGTTTACGGGCATAATCGGGGTCATTTACCCGTTGGTCAAACGCATTGTTTATCTCTTTCAGTTTTTCTTCTCGTTCGGCCTTGTCGTCAATGGTTTTAAACACTTCGCTGGTTTCTTCCTGCACTTTTTGTATTTGCACCTCTTTCCAAATGAGGTTCTCAGGGTCGAGCTTTTGCAGCATGTGCACCATTTTTTGAAGCACACCCATAGGGAAAGCTCCCGAACCGCAAGCAGGGTCGAGTATTTTACAACGGTCGAGGGCTGAAACTATATCTCGGGTAAGTTTTTGATTCTCGGTAAATGGGTTTTTTGCATCGAACGAAGCCAGTTGGTGCAACTTTTCGTCCACCTGTTTTTCGTCCATTTGCCAATCGGTAACTGCATTTTTCAGGTAAGCAATCAGGCTTTCATCAACCATGTAGTTAACAATCTCACGAGGAGTATAGAAAGAGCCTGTTTGTTTACGAGCCGTTGTTTTGGTTTCGGGGTTGTAACTTGCCAACAGGTTTTCAAATACTTTACCCAACAATTCGGGGTCGAGTGCAACGTCTTCTTCAATCGGGGTATTTTCAGTAATGGTAAACTTGTACGATTTCAGCATGTTTATCAATCCCTTAACTGCAGCTTTCTTTGTTGTGTTGTTATTTACGCCATATTCGTTACTCAAATCCACCACTTCGGGTGTGCCAAAAAACAAATAGTCGGGAACAATTAATTGTTCACCTTTTGTCATTTGGTC
>DJVY01000019.1 GCA_002440885.1 Bacteroidales bacterium UBA6244
TAATCGATGTTTGGAATCAGAACAATATTCAGAATCTGTCAGAAGTCTTGAATCAGAAATATCAAGAGTTGAGGGAAATTCAGCAACTGAAAGAGTCGACCTCGAAAGACTACGAGCAGATCATGAACTTAGAATCGAAACACTTCGAGAAGGAATACGAGCAAAGGTTGAAAGAAAATATAAAGAAGAATTCGACCGAATTAGCAACGAAAGCACAAGACTTAATACTGAGGTGAATATTCCGGACTAAACTGAGCCACTCATTCCGAACCAAAGTGAGCCACCATTCCGGGTTAAAGTGAGCCATTTGTTAAGATTTTAGGTTGTTTTTTTGGTTTATGTTGTCGTTTGTTTGGGCTGTCATTCCGGCACAAAGTGAGCCATTTGTTAAGAATGTACTCAAGGGATTGATTCCGATTCCGGCAAACTGAGCCACATGTTAAAAACACCATGGTAGATTTGTAACAGCCTGGTATCTTTGAGATAAAAAAGATACCATGGCAAATAAAGTATTAACAATGTTACAAGTCAGAAGAATTCTTCAATTATTAGAGGAGGGTCGCTCCAAGCGAGAGGCTTCACGTCAATTAGGTCTTAGCCGTAATACGATTGATCATTACGCACGTCGTTTTAAACTGTGCGGGCTTACCCTTAGTCAGTTACTCCTGCTCAACGACACTGATCTTGCAAAGTTTGTTTATCCCGAACAGGCAAAAAGCCTGAAAGAGGATACACGGGCAGCTGTTTTCGATTTGCAGGTGGACTATTTTCTTAAAGAGCTAAAACGCACCGGTGTTACCCGTAAGCTTTTATGGCAAGAATATCACAAGGTCCACCCTCAGGGGTATGAATACAGTCAGTTTTGTGAACGCTTATCCAAACAAACACGCCTGCAAAAGGTTGTCATGCACCTCGATCATGAGCCTGCAGATAAATTACAGGTTGATTTTGCCGGTAAAACCTTCCCTGTTACAGATCCTCTTACCGGTGTCATGCACCAACATCCTGTTCTGGTGTGCGTCCTTCCCTATAGCGGAAAGAGCTATGTTCAGATTCTTGAAAATGCCAGCGGATACTATCTTTATACTGCATTAGCTCAGTGTCTGAAGTATTTTGGAGGTGTGCCCCGCGCCATCCTGAGCGATAACATGAAACAGTTTGTTCTCAGAAGTAATCGGTATGAGCCCACCTTTAATGAACTTGCAGAACAGTTCTCGGTGTATTACAATACCAGTTTATTAGCTACCCGTGTGGTCAGGCCACGCGATAAAGCAAGCGTTGAAAAACAGGTTAGTACAAGTTATCAGCGTATCTATGCACCATTGCGTAATCGGGAGTTCTTTTCTGTTGAAAGTGCCAATTTAGCTGTCATGGAACGCCTGGAGGTGCACAACACAACACCAATGCAGCGTGTTGGTCACTCTCGCGATGAGTTGTTTTATAGGGAAGAACAGCATCTTCTCAAACCTCTTCCGGCGATGGATTTTATTGTCCGTCATCGTACCAAAGCAAAAGTACAACCCAACTACCATGTATTACTGGGAGAAGATATGCATCAATACAGTGTTCCCTATATCCATGTCGGAAAACATGTTCACTTAGTGTATGATGCATTGGAAGTAGAGGTATTTCTTGAAATGCAACGGATTGCCCGGCATAGCAGAGATATGCGCCGAAACGGTTATACAACCAGAGAGGAACACATGCCGCAGAACCACCGGAAATACAAAGAAACACTGGGTTGGGATGCCGACTACTTCTTAGAACAGGGTGAAAAGATAGGTGCCAATACACGCCAGGTAATAGCGCGCTTGTTGGCAAGAAGCTTTTTCCCTGAGCAGACCTATAACGCTTGTAAAGGAATCCTGTCGTTAGGAACAAAATATGGCAAAATAAGATTGGAAGCTGCATGTACAATGTCCATGACATTACCCACAACTACATATAGCAATGTGGCAAACATATTAAAAAACAACCGGGATATGGATAATGCCTCTCAATCGGTAGAACAATCACTTCCCAGACATGAGAATATACGGGGAAAAGAATCCTACACATAAAAGGCAAATTGACAAATTACATTTTAATTTTTTTCGACATGAATACTCAAAACACAATTTACGAATTAGAGAGACTTAAACTCTCCGGTATGAAACAAGTATACAATGGGGTACTATCGTTGCCCGTACATCAGCAGCCGGGAATCCATCAACTGATGGCCAACTTAACAGAGGCAGAACTGCAGGCACGACTACACAACCGAACACAGATGTATCTAAAAACAAGCAAATTGCGCTACGATGCATTGCTGGAACAAGTACATTGTACCGCAGACAGAAACCTTACCCTGGAATCTATACAGGCTATTGCAGATTGCGGCTTTGTAAAACGGGCCGAAAACATCCTTATTACAGGAGCTGCCGGTTGTGGTAAAAGCTTTTTAGCTTGTGCTATAGGTCGGCAGGCATGCGCCTTTGGATACAGAACTTTGTACTTTTCTATGAGTAAGTTCCTCGAGAAAATTACTGTTGCCAAACTCGAAGGTACGCTCTTAAAACTTTTGTCACATATTGAGAAAACACATCTTTTAATACTCGATGATTTTGGGTTGCAGCCACTGGATCAAACCGCACG
The DNA here is from genome assembly GCA_002440885.1 of Bacteroidales bacterium UBA6244. Classification (GTDB taxonomy): domain Bacteria; phylum Bacteroidota; class Bacteroidia; order Bacteroidales; family F082; genus UBA6244. Next base: position 2,635 of record DJVY01000019.1, read on the forward strand.
ACTTACAATCTTACAAATTTTAGAAGACAGATATGGGCGAAAATCAACCATCATAACTTCGCAATTACCCGTTGCAAGCTGGTATGAATATATCAATGAATCAACAATAGCAGATGCTATAATGGACAGATTGTCAGCTTCTGCACATCGCTATGAGTTGAAAGGTGAATCTATGAGAAAGAGAAATATCAAATAATTTATTTACATTTGATGCGAATTTACCATGTCTTAACAAATGGCTCACTTTGCCGGAATGGTGGCTCACTTTTATCGGAATATACATTTAAGAGGAAATAAGAATAAAACTCTCTGAATTTGCTACGCTAGAATGCAATTTTTTTTTAAAAAAATTTTAGGGTTGCACCTTAGAAAAGTGCCAAAAATCGGGAAAAAGGGGGTGGGGGCTATGCAGAAATAAGAAACCGACAGGGTATTAATCCTGCCGGTTTTTTTTGCCTAAATATGGACTTCAAAAAAGGAGTTGTGCAACCGTTGTGCAAGTAGCCCAAAACAAAAACGCTAAAAACCTTATATTCAGATTAATAGCGTTTTTATAAACTTCAAAATGTTGACTTACTAGGATTCGAACCTAGACAGGCAGATCCAGAAACTGCAGTGCTACCATTACACCATAAGTCAATGTTTCGTTTCGGACTGCAAATGTAATACAAATTCTCAAAATTGCAAAACCAGTCCTTCTTTTTTTGAATTAAATATGTACATTTGCACCACCCCCAACTAACAATTAATAATTAACAATTAACAATTAAACACTTATGTCCACCGTTTTGCTTACCGGCTCAACCGGACTTGTCGGCAAAGCTCTTGTACAACTACTAAAGTCATCGGGTTATGAGCTGCGACAACTCACTACCCGCCGGCAGCTTAGCACCAGAGAAGGTTTCTATTACTGGAATCCTGCTGCAGGTGAAGCCGACCCTGCAGCCTTCAACAGGGTGGATTATATTATCCATCTGGCAGGAAGCAGTATCGGTGCGGGCAGATGGACCAAAGCACGTAAAAAGGAAATTCTGGAGAGTCGCACACTTTCGTCTGCGCTTCTGTATCATAAAGCAGAAGAACACCACCTGCAACTGAAAGCCTTTATTTCAGCTTCAGCCACGGGCTACTACGGAAGTAAAACAACAGAGACCGTGTTTGATGAATACTCGCCGGCAGGTTCCGACTTTCTGGCAAAGGTTTGTGTGGAATGGGAGAAAGCGGCCGACCGATTCCAGAAAGCCGGCGTACGTACGGTGAAGATCCGCACGGGCGTAGTGCTGTCGAAAGGGGCCCCGGCATTGTCCAAAATGCTGCTGCCCATCCGCATGGGTGTGGGCGGACCGCTTGGCAACGGAAAGCAATACATGCCCTGGATTTCATTAACCGATTTATGCAACATGTACCTGATGGCTGTGGAAGATGAATCGATGAGTGGAGCATACAATGCAGTAGCACCACAACACCTGACGAACCGTAGCCTGATGAAAAGTCTGGCACACCAACTAAAGAAACCCTTCTTCTTTCCACCACTACCGGCTTTTCTATTAAAAGCTGTGCTTGGTCAAATGGCCATCCTCATTACCGAT
>DJVY01000062.1 GCA_002440885.1 Bacteroidales bacterium UBA6244
CTTCAATAAGTGGATGATATTCCTGAGATGACAAACCGAGGCTCAGAATCGTCATAACAGATAATAATAGTTTTGTTTTCATAGCTTTAATTATGTTATTACATTTAAATCTTAAATTAGGTTCACCGTACCACCAGCTTCTCCACATACCACCTTGCTCCATCCCACAGCCTCACCAAATACAGTCCTTTAGGCAGATGTGCCACATCAATCTTGTGAAAATGACTGCCTGGCTTTGCTTTGTGCAGCAGCTTGCCTGAGGAGTTATAGAGCGCTATTTGTGCTTGTGCGAGGGCTGTGTTTTTGGGTAGCTGTAGCCAGCTTTGGGTGGTGGCGGGATTGGGGAATACTTGCCATTGCAGCAGATGTTCCTCCTGCACCCCAACAGTGGTATCTTGTATCTCAACGATCCAGATGTCGGTTTCGCCCTTCAGGTCGCAGTCCACATCCATGCCCCAGGTACGGGTGGTGGCACCAAGCAAGAAATGGTAGTCCGAAAACATATGCATAGAAAGCAGGCTGTTGTCCACTTGGCTGCCAAGGCATTTGGTCCATTCAATTTCGCCTTCCGGCGACAGCTTGTACAGGATTACTGTGTGTGTGCCTGGCAGCGATTCATTACAAACCACTGTGCCGTTCCTGGATGTTGTATTACCCCCCACAAGGTAACCGCCATCGCCCATTTGCCTTATAAGCTTTGGCGAATCAAAACCGGTTCCCCCCAAACAACGGTGCCATGCAATTTCTCCTGTTTCATCAAGCTTGACTACCCACATATCATTGGTGCTGCCATCTCCTGGTGTTCCGTGAAAGCAGTCCACATCCCCGTCATCGGAAGAGATGGCACCTAAAAAGATAAAGCTATCATCCTGTGTTTGAATGATATCGGCCACAATATCTGATTCGGTACCACCATAACAATTTTGCCATTCTATTTGCCCTTCACCATCCAGTTTGATTACCCAGGCAGTACTCCACTCACTGGCAACAGCATCCGGACAATAAACATTGCCATCATGGGAACTTGCGCCCCCTCCCCCCACTATATAGCCCCCATCAGCAGTAGGTGCTATACTATTTCCCCAATCATTGCTGCTGCCCCCAAAAGTACGTTCCCAGAGAATCTCGCCTTCCCAGTCCACCTTCACCACCCACACATCGAACATGCCGTTGTTGTGGCTGATGTCGCCATCCACAGAGCCGGTTTTGCCGGTCATTACATAGCCGCCTTCGTGGGCATAGATCAGTTGCGAGGCGGTTTCTTTGTGTGTGCCCCCGTAGCAACGGCTCCATTGTATATTGCCCAGGCTGTCAGTTTTTACCAACCACCAGTCGCCATCACCGTGATTGCAACCCACATCGCCATTGATGGAGTAGGTGTGTCCAAACATCACATAGCCCTCGTCTGGGGAGAGGAGCATATTGGCAGGGTAATCCTCATCACTGCCTCCGTATGTTTTTTCCCATACTATTTCCCCGATATCATTGGTTTTAATCAACCAGTAATCATTTTTACCGTGGTTAAAGGATACATCGCCATCATTGGAAGAGGTACTGCAAAAAGCAATAATTCCACCGTTTTTAGGTATAATTGTCTTGGCCCCTTCCCATACAGCCCCCCCATAGCACTGCTGGAAAATAATTTCAAATTCCTGTGCATTTATTTGAAAGGTATAAAGCAGGAACAGGGCATATAATGTAGTTGTTTTCATATTGTTCATTTTAAACAACAGCACAGATGGTACTTACCATCCGTGCTGTTGTAGTTATTTACATTAACGCTCAATTATAAGCTTTCCTGTTTTAGAGGCCTGACCTGTTTTCAAGGTATAGTAATATAGACCGGGGCTTATGTGGCGTGTATCCCACACATACTGGCCGGTCTTGTTGTTCAGCTCAATACGATGTACTTGGCGGCCCTGTGTATCAGTTATTTCCAGCAAGGCGGTTTCAGCCTTACCAGCAAGCTGGTAATCAAAGCTCACCCAGCTGTTGGCCGGGTTGGGGCTGGCTTCAATTTTTGGTTCGTGCAGCTTATGTAGTGGTGGGGTTACTACCAGTTTGGTTTTCAGGCCTTCTTCCACTTCGGCCGGGCAGTCGCAATAATCGTTGCCATACACAAAGGCCAGGGTGTTGCGTGCCTGCATACCTGCCAACCCGGTGCTTTCTGCCACCAGCTCTTCCAGTTGTGCTTTTTCGGTTGGGGTAAGCTGGAAGATGCTGCGACCCTGGTTGTGCAAGCCGGCTTGCAGTTGCTTGAGTTCCATAAAGTGTCCATGTTCAGCAAGTGCATCGCCCGTGAGGTCGTACAGTTGGGGCAGCATGGCGGCAAGTGCCAGTGCATCGGTAGTTTCGCCGCTTTCCAGATAGGAATCTACAATTTGCAGGTCCATGGGCAGGCTTTGCCTGGTGGCCATAAAGCTGCGTATGGCGGCTTCATCACGGATGCTGTCGTTCAGCTTGTCGCGCAGCAGTAAACCTGCGGCCCGGTTTTCCATGCCGCCATGGTAAACCATCTGGCCTTGCAAAATGGTTTTGTAGGTAACATTGCCTGTGAGGCTTTCAAGTATTTCGATCATATATTCCGGTAGCGGGTTGTCCTTTGTTTCGAGGTGTTCCATCAGTTCCTTCTTTTTGAGTTCGTCGGGGTTGGCTGCCAACACCTCAAAGATAATGCTTTCAGGCAATACATCGGTGCGATCGGAGGCCGAAACCAAAACTTCCTTGCTCAAAAGGGGTGACATGCCCAGCAATTCGGCTCGTAGCTCCCACATTTCTTCGGGCCAGGCCATTGAAATATCCGCCTGTACGGCTTCGGTATTGCCGCCGTCGAGCAGGGATTCGTAAAGGTTGCTCACACTGTTGTAGGTGTTTTGGCTCTCGATGAGTACCTCCTCAAAAAACTGCTGCTGTTCGGCCGTGAGGCCTTTGGGGTCAATCTCACTACCACCGCCGCCAAAGCTGGAGGCACAGGTATGTGCAAAGGAAACCAAATAGGGTGTTACATTTGATGATATTCGTGTAGGTACCTCATTGGTTGCCGATGTGTGAAAATAATCAACATAATTGATAGCCAAGTTGTTGATATGGCGCGGAGGCCCTAGTGGATTGGTTAAGTTGGTAAAGGTGTTTCCGGCTGCCCGTGCCCCACTTCCTTGCTTGCCGGCAACACCATCACCAACAAAATAGAAATCGAAGAAGTTTTCGGAATTAGTATTGCATTGGAAAACGAGGCCCTGATCGGAATTCTGTGTTAAAAAGTTTTTACCTTCGGCCAAGTTGGCGCGGTTGAGGGTGTTGAAGTTGTTTTTGTAGATTTCGTTCGGGCTCAAATTAAACTCTGGTTCATTATTAATCCTTATCCCGATCACATCAGTTGTGGATGGGTCGGAGCTGCTGGTGAAGTTATTTTCCTCAATGATGTAGCCGTTGCTGTTGGTGATGTCGATGCCGGTGCCAAACGTACCGCTACAGGCAAAGCCCTGCTTGCTATACGTGCCAATTCCAAAATTGCTTCTTATGATGGTGGCATTGTTCACACTATTTAAAATCACGCCATATCCATTTCCAATGAGTTCGGTCTGGTCCACATAAATGGTTTTTGAGGTCCTGGAGTTAGTGGCATAGATACCCGCATCCAGATTGCTAAACATATTGCGTTCGATATAGGGTTCGGGGCAAGGCATTATTGACTGGCTGCATCCCGGCACTACCCTGAAATTGGCATCAATTGTATAAATGCCATATCCTCTGGTAGTAATATCGGTCATATCGTTTCTGAAGGTATTGGCCGTAAACTTAATACCATCCACATCCCACATGGTGATGTGTGAATCAAAATCGCTGCTGATTATATAGTCATCATTTACCTCAAAAGTACAATTGCTGAAATAGCTGGCATTACCAAAACGCACAGAAGGGTCAATGGGATTAAAATTCTGGTATGACATAAACTCGACAGCACGTTTATTGTTTCGGAAAGTGGTGTTGGTAGCCTGCACGATACCACCCATACTGTTCCAGTCGTTGGGTTTCCAAAGTGTAACTGCGTTGAAAGCATTTTCGATAACCGCCCCATTTTTTAATGTAAGCTTACCTTGTGGGTTCAGTTCGCCAGGTAAGGCAAATTGTGAAGCGTTTTTGTTTCCCCATACCTGTATGCCGTGCCAATATTGACCGCATGGATTTGTAATGACTGCACCATTAATAATAAGATGTCCACCTTGTTGTATAAAGATTGTTCCTTGTTCTGCAAATGAAATTGTACAATTACGAATTTCTAGGATAACCCCTGTTTCAATTAATACATCTTTGTCTAGTATTTTGTCAGTATTCCAGATTTGGTTGGAATCTATTTTTAATGTATCACCACTATGAACGAAATTATCACAAATTATTGTAAATCCATATGTTGGGCTAAAAGGGCCTATTAATGGATCAAAATCATTTGCATCGGGATCATCAGGAGTACCAGGTGGGCAAGTAGTAGGCTTGGAGCCAATTCCCCAATAATAGTAGCCATCTTCATCAAAATCATTGCATGGAATCGTTGACGAAGAGTAGTTAAGACTATTTAATGGATTTAAAAGCGCATAAGCCAAAAAATATGAAGTTTGAGTAACATCCATTATCACTTTAATAAAAGGCGTATTGTCGGGACCCCAACTACCGTAACTTTGCTCGAAGATATAATATGGCTTACCAATATCTGGAGAATTCTCTAGCACAGTTATTTCTTGACCAGTATGAGAAATACTACCATCCAATATCATATCTCCCTCTTTAACAATACCATACCCAACGAGATTCATAGCATGACCCCATTTAAAGAGCACACCTGTTAATGGTCCATTTATGATTAAGCTCTCTTTCAATTGAACTTCATCTCCAAGCAAAATTTGTTTTTGGGTTATCTGAATTTTTTCAATGGGTTCAGCGCATTTATCTCCGCATGGTGCTTGGTATCCTGCTGTAAAAGGAAAACAATCTTCATCAACGACACCAGTATTGATTAAGTAGTTTATTGCCGTTGCAGGGCTTCCACCATGCAGCCAGTGGCCTCCTCCACTGCATGAAATAACATCTTGTTCGGAAAGATTAACATTTATTTGCTGATTATAATATAGGTTTACGAGTGATTCTAAAGAATAAACTGGGGCAAATGCCCAACATTCACCAGCAATTTGGGTTACTGTTCGAGGACTGATCCAACCAAATCCTTCTTGATTGTAGTAGGGACTATTTGATAAATTGGCACCATGTCTATTTCTCCAATCAAAACTATTTACAATTTCTGTATTAGCACTTGGTGTTTCATCTCCAAAAAACGAAAAATAACCACCTATGTAATAGTCAAATCCATTCAAATTTGGCAACATGCCTCCAAAAAGCATTTTCTTTTCGCTATATGTTAAATTGGTTAATGGACCTGTACCTGCACGCCATGTTTTGTGATTAATTTCTAAAAACTCGTTAATTTTATCAATATATAACCCTCTATTGAAATTCAATGAAGCACTTTGAAGGTTTTCAATATTCGACCTTATTGTTTTATCATTAATTATTTCGTATATAATTAATTCTGCATCCACAATTTCTATTTTAATTGAATGCAAATCAATATTGTCTAAATAACATGTTTCATAGCAAATATTGCTAAAAGTAGTATCTCCAGAAGGACATACGAGCTTAAATATATCAAAAACCAAATATTCATTTTGGTTTATATCAACAAGTACAGCCCTTACATAACTACTATCATTATTCAATGTAATTGACCCATTGATTCTTATTCCATTACTTGTTTCTTCATTTTCAAATAGTAGTATTTCTTCATTTGAATAAAACGTTTCATTAATTTTATAATTTACTTCTTGAGCGTTTATGTGCATAATAAATAGGCTTGTAGCAAGAATAAGTATAACTTGTACGAAAATGATTCTTTTCATTTTTTCAATGTTTTAGTTGGAAAATTTAATAAAATAGTTAATCTCATTGATCAGTTACTTCTATCCACAATACTTGTATATTGCATTTTAAAGAATGGATTATAGTAAACTGAAATAAACTTTTATAGTAAACATGTCAATACCTTCAATCTAATATCAAGTTTTGTAAGAATACTGAAATGTTTAATGGATTAATAGATAAAAATGTATTAAACTATTATGAAAATTGCCATCCTGCCAATTTATATTGTCAGGATTGGCATGTTAAAATAAACCTATTTTTCCCCAACCTAAAAATACTTCTATTTGTACAGTGTAAGTTGATAAATGCATGGGTCTGGTTTTTTTGTAGGAATGGGCAAGCTATGGGGAGGGATGCTGGCTGTATGCTTTGCCAAAAACTTATGGTGGCAGTATGTATTTCCTTTATTGGAAGGCGGGCAACTAACTGTAGCACAAACCTGTAGATATTAGGAAGTAAACATAGCTTCGGTTTGTTGAGCTGTTCTGAAAGTGTAATCCAGATATGCCATTGAACAAGTATAATCTTGATTATGTTTTGGTTTGGGTACAAAGATAATAAATTTAGCCCGCAGAAGTCAAGTGGTTTTATGTTAAGTTTAGGCAATTTTCAGGTTGCATTATGCGAAATAAATGCTGTTGTATTAACTGTAAGGGATTCTGTAGGCCTTGCAGCATGGTTGCATCTTGGAATCGCGCCCAAACTCATGCCCTGATAATACTTTCGGGCAATACATCGGTGCGGTCGGTGCGGGTATAAAACGAAAGCCTATCTTACCACCAGCTTCTCCACATACCACCTTGCTCCATCCCATACCCGCACAAAATACAATCCTTTGGGCAGATGTGCCACATCAATCTTATAAAAATGACTGCCTGGCTTTGCTTTGTGCAACAGCCTGCCCGAGGAGCTGTACAGCTCAATCCGCGCCTGTGCAAGTGGTGTATTTTCGGGGAGTTGGAGCCAGAGCTCTGTGGTGGCGGGGTTGGGGTGGATTATTAGCCCGGTGGTTTCGTGCAGTTCCTCTGTAGAAACAATAAATTCGCAGGGTGTTTCGCGGCAGTAGTATTGCAGAAATGTTGAATTTACAGAACGGTTGTTTCCTGATTTATAGGGTGCAAACATGAATTCAAACAAACCGTAATCTGATCCAATACCTTCATAATAAGAGCCAACAAACGTTTCGTAAGCCCTGGTTTCAAGTCCCCAATGCATTATTGGCGAAATGGCAGTAATTTCTATGTCGCCATATATATCGGAGCCTGGCATCGCACAAAACGAGGCAGTGTCGCCAACCGAAAGGGAGAAATCGAATAAAAGGCTTTCTTCGCCTATGGGGCAGAAAGAAATTGCTGACATTTGTTCAGCAAGCAGAATAGAATATACTTTTCTTTCTCCACTGTCCTCGCCCAACAGGCCAACCAACTCAAATTCCGATGCCGGAACAAAAGGTGGCAAAAACGACTCATTCAATTCCAGTTCGCGCCGGTAAACCTTCAGGTAAGACAGTTCCTCCACCAAAGTATCGCCATTGGCATGATATTCCCATAGCGCATCCATTGGCGGTGGAGTTTCCATAATATCATAGCTAACAATCCAATGTGCACCATCAACAGCAAGTGGCACATATTCCTGCGCTTTGATCTGGATGCCAAAGCTCAGCAAAAGAGTAACGATAAGAAATAAAATAGTATTTGTTTTCATGTGAATTAAATTTAAATTGTTAAACAATAGTTATTATATCCGATTTAATCTTTGAGTAATTTTGTTGTCATCCATTCCTTTCCATCCCATACCCGCACCAGATACAGTCCTTTAGGCAGATGAGCCACATCAATCTTGTGAAAATGATTTGA
>DJVY01000040.1 GCA_002440885.1 Bacteroidales bacterium UBA6244
AGACCATTGCCAAAAAAATACTGGACAGAAAGGGCAGGAAACGCTCTGGTAAAGCGCTGGATAGCATCGTTACAAGCGCACCTACGACAGCTGCAATCAAACCAACGTAGAGGATTCGATGAAAACGTCGCTTTTTTACAGGTTTGCGAAATACAAGATAACCAGTGCGAGGATAGGTAACTCGCTCTTTAATCCAAGGCAGGATTTTTTGAGCTAACCAAGATCCGAGAATGATTACAGCTGGTTGTGCCAGGGTTAATAAAACAAACTTATAAGCCGTGTTTTCCATTTGTGCCACGAGCCAATAGGTTAAACCAGCGAAGAATATGATCAATCCACCTGCAATCTCGGATAATCCATCTACATACCAATATTTGCGGGTGTTGCGGATAATGTTCTCGATTTTTACCTGTTCAGTCATGTTTTCTCCTTAAAAACTAGTTTGCGTTACAAACTGGTTTTTAATTATTGTACATTTTTTTTGATGGTTGTCAAGGCTGATTTTCAATTTTTCCAAAAAAACTGGTCAAATGGACAGGAAAGAAATTAAATATAGAACCACTAACGATGGTGGTTTAAAAAAAGAAGAGTTGTGAGAGAAATAATAAATTCTTAAACACAACTCCGCTTAATTTTCTATTCAGTAATTTATTATAATGTCGTAGAATCTGAGCACATCTTACTGAATCACGCTATTTAGAAATTCTAAATAATTAACTTTTATCTCAACCCACTACTTCAGACCCACAATAACGGCAGAATTTGGCCCCAGTTGAAATTACATTCCCACAAACTTTGCAAATTGTTGGTTGAGGTGCTTCCGTATCTTCAGCAGGTCTTGTAGCTGGCTTTTCCTTCCCGCATTTTAGGCAGACTGGTCCAATGTTTGTATTACCGCAGGTGCACTGCCACATATCAGGTTGGGTTTGCGTTGGTTGTTCGGTTGGTACAGGTTGTTTATCTGAAATTTCAGTGGGCGGAATCATAGACGGGTTCTTCTGCCTGGTTGATTTGGCAAGAATTGTGGGGGCGGATTCCGTAGAGAATTCCGCTTCCGGTTTCTCCGAGGGCATTGTCACAGATGTATTCTGCTGCTTTGTTGGTCTGGCAAGTATGGTTGGCGCATCATTCGAAGAAAAATCCACATCTGGGTGCTCGGAGGGCAAAGCAGCCGGGGTTGATGTGCCAACCTGATTATCAGTTTGCAGAGATTCCTCAATTTGTATACTCTGCAGAAAAGTGATAATACTTCCCCAGGCTATCCTTTCTGAACCGGTAAGTTTCACCTGCTGTTTGGATTGACCGGTATCCAATACCAAAACTTGTCCGGAAGCGATGTTTTCTATCGAAAAGAGGCCGCCGTGATCTTCCTCTCCAGGGCGTAGAGAACGCCAAGAGCCCATATAAGCTGTTTGGTTTGTATCAAAACTAAGCATTAATTCCCAAACATCATTTTGACAGGTGAGGGTCGCCCCCAATGCAGGAAGCCCTGCATATTGGGCACTCCACCCCGTGGTAATCGAAGGGTCTTCAACCAATGGGTGAACTTTTGCCCATTCCAAAACACGAGCAAGTCGCTGGGAAAAAGCTGAAATTTCAGTAGGTTGGTCGACTAAAATTTTATCAAAATCCTGGCACAAGATTTCAATATCCGTAGTAATAAACGAGGGTGGAGTTAACTTAGAAAATACAGACTGATCGCTTGAGTTATTCATAAGGTTTTCCTTAATTAATGGAGTTTCTAAGACTCTCGATGAAATTCATAAACCAACTTGGTTGATAATTTTTTTTCGTTCCGTCTTCGTTATTGATAGCCGATGTTTTATCAACACCTTCTCCAGCATTTATATAAACTGCTACACCGCCTGACCCATACAACCATACGGTAATATATTTCACGACGGCAGCTACAGCCACTTTTAATCCGACTGCGGCAGCTAATGCCGTGGCGACATAAGCGACTGCCAAAACTCCTGCAATAATGGCGGAGATTGTGGCAACAGACAAGCCACGTTCCGAAAGTTTCATGTTCAATTCGGTATACACAGTTATCAGGTTTTCATGATTTCGCAAAGAATCATTGTCCCAACGTTGTTCCCACCAGGGATCTAATGCCTTTCCATTCTCTTTCTTTAAACCAGAGGGGAATATACCTGCCCAGACATGCCAATGAGGGATCTCGTATTGTTCATACTCAATTCCGTTCATCTTAATAATCGACTGGATCTTTTTTGGATCATCTCCTTTTTGATATAAGCTTCTATTCAATAACCAACTGATAATCCTTTGACTCATCTGCTTGCAAACATATGGTTCTAACCCTGTTACGAGATTTGATGCTATATTCGTAATTGCTCCACGCATTGTATAGGGGCAGGCATCATACAATCCTTTCCAGTAAGGGTTGTTTAATTTCAGACTGTCTGCATCTATTAACAGGTCGCTAAGAAGTGTACTGATATTTCTCTCTACATTAATAGTTTGGGATGTCTGCCAGATTGGGCTACCCGT
>DJVY01000242.1:0-815 GCA_002440885.1 Bacteroidales bacterium UBA6244
ATATTTATCTGCCATATCCTGTGCCTTATTCTCTCCAAAAACACGCTGTCCGGCATGGTAGGCCTCCATAATCGTTGCCACCGGTTTGGTTTTCGAAACAGCAATTAGCCTGACCTCTACGGGCAGTTGATCTTTGTAGTACCTGAGGTTTTCTGAAATACTCATCCTTGGTTTCTTTTTTGCAAAGATAATCTATTGTTAGTTTTTGAAGGGAATAGCGGTAGCAAACAAGGATTGATTATTTTTGTCGCTATCGCGGTTTTGATAAGCAGATGCTGTCGGTAGTAGTTCAAAACCGGGTTAAAACTGTTTAGTTCGACTTATGAAAAATTCCATTCTATTTATATTCAGGCAGTTTGTGTTTTGGATGTTGTTTTTTTTCCTGCAAAGGGGCTTGTTTTTAGCCTTTTATTACAACCACCTTCAGTCCTCCGAAATACCGCTGTCCGAGGTCATGTTAACTTTTTATCATGCATTATGGCTCGATGTTTCCACCGCTTCGTACCTGTTGGTATGGCCCTTTTTTCTTCAAGCTATTCAGATGTATTACCCATCGTGGTGGTTAAACCTCGCCAACAACGTTTATGCTGCTCTTATCATCCTTGTCAATTTACTCATAACCACCGGTGAGCTGGCCATATATGGCGAATGGAAGACCAAGTTGTCGTACAAAGCCCTGGCTTATCTGGAGCACCCCGATGAGGTTTTTAATTCCTATTCAACAACCGGGTTTATCTTGCTTACTTCTCTTGTCGTCTTTGGTTTTTTATTTATTTTCCGGATTTACCGAAAGTTTGTCGGCAGAGCCGTTTCAA
>DJVY01000242.1:826-12262 GCA_002440885.1 Bacteroidales bacterium UBA6244
GGTATTCGTGGAGGATTTCAGGCCATCCCGATTACTTCGAGTGTGGCCTATTTCTCTAACCACAACATCTTGAATCTGGCCGCAATAAACAATAGTTACAACTTGGTTTTCAGTATTTTGGAATACAGGGAAATGAATAGCCGCAACGTGTTTAAAACCTTGCCGGAGGAAAAAGCCGGATTCATAGTACAACAACTACATCACTTAAAAAAGGACACCACCATTTCTGTGCTCAACCACCAGCGGCCTAATATAGTGATACTCCTTTTGGAAAGTTTTTCGGGCGATTTACTGGAGTCTTTGGGCGGACTTCCGGGGATTACACCGCGTATTCATGATTTGGAAAAGGAAGGACTCCTGTTTACTTCTTTTTACGCTACCGGCAACCGGTCGCAACAAGCCATGGCAGGGATTTATGGCGGACTGCCCGCCTTGCCTGTGGTTACGCTCACCAATTATCCTGACAAATATGCTGCTGTACCGAGTTTGATTTCATACCTGAAACCAATTGGTTACCATACGTCCTTTTATTTTGGAGGCCAGCTTAATTATGGAAACATCAAAAGCTATCTGGTGGCCAACGATTTCGACCTTGTGGTAGAAGGTAAAGACATTGTTTTAGATATCCCCAGAGGGAAGTTGGGCATTCATGATGTTGATTTACTGACTTATTATGCACGTGAGTTAAGCCACCTTCCGCAACCGTTCTTCTCCACTGTTTTTACTCTTAGTTCGCACTCTCCTTACGATCAGCCCGGTGAAAGGAAAATTGATTTTGTGGATTTAGAGCGGGATTTTGTTAATTCGGCACATTATACTGATTCGGCGGTGGGTGTTTTTTTCGATTTGGTAAAACAAGAATCATGGTTTGACCAAACCCTGTTTATCGTCGTTGCCGATCATTCACACAACTCTTACCACAACTATCCTTTGCAGAGTTTTGAATACCATAAGATACCTTTTTTAATGCTTGGTGGTGCACTTCGCGACAGCGTGAGAGGAAGTCAGGATGATAGAATTTTTAGCAATGTAGATATTACCGCCACGCTATTAAAGCAACTAGGGCAGCCTACCGACGCCTTTTTCTGGAGCAAAAACATGTTTAATCCCTACAGTCCTGAGTTTGCCTACTTTGACCTCAACGATGGGTTTGGCTGGAAGACCCCTGAAGGCCATGTGGTGGTAAATCTTCAGCACAACAAGCTATACCAGTCGGGAGGGGATATTTCAGTACGTGATACACTTGTGTTACAGGGGCAATCGTATGTTCAGGTGCTATTTGATGAATTTTTAGGATATTAAACCAAACGGAAGAAAAGAGATAATGGAATCGATAAAAAGTATTTTCAAAATAGGATATGGCCCAAGCAGCAGTCACACCATGGGACCAAGCAGGGCAGCCGCTATGTTCTACGAAAAAAACAGCTTAGCGCACAAGTTCAGGGTGCACCTGTACGGAAGTTTAGCGTTGACAGGTCGCGGGCATCTCACCGACATAGCCATTATGGAAGCCATGAAGCAGCGGGCTGAAATCGTGTGGCATCCACTCGAAGCCCTGCCTTTTCATCCAAACGGAATGCTGTTTGAGGCATTCGACGAGAAAGGCGCTAAAACAGATCAGTGGGAAATTTATAGCGTGGGCGGAGGTGAGATTCGTGAAAAAGATAGCCCTGTAGTGGCCAATCCGGTTTATCCCCACACCACAATGGCCGGAATACTTGATCACATAGGAAAGGAGGGAGGAACCTTGTGGGAATATGTGTTGCGGCACGAAGATCCTGATTTGATGGAATATCTGGCTGAAGTTTGGGCAACGATGAAGAAGGCCATAAAACGCGGGCTCGACACCGAAGGCGTGCTACCGGGAGGGCTTAAAGTGCAACGGAAGGCTGCATCGTACCATTTTAAAGCCCGCATGCAGAACAATTTTATCCGCGACAACAGTTTTTTGTTTGCCTATGCCTTGGCCGTTTCAGAGGAAAACTCAGGAGGCGGTATCGTGGTAACAGCTCCCACCTGTGGATCGTGCGGCATACTCCCCGGAGTTTTGTATTTGTTTCACAAAAACTACAATGTCAGCGAGAACTTCATTTTGAGAGCCATCGCTACCGCCGGACTCATAGGAAATTTAGTTAAAACAAATGCCTCTATTTCAGGTGCGGAGGTTGGATGTCAGGGTGAGGTAGGGACAGCCAGCAGCATGGCGGCAGCCGCGGCAGCACAGTTGTCGGGGGCTTCACCTCATCAAATAGAGTATGCGGCCTCGGCAAGCCTTGAACATCATTTAGGGCTGACCTGCGATCCTATTGGGGGGTTGGTGCAAATTCCCTGTATCGAGCGCAATGCCTTTGGCGCACAGCAAGCTGTAGACGCTTCCTTGTATGCCAGCAATTCGGATGGTCGCCATTTTGTGATGTTCGATCAGGTGGTTGAAGCCATGAACCAAACAGGAAAAGATCTGCCCAGTTTGTACCGGGAAACCTCTTTGGGTGGACTGGCTAAGGTGTGGGATGCATGGAAAAAGGAAGGAAGATAGGTTAAAGTACTCATGCTAAGGATGTATAAGGCACTCGTCATATCCTCTGATTATTCCTATATACCACTTTAGAAAAAAAGTCTTAATTCGCTCTGTCGGCTGGTCAGGGATTTGCAGAAAATATTAATTTTGCCGACGGAGAGTTGCCAGAGCGGTCGAATGGGGCGGTCTCGAAAACCGTTGTCCGCGCAAGTGGACCAAGGGTTCGAATCCCTTACTCTCCGCAAGATCAAAAACCACCATAAGCCAAAACTTATTGGTGGTTTTTTATGGTACTGCATATAAACCGGTTAGTTGCTTATGTTTTCCTGACTTCTGATACTTTTTTTTACACTTTCCTCAGAAATCCCGTGTTTCAAAATTTGATGATAATCTGTGCGTTTTACTACATTACTTTGTTGATACGGATGGTGTTGGCTATTCGGTTTTCGATTTGTAGTTGTACCAGATAAATTCCGGCTGGTATTTCTTTTCCGGAAATATCAATTCCTTGATAATTTACCTCATGCCACCCTTCCGTAAAATCACTCACGTCAATAAGTGCGATCAGGAATCCATTTAGGTCATAGATTTTTAAGAATTTCACCTTTCCAATATCTCTATCATTGATGTAAAAACGCAGCGTTGTGGTGTAGTGAAACGGATTGGGGTAGTTGTTGTAAACAGATGATTTTTGCATACCGAAAGGTGATTCAGACAGCGGATCTGTTGACACAACAATGGTTTCGTAGTCCGCAAAATAGGCGGTATATATGCAACGCATTTCATAGCGTAAACTCAGGGAAATTACTGAGTCTTTTAGTTGACTGGTCTCACCATAAATGGAAATTTCCTGTTCGATGGCATCAATCATTTCTTTGGCCCACAGTTTCTCCGAAAACTTATTGATGTTCGTACTGTCAGTAAACTCTATGGGGAAATTATACTGGGTATAACCACCATAACCTTCGCCGATTAAGTTTAATGTTGTGGCTTCGGAATCCTGATATCTGCCAGTAATCATAAAAAACGAACCGATATAAATTGCCGGATATTTTTGTGGTGAAATATTGTAAATGTCTGGTTTATTGAAATTTAAATCTACATTCTTTAATACAGGTTGATTAATTTTTTCAAAAACGCGCAGTATGCCTTCTCTAAGATTTTCATCTTCATCAAAGTAGGTTGCAAAACCATAATTATGTGAAGCTGTCATTTCTAACCTGTAACGGTCGATGTTATTCCCAATGCCAATAGGAAATATCCCTGTTTCGTATAAATTGTTTTGGGCTATTTCAATGGGGTCGATAGGGGATTTCCCATCCGTAAAGGCAAGAATTGCGTTGCTGTGGTTTGCGTTCTCGAACTGTTGTAGCGCTGATTCAATGCCCAGATCAAGCCGGCTTCCTCCCGTTGCGGTAACGTTTTGCAAGAAGAGCTTTGCATTACTGATTTGCGTTGCTGATGCAGGGACTAAATTGCTTTCCCATTGTTCTACCACATAATTGAAGAGGATAATATTAAAATTGTCAGTAGGTCTAAGTTGATCCAATGCATTTGAAATGGCTTCAATACTTTGTTCCAGTTTATACCCTGTCATGCTGGTGGAATTTCCTAACAGAAACACCATGTTATTCCTCAGAACCTCAGTTGGAGGCGCATAGTTTTCCGGTCTCATGAACAAGGAAAAATGCCCGTCCATGGTGTCGCTGTTAACGGAGTAGAAATCGATACCGCGAAATTGGTTTTCCACGTAAAAATCGAACACCAGATCGGTGGCCAGGTAGGCCATTGGTTTTCGCATTCTCAGTTTTAGATAGGTTGTGTCATATTCAAGCACCTGAAAATCGGGATGTGTTGGGATATCGTAGTAAAGTATTTCCCGATTGGCTTCCACCTCAAAATTGAACTCCAAATGATCGATAGGGTAGGTGATAAAATCTTGTGTGGCCAGAGGATAGGTGTAGGTGCATTCGCCCTGGTGGTAATTTAAAAGACTGATGTAGGATAATTCTACTGTTTGTATGGTTCCAGGCGCAATATCTTCCAGTGTCAACTTCAGGCCGTTTGAGCCAATATATGCATTCACCAGTGCTGCGACTCCTCCTTGCCCGGTTCCGGGATTGGGGTCTTGTGGCTCGACCCTCAGAATAGCACGGAAAGTTGTGTCGTTTCGGGTGTAAAGCAATTGAGTTGAGCGTGCATCAGCTGGAAGTGGAAAATTATACACGGCATCAACAGGCTGATTCCATTCGTTAATAAATTCTTGATATACAACCGTCTGAGCTACAAGCCCGTCGATTCTTACGTTTACTTCAGTGACTTTATTTCGGAGTAAATCGGCCGGGTAATTTTCATCTTTAGGCAATAACAAGCCATCTGACAGGGCAAACTTCCATAGACTAATTAATACAATGATTAAAAGGTATCTGCCAAAGGTATTTATTTTTGTTTTCATCTTACTTTACGGTTATTGTTATTTCAAATATACAAGCTTCATCACAGGTAAATTTTCAGTTTTGCCCTTTTGATCATATAATTTGCAATGTATGAAATAAAGGCCATTGTTTACTGAATTGCCCAGATCGTCTTTAGCATCCCAATTGTAGATCAGCACTTTATTTCCACTTTCAAAATGTTTGACAGAGACACGTTGTCCCTGTACATTAAAGATTTCAAGCTTTGCTTCCAGCTCTTGGGGGTTATCAATTTCAATACACGAAGAGGAGTGAAAAGGATTAGGAAAATTTTTCGCTATAGGTAGGTTGTTTGTGCCAAGCGCTTTTGATGGAGCCATAAAAGTAATGGTGTCCATGCCCCCTAAACCAGCGTAGTGAACTTCCACTATGTCATCATATATTTCTCCCGGGTTTGCATCTGACTGATAAGAAAGCCGATATGTTCCGGTATAGTTTAATCTGCTTATCTCTAATAAGATATCGCGAAAGTTACCATAAATGTCAAAGAAGTCGCCTCCGGTAGGAAACAATATCGGATCATAAAAGTCAAGTTGATATTGCGTGTTCCCGATACAATGAGGCATAACAGCATGTGTTAACATTTGGTTGACCACCATCTGGGGGGTAAGCTGTGTGTAACTGTTATTGATATGGTATGAGGCATCGGTAATCCAAATAAATACCCTGTTTGCGGTGGGTCTGAACTCGAATTGAGTAGCTGCCATTAGCGCTTCAAGAGAATTTTCAGGTAAATCACCTCCGCCGTGTGCATATTGTTGATTAACATATTGTTCAAAGAGTTGAGCGTCAGACGTGAAGTCGTAAATGTTTTCAATCTCATCCAGAAAGGTAACCATCCCCAATCTGAAATCAATGCCCTGGAAACTCAGACTGTCGGTAAATTCAATTATGTTGTCTTTAACCCCGTTTATCTCCTCCGTCATGCTTCCGGTGACATCCAGTACGAAAATTATATCTGCCTGATTTGATCCGCCTGTCGTGTCTTTTTGCAACGTGAAATCCTCAACCCTTACCTCATCCTCATAAAAGAAAATATTTTCTTTACTCAGGTGCATTAAATACTGACCTGTTTCTTCTATTTGCGACTCGAACAATATGTCGATGGTTGGAAACCCTGAGAGGATAAGGGTGTCTATCGTAACAACAAGTCCAGAATCCGAAAAAGGTGCAGATGGAACAAATACATTTCTTTTTATCCGGTCTGCTATTTCGGAACCATTCATGAGGTTAAGTTCCAGCTCAACGATTTTGTCCTCATAATTATCCGGTATTTTTAAAATGGCCTGACTGTATGTTGTACTGTTCGCAGGAATGTTGACGGTAGCGGGTGAACTCCAGTTTATAAAATACCCATTACCGACTATTTCCAGATTAGCATTCTGCACAAGGGTATTGCTGTTATTGGTGAGTTTCACCATCGATGTAACCTCTCTTGGAAACAAGAGGTTGTTTTCGATGGATAAAAAGTGAGGTAAATCAGATCTCATAAATACCCCTTCAGGAAAGTCGGGTGATTCAAGTTTGAGGTCGATAACAAAACTTATCTCTTCATCCGGATTTACCATTGTTTCAGGCCATTCCATTTTAATGCCGAGATCGTAAAGCAAAGCTGAAGGATGGAGGAGGTTATTATGCAGATCGAACCAATTACCAAACATTAGTTTTCCGGGTAAATTTTCCACATACTCAAACTGGAGGCCTATCCCTTTTGGCGTATCAGACCTTTCCCAAATATCAAAAAAAGTGGGGATGCTGGTCTGCAAGGTGGTATCTGCTTGAATTTTTTGCCCGCTTATAGATGCATATCCATCGCCCCAAAGGCCGATAGCCGGGTCGAACAACAAACCCAAACCAATTTGATGGGGGGTGTTGTCGATATTCCTGATATTCAACACCAAACGAATGGTGTTGCCATCGTTTCGCATAATCATGTTAAATGAAAAGTCAATTTTCTCGAGGTCGGTGGCCACTAACCCCAGGAGCGTATCTCCCTCATTTATTAGTTGTCTTGGCGAACTGTAGAAATAAAGTTCCGGATGTTGTACAAGGCCATCCAAACTAAAAAAGGGGTATGAGGTCAAAGCATATGGGTGCCCGAAAGTAATCTGACAATTGTTATCAAGGCTGTTTTGCGATAAGCCATTGGTGGTACCCAGAGTGAAATAGCCATCGGAAAGCAACGAAAATCCGGTTTTATCGTTTTCCAATGTCTCATACTCTGTGTTCAGGTCGCGCGAAGTGCCTGTTTGGGCAGACGGTGAGCTGTTTATGTCGTTCTCAGGAAACCTTAGGTCAAGGTTTGATTTCTTCTGGCCGAACCCGAGGAAATACAAGGATGCGAATAAAAATATCAGAATAATCTTTTTCATAATTTTATTTTTGGTTTGTTAAGGCATTTGCAGGATCAACACAGATACAGGCTGTAAATATACGCATTGTTTGAAGGAATTGTTGAAAGTGAAAGTAATTTATTTATTGCATCAGGTGTAAGCCAATATTTTGGCCGTATTTCTTGCTCAACAGACTGCTTAAATACGCAATAAACCGACAATGAGGTAGATCAAAATGGACAATTCAATAAATAATTATTGGGATAAGATAACTCCTCCCAATACTTTGCCTTTAGGTACTCCATCCGTATACAGCAATTTCATCTCTCCTTCAGGGAAATAGCGAGTCCATTCCCCTACTTGATGTCCATTTCTGTAAGATCCTTTGAAAAAAACGCGGCCATCAACGTTCCAAAAAATCCATTTCCCGTGTTTATTTCCTTTCGAAAAACCGCCCTCATAGCTGGTTTTGCCATTTTTATAATATGCAGTAACGGAGGACAGTTCACCTTTGATGTAGGTTTCGACAAGTCTTATTTGTCCGTTAGGGTACCAATAATTCCAAACACCTACTTTTTCTCCATGAATGTATTCCCCTTTTGCCTTTTTTTCACCAGTCTCATACCAATATTCCCATATTCCTTCGGCAAGGCTGGCAACAAGTGTTCCCTTCGATTTTATTTCCCCATCTTCATAATAGTATGTCCAATCTCCGACAAAATCACCATTTATACGCTTTCCTTCTGACTTCATTTTTCCATTCTCATGATAATAGACAAAACTACCGTGTTCAGTTTTTAGTTTTTTCGATTTATAGGTGCCCGACATTTGAAGCTGGTTATTCATGAAATAGTCATTTGCTATCCATGCTTTATTGCTGCCTTCAAAAGCTTTCCGGTAATATACTGCAACCTCTTTATTCGGTATTTCGTTCCAGTCTTTATCGTAATAAAAAACCAGGGTATCTTGTGGAAATAGTGTGGTTGGTATTGTAATGGCAAGTGTAAAAAGTAAAACGAATATTTTCATGGGGTTGTCTTATTTAGGGAAATATATAACCAAAGGTAATTGTTTAACTAATTCATTCTTTTTCTCGCAAGCCTCTTTAAAATCAGCAGATTCAATACTATTTCTCTTGCTTGTCAAGCTGTAATCAATTTGAAAAGAATGGCTGTTAATCTGTTCTAACTTTTCTTCAAAATGAAAAGCCTCATTATCGCTGGTTAGAAAAATGTCATCCATCAACATGTCTATTGGGAAGTCGAAAATTACCCGATAATGAACATTTTGAGGGTAGGATAATGCAAATTCATATTCTCGTTCTTCACAAACTGTTTTGTTAATATATTGATACAAAGTTCGTGGCTCAAATCTGAACATCCAAAATCCATTTACCTGTGGATTTGTATTGTCTCCATCCTGCCACATGCCTCCAACATCATAACTATAACTCATTGTAAATGTATTGGCATCTATATCATCATCAATTTCTACTTCGCTGACTTTGTTTACATAGGGATATTCGTTTTTTAATTCATTGGTCAGAAATTCAGCAACATCATTAACAGAATAGTACTCCATAAACAACCGGCGGGTATCAGCCTCAAATCCACTGCGTTCTGATTTTATAAATAGTCTACCCGGCTCAGTAAACGATTTAAAAGTGAACTCATCTGTATAATATGTGGCTCCCACGACGTTTTTAACCGTCATTTCTTGTAAAGAATCGGCAGGTTTTCCAACAACAAGTGCCTTACCGTAGTTGTATGTATACAGGTTCTTAAAGTCGCCTCCTTGCATGGCGATGGTTGGGTCTACCCAAAAGGTGTCATTGTTGTACTCAAACGTAACAATACAATGATCAAAAATCTGGTTACTGATCAAATATTTATCGACCTTGCTTTGTAAAACGGAATTGACCAATGCAGGATATGCTTTTTCTATTCCAATGTTTTTTAATAGCCAGACTAGTAATAGTGATTTATCTTTACAGTCTCCAAAGCGTTGTTTCACCACTTGTTCAGGAGAAAAAGGTTTGATGCTCCCAATGCCTGACTCAATTCCCATATAACGAATATCATCTTGCACATAATTAATCAATTTACCTATCTTTTGATCTGTGGTTTCATTTCCAGACAATACCTCATCATATACTTCGTTAAGTTCAGGTTTGTTCTGTAACGAAAAAACACTTTCTGCCCAGCGATTTACGTCTTTCCATGATTTATAACTGCTTAAGACAAAGTATTTAAATGGAGTTAACCACGGTGGAATATTTTCTTCCAACTTAATAGGTTCTAAATTCGGATAAACAATAGTAATTTCACGGTGGTTATCAACTAGCTCATCTGTGATCATTAAGGTATCACAATCAACGCATTCATAAACAAACTCCTTTTCCAGAGGATATAAAATGCGTAATGTAAATAAATCAATAGGATTCATTGCGGCTAGTGGAATAAAAAGATAGTCGTCCTCCCCGAAAATCGGATTATTACCAACCATTGTATAAGCAAAATCAATCAGGTCATCCTTTCTTATATCGTCTAAATTCTCGTAAACCGATACCGCTCCTGTGTATACTCCTTGATGCAGGTTTGTTTCATTATTCATTACTTTTAAGCTTAAGTCGTTTGTTCGGTCAATTTTTTTTCCTTTGCGCCAGATGAAAAGATGATGAACTTGAAGATGTTGATATGAGGTATCGAAGGTCACAAGTAATTGAGATGCTTCGGTAATTCCACTGTACGAAATGATATTTCTAATTTCGCGGTAAAAAACTTTTTCTTCTTGAACATTCAATTGATAGTCAACGAGTTTTAAATAATACCCTGACGTTATATCATATTTTGAGACAGAAGACTCATCCGGAACATCAATCATGTTAACCCAATTAGGGATTTCGTTAAATGAATAATTCTGTGCCCTGGCTATACCGGAAAAAAATAACGCCAGCAGGATCAAATAGTTAATACCTTGTTTCATTTGGTCTATTAAAGGAAATATGTGAATAAAAATGTCAATTATCTATCAACTCCAGATTAGCAGATAAACTTATAGTTTCTACCGCCTGATTTTATAATTATTATCGATGACAAAGAATGGATATCTGAAAGATTACTAATGCTTTGATCGTCGTTAGCGGATCGGATGGAAGCAAGAAATTTTTTATTGTTTCTTGTCCCTGACATATAATATAAGTGAGCGTTCTCGTGGTTCATATGATGATTTATAAATGATTGCCAAATATATTAACTTTTGTTCAAATCAAAATGACTCCGTGCTTTAAATTTCTGTGACTGGTATTAGATTGTGGGCATTTTGTTTGAGTCTCAGTTCAGGATAAGCTGAAAGGCCAATCATTTTATTGCGTGAGTGTGATTATGGTGTGATGCTACACTCCCTTCGGATTAAGCCACGTTGGCTACCGCCATAAACCGCTGATACTTTCCCGCAAATTGTGTAAAAAAAACAATCCAAAAAATTAGCATTTCAATCCGTCGGCTTATTTTAAAAAGCCACTTACTAAATCAAAATACTCATCCCGGTTACCTTTCACGATATCATGTCCCACGTTTTCAATAATTATAATTTGTGAGTTGGGTAGAAGATCCAGGTATTCTTTGGCAAAACCCCATTTCTGATTATCACATTGCCCTCTGAGGATTAATACGGGTAGAGTCATGGTTTTTAAATTTTCTCTTTTGTCCTGAACGGCGTCAAAACTCTTAACGGTCATAATATGAGAATAATATCCACCTCCGCCTTTGAAATTCTTCGTCTGGTTTGCTTTGCAAAAAGTTGATTTACTTAATTCTTTATTCAGGTGTGTAAAGAAATCATCCATTTCCTTGTCGGACGCTAATTTCCTGTTAAAAATGCAGGCCCATTTTGAAACTAATCTGCTGCGTAAGTTATTTGCTTTTCTGTTTCCTTCACTATTTGAAAATTCAGGAGCTATTAAATTCAGGCTGTCGGGTGCGATTTCGTTGGCCCTGTTTTTATTGATGGGCAGTATTGGTCCCGGCCCGGTTAGTATCATTTTTTCGACTCTATCCGGATTTTCCTGTATGTAATTAATGGCCAGAAGGCATCCCCACGAGTGAGCAAT
>DJVY01000076.1 GCA_002440885.1 Bacteroidales bacterium UBA6244
TTCCCTATCTGATTACTATAACTCACCACCCAGTTATAAACCCCTGCAGGTGCATCCTTGCCATCCCAGCCTTCTTCAGGGTTGGTTGTTTCAAAGATCACTTGCCCCCAGCGATTGTAGATTGAGAGGTGGTACTGCACCACCAGATCAGGCTTTGTGATGATGGGTTTGAAGGTGTCGTTTAAGCCATCGCCATTGGGGGTGAAGGCATTGGGTACCTGTATCGGCACTGCCACATTTACCATCATAGCGGTATCCCTTGATTCGCAGCCTTCTTCGGTTTGGATGATTACGGAGTACTCTCCTTCACTGGTTACTGTGATATAGTATATAGAATCACCGGTGCTCCACTGGTAGGAGGCGTAGCCTTGCGGGGCTTCCAGGCGGTATTCATTTTCAAAGGGGATGGGGGTATCGGGGAAGTTGGTGGTGGGTGGTGGGATTACCTCCAAAGTGACGGTATCTTTTACCACACAATTGTATTGATCCCTTACACTTACAATATACTCGCCTGCATTCTCCTGCGCTGCACCAAATAACCATATAGGGGTTTCGTCAGTTGTTGAGCCATCCGGCTTTGTCCATTCCAATTCATACGGTGGAACACCAAGAAAGGCATCAGCGGAGATAACATGCATTGCTCCCTCACAAAGTCTTTTATCCCCATTAGTCACAAGTACAGGGGGATCACTTATTGTAACCTCTCCATCAATGGGGTCACATGGTATGTTGTTTCCATTCTCATCCCTAAAGTAGCTGCTTCCGGGTATATCCCAGTGGACTTCAGCCTGCCCTGTCTGCCTTGTTTCAAATACAAGGTTGGCAAGGGTAACTGTATCCTGTAATGCAAGCGAATTACTTCCATGCCATTCCAATTCAATCCTGTTGGGATATTCGGTAATATCCATGGCAGGATCAAACAATCCGTCATAACCTATGCAATCCATCAATAGACTATTAAAAAGTACTGTTGCCTTGAAGTCCTTTACTCCGTTAAGGTTTGTAACCTTTAATTCTGAGGCTGCTATTTTATTCAGGCACTGGCGGTCTTTGCCGGCTAGGGCTGATAACTGGTAGCCTGTTTCAGAGGTGACTGTTATTGTTACTGTGGTGTCACACCCATATTTATCGGTGATTGTAATAGTGTAAACATCGGGTGCCAGCCCTTCAAAGTAGCCGGTATCCTGTTCTATACCACCATTGAGCTGATAATACAAACTGTCACCTGATGCTGTTACTGTGATTGTCCCATTGGCATTAGTTCCAGTAGCAGGTGTAAAGCCGGTATAAGTAACCTGAGGACCACCCACATCATTTACAATTACAGGGTTATTGATATAAACAGCATCACATCCGGCGGCATCCTTGACCATTATCCAGTATTCTCCTGCCGGAAGATTACTAAAAGATCCCAGATTATCCTCCCAGGTAGTACCATTATCTTTTGAGAAGAGAAGCAGATCACTGAAGACAGTGGTAGTAACGCTAATGCTGCCATTACCCTGAGCGCAATAAGCATCTTGAGGTTGGGCAGACTGAATGATCAGGTATGAATCAGTGTTATTGATGGTAAACGGGGGCAACTCAGTAACGCAGCCCGTTGTATCGGTCACCGTAAGGATGTAATTGCCCACCGGCAGGCCTTGAATGTCAACGGTGGTACCTACCAGTGTTCCACTGCCGTTTCTCCATTCAACTGTTGCAGCCGGTGATACAATAATACCCCTGATAGCACCTGTACTGTTGTTGCATGTTGTGTTGGATATCTCAACATCGGAAGCATCAAGGTAAACTTTTGGATATAAGGCAACATGAATTGTGTCAGAACCAAAACAGTTAAGCTCATTCTTAACCCTTACACTGTAATACCCGGTATCTGTTACAGTATAATACTGGCCGGCAGGCGGGAAGTGTCCATTCCAAATATATTGTGTAAATCCTGCACCTGCATCCAATTGAATCGTTGCTGCCTCACACATCAGTGTATCATTCCCAAGCCAGGGTTCAGGAGCAGCCAATACCTCCACTTCCCTTGAAGTCTCTTCAATCCTTCCATCGGGATATACCACATGGGCATGCACTTCATAATTGCCTCCTGACTGGAAAACATGTGTTGGGTTAAAAGCAGTAGAAGTGGTGCCGTCTCCAAAATTCCATACTATACTATCGGGTTCAGGTATAAAGCGGTGGCGGAAAGTAAAAGGAGTTCTGGCACAAGAGCCTTCATAAACAAATCTATAGAGTAGTTCGGAAGGGAATGATGGAAGGGTGGTTCTATTATTTTGTGTTCCCAGATCCACTGCATTTTTCTGATAGTTACAGAATGGCCCCTTTTCCCAAACATCATTAATAACACCAAGATATCTGTTACCTTGTGGGTCAAATCCACTTGTTGATACATATATTTTACCATCCGGAGCCAACTGTAGATCACCAGCATTATTATCGGTATTTACAATAAGCCTGGAATTTAATAACTCAAGTGAATCAGTTTTAGTTAAATCATATTGATATATGAAACTATAATGTTCATTAGCAGGGACCAGATTGAGTGCATCAAATGAGATGTATAGCAGTTTAGAATCAGGAGAAATCTCCATTCCATAAATTCCAAAACACTCATAACAATGTTCTTTAATACGGTATTTGTGGGTGATTGTTCCGGTTACCCTATCAAAATCACATACATCAAAACTGCCATGGCTATTTGCGCTACCCGATTGAACTGAAATAATTTTTTTTTGGTCATGAGAAACTTTCACAGGTCCACTTTGCATTGTAGGTGAATTATAAGCAGGAGTAATTATTGGTGGATTTATGCCGATAGAAGTGAGGCTAAAACAAGCCCATAAATTAGGAGCATTTGGTTCCTGAAAACGCGTAATTATCCACCAATCAAGGTTGTTCACCTGCCTGACTGCTGTAATTTTATGTTTTGCAAATTCTCCTCCCGGAACAACGATGTTTTTATTTACTATTGCACCTCTTCCATCATCGAGAGTCATATCAACAATGCTATATTCTAAACCTTTATGGATATCCCATGATCCCACTGTGAAAATAAAGTACCTGTCCGGATTGCCAGGATCTGGACAAATAACTGAAGGTTGCCAATTATTAAAGTCCCCATCAAGTCCAGTACCATTTATCATTACTTCGAGGTCTTTATTCCAAACAGTTTGCCCGTCAGTAAAAAAAAGCAAATTACCATTTGTGTCAGAAATACAGTTGCTGTATTTCAACCAGCGTGGACAATCGGCTAAATGGATCGGATAGCCTGTATTGAAGTCTAATCCGTTTTGATGTCCAAAATACCAGATATTTGCCTGATTCTGAGCGTTTGTATTTAACTCAATAGCAAAAAAAATGAAAAGCCAAATGGTAATTTGCTTTGACATTTGATTATTCAAGAGTTACTGGTTGAACTGGCACTCCATTCACAAAACTTTCGCAAGAGAATAATTCAGAATTTATGTATGTACCCTTACAGATTCTCGAACTTGGATCTACTATGTATGCCTTAAGTGCATCAACGACAATTGTGTAAATTTTTGTATTATCATTCACGCAAAATTCAGGAATTTCGACAGCTAATTGATTTGTTGTTGTCAAGGATGTAGCATAACCTTCAGCCTTTAATTCTGTGCCTTCATAAACTTTGACATGTACACCATAAAAAGTTCCGGTCTGGGTGTAAACACAATCGCCATAAAGAGTAACGGGAACAATAAACTGACTAAACCCACTCAGAGTAAGTAAAAATAATCCGGTAATCAAAATTAGTTTTTTCATGGTTGAAATTATCTTGAAATATTGATCATAATGATCTTAAGAAATATGACATATGCAATTGTAAGATCCCTGATTCAAGGGGATAGGAGTATGAGCTTTCTTACTGTTGGAGGGCACTAACTAAGTAGGGAACCTCTTCAAATAACCTGTTTGGAATGAAGGGAAACAGTTCAATGTTAAGACACTGATTTCCTGCTTTTTACCCCCCCATGAAATTAGGCCTATAATTCCATAATATCAAGCAAATGATATCTGGAAGGATAACCGGAACACCGAAGTCCTTGGTAATACAATAAAATTCTTTTCTGTATGAAGAATTCATTGCTTTTATAATAGGACTTTCAAATATCTGTTAAAAAACAAATTTTTCCAAGGATTTTTACAAATAAAGCGCTTTTTTTTATGTAATATTATTGGAGTGCTTGATTACCTAGGTACAGGTAATATCAAGTTATTAAAATGTGTAACATGATTGAACAGGATAAAGATATTCAGCAGTTTTTATCGATTCTGCACTAACATAAAGATATGATCATAGAACTTTTATCCAGGGCTAAAGCCCATAAAGTAGGGGGCACACTATCTTTCTCCGCCTGAAGGACGGAGTTAAAGTCAAGAGACAACCATTTGAAGACCTTGAATTGAACCACCTTTGAACTACATTGAACAACATTGAACCACATTGAACTTATTTTATTAAGGTCACGCTCCCCCTCATCTGATACCCCTTCCCCACTTTATTTGAATAACTCACCACCCAATTATAAACCCCAGGCATTTCATCCTTCCCAACCCATCCTTCTGCAGGGTCACTGGTTTCAAAGAAGCACTGTCCCCAGCGGTTATAGATTGAAGATGATTCTGAACCACCAGATCAGACACTATTAATATACACAAATAACCCCCAGAATAACACCAGTTAAGTTGCAATTTTGATAGTAAGGGGAGCTTCAGAGTCAACCACTTACCGCAATACGCAGTAGGTGGTTTTTCTTTAGGGACAAACAAAATTACATACTTAGGCCCTGTAATTACCCTCTGTAGCCATTCTGGCTAAATCTCCGATCCCTGCAAAGCCCTTGATATTGTGGAAAAATTGGAGTTCCTGACTACCCCCTGCCGATTTTTATTGACCACCATATCCTCTTGTTAGTCAACATGGAGAGGTGGTCAAATTGTGCCGGCGAAGAGTAACCAACGTGTCTGGCCTGTCAAATTAGATAATTCAGTATATTTGAAGAGTAGGTAAAATCAACACAAAAGAGGAGGATGAAATCAGTCCCCGGTGTAAAAAGCATTAATATCTGGATCGGGTTCATTGCGGTCAGCAATATTGCGATCCACCTGAGTTTTTATAATACGCTCGGATTCCATCGAGACGAATTACTCTATTTTTCGTTAGGGGCAAATCCTTCAGCAGGGTATGCCTCTGTCCCTCCCTTCACCGGTATCATGGCATGGCTGATGATCACACTGAACGGCTCCAACCTCTTCTCAGCAAGACTTCTACCGGCAATTTTCAGCGGCCTTATGGTCCTGCTTGCGTCCGGGATCGTGAAAGAGTTGAAGGGCGGTAATTATGCACGAATCCTTGCAGGGATCGGAATTATTCTCACTCCCATCAACCTCCGCGGATTCTACCTCTTCCAACCAGTGTTCTTCGATGTCTTCTTCTGGACTCTGAACTTCTGGATCCTGCTCAAATGGATCAATTCAGGAGAGGATAAATGGATCCTTTTGCTTGGTGTTACCACAGGTATCGGACTGATGAACAAATATCTTATTCTTCTTCAGATAATTTGCTTCTGCTTAGTGATCCCGTTTACTCCATACCGTAACGTTTTCCGCAATATCTCGCTATATCTCGCTGCATGCATTGCTCTGTTGATTTTCCTCCCAAATATCATCTGGCAGGTCATTCATGGATTTCCGGTCATTGGTCATATGCAGGCTTTGAACGATAGTCAGTTGGTGAATGTCAGCCGCGGAAACTTCCTTTCCGACCAGCTCATGCTCAGTTTCATGCCGTCGCTGCTGATTCTGCCAGGACTTTTTGTACCGCTGTTTCATCGGTGGCTAAAGACAGCAAGACCCATGGCAATCGCGTCTCTTCTCGTCATCCTGATCCTGTTCCTGCTGAGGGGGAAAAGTTACTATACGGCAGGGATCCTTCCTTTCCTTGTATGTTCGGGTGCTGTCTTCTGGGAAAGGACTCTTCACCCGGCAGCACTCCGTATTGCATTACCAGCGCTGATGATATTGGTTTCAATTCCTGCAATTCCCATGGGGATACCGGTGTTGAGAGCGGAAAAGCTGGCGGAATACTTTGCAGGGATGAAGCGCAGTATTGGCTTCGATGCCGTACTGCGAGACGAAGACGGCCAGTACCATCCTCTTCCACAGGATTATGCAGACATGCTTGGATGGGACGAACTTGCTGAAGTGGCAGCAAAGGCGTATTCCCAAATAGATGATAAGGATGCCTCATTGATTTTTTGTGAGAATTACGGAGAAGCAGGAGCCATAACCATACTTGGAAAAAAATTTGGACTTCCGGCTCCTGTCAGCTTCTCAGAAAGCTTCTTTTATTGGGCGCCACGTGATTTTAAGAAAGAGATCACATCCGTAATCTATATCAATGACGAAATGGGAAAAGATGTGGATGCACTTTTCGCAGATATTCAGATCGTGGGCTCGATCAGCAACCCACTGGCCCGGGAATTTGGAACAATCGTGTACCTCTGCAGGAAACCGGTCAGGAATTTCAATGCATTCTGGAGAGACCGGGTGAAAGAGATTAAAAGCCCATTTTAGAAAATACAGAATGAAATATTTAAGGAAAAAACGTTAATCCCGGTCAGCCTCGGCCTGTCCGGTAATTTATTATCTTTACGCAAAACCAGAAAACCCTATCCCGCAATGAGGAACATGATCCGGCAATTTGATTGGACGGGCCGGTTAACTTGACCACCTCCCGCCGGTCTTGGGCGACCACTTTATACGATTTGGAAAGTAAGTAGGGTGCTGCAACTTTTGATAGTAAGGGGAGCCAGAAAAGAGCCGCTAAACGCGGCTTTTTTACTTTTATGTACTATATCTACATCCTATACTCTGAAACCTCAGATCTCTATTACATCGGTTACTCTGACAATGTTGACAGAAGGCTATCTGAGCATAATAACGCACCTTATAACACCTTCACATCAAAACACCGACCCTGGAAAATAAAAGCTGTTTTCACTGCTTCTGAGGAATTAGGTTTAACCTTAAAGATTGAACGGTTTATTAAAAAGCAAAAATCAAGGAATTTTTTAGAGAGACTCTGCTCTATGGAAAAAGTTGATTTACC
>DJVY01000039.1 GCA_002440885.1 Bacteroidales bacterium UBA6244
TAGTTATTATTCGGTTTTGATTTTTAACAACTGATTTATTTTTTCGTTTTGAATTTCAACAGTTTTCACCAGTTCATCAATTTGTTTCTGCTGAGCTTTATTCACTTCGATGAGTAGCGCCGTAATTTTGGAGTAATCCACTGACTTATAACCTGCCGAATCCGTCGAAACAATTTCAGGAAGTGCCAGTTCTACTTCTTGTGCAATCACACCCACCTGAACCGAAGGATCTTCGCCTGATTTCCAGTTGTAATAGTAACCGTTCAGCATGTTGAGTTTTTCGATGGGATGGTCAATTACCTCCATATTTGTTTTCCAACGGCGGTCCGAAAAAGTATTCCATGCATTGGCACGTGCCGAAGACCCATCACCGGAGTTGCCTACTTGAAGGGTATAT
Source organism: Bacteroidales bacterium UBA6244 (assembly GCA_002440885.1). Lineage (GTDB taxonomy): Bacteria > Bacteroidota > Bacteroidia > Bacteroidales > F082 > UBA6244. The sequence goes on from DJVY01000039.1 coordinate 398, forward strand.
CCCGGCGTTGTTGTTCCCACACCAAACTGACCGTTTTTTAGTACGACATTTCCACCATGGTACAAAAATAAGTTGTCGTTGGTGCTGTTGTAACCGAAAGCCCCTCCATAAGCTCCGGAATTTCTAAATTCCAACGAAGAATTGCCTGAGGTGCCATCAATGATAATTTTGCCAAGTCCGGCACTATTTTTCACTTGTAGCTCACCCCTTATATCCAACTCCTCTTCAGGAGCGGAGGTGCCAATGCCAATTTTATAGGTTGTTTGGTAAATACCGGTTCCATAAATGGTATTGCCGATGTTGAGCTGATTGGAGCCTGTGGTAACCCCTGGTACGGTTAAGTTTCCAATAAAAATATTGTCGCTCCCGGAGGTGAGAGAAAGACCTGCCCCAACGCCTACAGCCACGTTGTCGTCACCCGAAGTAATGTCGGGTAAACATCCCTGACCGAGTGCCGTATTGTTATTTCCTGTGATTAGGGAATAAAGAGACTCAGTACCTGCTACGGTATTATTTGAGCCTGTCACCAGACTATATCCGGATTCTCTTCCAATGGCAGTATTTGCAGAGCTATTGGTGAATGATCTCAACGATCCAATACCAAGTGCGGTATTATAATCTCCGTCCACATTTGTATACATGGCGGAGTAACCCATGGCCAGGTTGCTCAATCCACTTGTGTTGTTGGTAAGAGCGAGTGAGCCTATGGCGACATTATAATGTCCTGTCGTGTTTGATGATAATGCAGAAACACCTAAGGCACTATTACTGGTTCCTGAGATGTTGTCTTCAAGTGATGAAGCGCCTACGGCCACATTGCTATTTCCGTTTGCATTACTTTTTAAGCTGGCATCTCCAATAGCTGTGTTATACCTGCCCGTATTTGAAGATGCTGTTGTACTCCCTCTTAGGGCTTCATAACCCAATGCTGTATTGTATGTGTCTCTTCCTGTTGTCCGGTCATCAGCATAAAACATGGCTTGGAAACCAATGGCTGTGGAACGGCTATTGCCTTTATTATATTCCAATGCACCATAACCAACAGCCAAATTGGCATCACCTGTAATGTTAAAAAATAATGCATCCATTCCTATGGCTACATTTTTTGTTCCAGTTGTATTAAAGGCTAATGCCTGTCCTCCTATCGCTGTGTTATAATCACCAGAAATATTGTCATATAGCGTACTTTTTCCTACAGCTACATTCAAATCACCGGATGTGTTTTTTCTCATGGAAGCTTCTCCAATGGCTGTGTTGCTAAAGGATGAAATACTCGAAGAAAGCGAGTAAGCACCAATGGCAACATTGAAGTTATCGGAATAATCATCCATCTTTCCTGCATTCTCTCCAATAAAAACAGAATATCCCGAATTCAGTACCTCAATCCGGGCACTATCGAAAACAAAAAACTCCGTGCCGTTCATGGTCAGGCTAATGGTGTTTTCATCGGGAGTTTGTTCCACCTCAACCTTTGTGTTCCCGTCGGCATCGGCCAGGGTAGTATTGTTGTTGGAGCCATAAATTTGTGTCCACCCTGCACTGATAGTTTCGTAAAACCACAGACCCTTGGTGTCGGTATCAAAAATAATCAACCCATTGGCGGGCGAGTCGATGGCCAAACGCTCGGCCGTGGTCATACGTGGGATGAGCAATCCTCTAATGGTAGAGGTTATATCAAGAGCAGCCGATTCATCAGCTGCAGTACCGTTATTGTTAATGGCTACCTGTGCAAAGCTGAATGATGACAAGACTAAGGCACATGCCAAACTTAAGTGCTTTAAAGATTTCATATTGTTTTATTTAGGAGAAAGATAAACTGGCACACGATGATTTGGGTGCTTTTAATTACAAATATATTGTTTCTTAGATATGAACGGTGTAGGTTGTGCTATTTAGAGAGAATTCTAAATTGCAAAAAAGTCAGGCCACTCCTAAGAGTTATGGCCTGACCCGAAACCAAATTTCCTACCTTCGGTTTATTTATTTTTCAGCAACTCAATTTGTTGTTGAAGTACTTCAATCATTTGTCGTTGTTGTTCGATCATTTCCTGCTGCTCCTGTACGGCTTTAACCAGAGGTACAACAAATTCCGCATAGCGTACCGAGTAAATTGATTGATCATTTTGTGGATGTACCACTCCGCTGAAATTGTAGCCAATTTTTTGTGCGGCAGCTTCAACATCCTGAGCCAAAAAGCCTGTGTAGGTTCGCTTTTGCTGATCTTCCCTGGATTTAAGTGCTTCCGGATTTCGATTAACCTCCTCGTAAACACCCCAAAATTGGTCTAATTTTTCCACATCCCAGTTGTAGGTTACGGGTTCCAGGTTTATGATAAAATCCAATCCGTGTACATCATGATTAATGTTTTTCTTAAATCTTTTATCGGAATAGGTGCTCCAGGAAACGTTTCCGGCAATCTCGTTTATTGAACTATTTCCCAGATGAATGGAATTGTGGGCTGTTACCGTGGTGTTGTAGCCAATGGCTGTGGTATTGGTGAGTGAAGTAGTGGTTGAAGAGGGCCCCGCATTGTTGCCGATGGCGGTGCTTGAGGTGGAAGCCGTGGCATACTGCATGGCGTTGTATCCGATGGCTGTATTACCACCCGCCGTCATATTCAGCGCGGCGTTGGCGCCGATAGCCACATTATTGTTTGCCCCAATGGCACTTCCCAAAGCGGAACTACCAATGGCAATGTTGTAGTCGCCACTGGTATTGGCCAGCAAGGCTTGAAATCCCACCGAGGTATTGTAGAACCCCGAATTGGTAGAAACCATGGACTGATATCCGAGGGCTGTATTGTGGTATCCCGTTGTATTGGCTGTTAAGGCTTCATAACCTACGGCGGTATTGTATTGTCCGAGTGATCCCGAACTTGATGCTCCGTTGTTTCTTAAGGCCTTGTAGCCAATGGCTACCAAACCATCGCGGGCAGTTGAAACCTCCAGTGCCTGATACCCCATGGCCACATTTCCGGTTCCGGTAGTGTTGGCCGACAGTGCCGATGTGCCAAAAGCGCTGTTATTGTCGGCGGTATTGCTGTGAAGTGCCTGATAACCCATGGCTGTATTCTCATTACCACTAACATTTGTGGCCAGAGCTTGATGTCCGAATGTTGAGTTTTTTGAGCCACCTTCATTATTGTCTAAGGTTTCATAACCAAAGGCAGAGTTTTCGGTTCCTGTGGTAACATCATTTAATGAGTATGCTCCAAAAGCAGAGTTGTAGTTAGCACCGGAAGGCCGGAAGAGTGCCTTATATCCCATGGCAGTATTATAATCACCTGTAGACAAAGAAAAAAGTGATTCTTTACCAACGGCAGTATTTCCATCTCCACCATCGTTAGTATATAAAGCACTGCTACCTACCGCAGTATTATCAGAGCCGGTGGAATTACCCAAGGCTGATGAACCGACAGCCACATTGTTAGTTCCTCCAATATTTCCGTATAAAGCAGCAATACCAACTCCCACATTACTATTCGCTCCATCATCTATTGCTCCGGCATTATTCCCCAAAAATACTGAACTGCCATCGCTTATGCCATCGCTTAGGTTGTTGATGGCCATGCCGCTCACAGAACCGGTAATATCCAAATTACCATTAATACGGACAAGGTCGTTATCAAACTCACCATAAATTAATGGTGTTGCAATGTCGGAGTTATCTATATATAGTTTATTGGAACCGGTTTCGTTGTAACCCGCTCTATAACCCAAAAAAATGTTACTGCTGCCTGTGGTCATTCTTCCGGCATTATACCCCAATGCAACATTTTCGTCTCCTAAAATATTTGAATATAATGCTGTTACGCCAATTGCAGTATTAAATCTGCCCTCAGTATTATTCCACATAGAACTTGAGCCCACAGCAATATTCCCTGCTCCAATGCTGCTGGTTCCTGCGTTTTTATAGAGGGCATAATTACCAATTGCAATATTGTAAATTCCGGAAACATTTTCGCGTAATGCTGAAGATCCAATTCCTACACTGGAAGTACTTCCACCTGCGGAAAGTCCTGCATTTGAACCCAGAAAAACTTCTCCGCCGCCACCTTTAGCATCGGTTAAATCATTAATTGCCAGTGTGCCTGAGCCAACAACCGCCCAGTTGGTAGCGTTTCTATAGTAAAACCCGGAAACCCCATCTGTTTGGTATATCATCAATCCCTCAACTGGGTTGCTGATGGCATCGCGTTCGGCTTCCGTCATACGGGGAATCAGAACACCTTTGGCGGTGGAACTTACATCGAGTGCGGCAGAGGCATCGGGCAAAGCTCCGGTGGAATTGATGGCAACTTGCGCCCCGGAAGTAATTGTACAAAGCATCATGGTAACTGCGAGTACCATTCGACTAAACTTTTTCATCACGGTTGGTTTCATATGCAACATTTGGCCGCAAAACTAGGAGTATCATCAGTTTCAATCAATGGGGGGAAATACTGAAAATGAAGAATAAAGAGAGGTTGATGGGGGTAAATACCCATTTGGAGATGATACAAGGGTTCTTGTTTATCTCTTTATGTCAGTATCTTTGCTTCGTTCCGGCAACCGAATATTCGTGTGATCGAAACATGTTGCTTTTTTTATAATTTTATGGCTTGTTTTAATGCCAGAGCCCGACAGACTAATGAAGAGGTGTTTTATCCAAGAAATTGACTGCATCCGCATGGTTTTCAACTACGCCACAAGCACATCAAAATTTGTGGTTGCTTTGATTATTCTGATTTTTAATTTCACTGCCTTTTGTGCTGATAATGATAGTCTTGCCTTGCTGATTCCTGAATCGAAAAATGATCAGCGAATCGAACTGCTTCACAAATCAATAGTTAAACAACTGGTCAAAAACCCGAATTTGGCGCTCGAATATTCGATGGAATCCATTGACCTTTCAAAACAATTGCAGAGAGACTCGCTGCTGGCCTATTCCTATTATTATGCAGCTTTGGCTTATTATTTTCAGGATTATTGGAATTTATCTGCCGATTATTACACCAAAGCAATGGAAAGCAATTGGGGTAGTACATCCAACTTATTCAGGGCCAGATGTGCCAACAACATCGGTATTTGTTTTGAATATCTGGGTGAATATGAAAAAACCGCCAACTACTATTTTCAATCCATTGCAGCAAGCGAACAGCTTGGTGATGAATGGCTTACGGCACGAACGCAGTTAAACCTTGGGATGCTGTACATTCGAATGAAAGAATACCATAAAGCGGTTGAAATACTCGGGATTTCTTTGTCTGTACTACAAAAAATGCAGGATGAAGAAAACATAATAAGTGCGTACCAAAATTTATTTATTGCCGAGGGAAACCTCCAAAACAGTGAGCGTTTAAACGATTACTACAAACAAGCCATCGATTTGGCACAAGCCAAAAACGATTCGGCAAAAATGTCGGAGATACTGAATGATTTCGGAACCCTTTTGTTTGATAAAGGCCAATTTTCAGAGGCCGACCATTATTTTGAACAAGCACTTCAGTATGCCGATTCGGTTAATTCCCCATCTGCTTTTTACTTTACCTTGTATTCGATTGGCAAAAATGCCATGTATTTGGGCAATTTAGAAAAATCAGAAAAGCTTATGAGCCTGGCATTTAACAAACTCAAAAGCCTAAAATCCAACGTTTGGCTCACTTATATCCAGCTTAATCTGTCGCGACTTTATGCACGTAAGGGCGATTTTATTCTATCGGATAAGTTTATGAAGGATGCCATTGCCAACGAACAGGAGTTGTTTAAAAACAAAAGAGCCAAGGCCATAAGCGAAATGCAGGTAAAGTACGAAACCGGAAAAAAGGAGCAGGAATTGTCCATGCAGAAATTACAACTAAAATCGCAAAGCAGAACCCTGTTTTTTGCCCTGATTATTGCCCTGCTTTTTGCCTCGGCGTTTTTAATCGTGTTCTTTTTTATGCGAAAGATAAAAAGCAACAACCAACAACTTTTTGAACGGAATCGTGAACTTACCGCCCGATGGGAGAAACTGAAAAATCCCGGCACTTCAGAAATTGAAGATACCGGAAGCAATACCCTTTACAGCCATATTTCGGCTTTGATGAACAAGGACCAACTATTCAAAAATCCTGACCTCACCATAGATTTTCTTTCGCGAAGCATTAATTCCAATACAAAATACGTATCGCGAACCATCAAAGAAAAAACCGGACTCAATTTCAATTCCTATATCAACACATACAGGATAGAAGAAGCGAAAAAAATTCTGCTCGATCCGGTGAAAAAAAATTGGTCGCTGGACGCTGTTGCCGAAAGCTGCGGGTTCAACAATCCAACCACTTTTTATCAAACCTTCAAAAAAAATACCGGTTTAACCCCGGCAGTTTACCGAAATATAACTGAAAACTAAAAAAACAAGCAAGTTTATTTATATTATTCATTGTCAGTAATATATCCATAGCATTTCCCGAATAGTTAAGTGTTTTTCGTGATTCTTGTTAAGCAAATCTTTCATTTTGCTTGTCTTTCGCTTTATTTCGCAGCATACTTTACAAATCAGCCGGCCTTTTCAGATTCAAGTGAGCGGCGGCAAAAAAATTACAACCATGAAAAAGATACTCAGTCCTTTTGTGTGCATCATTGCTACGATGCTTTTCTTCAATGTAAACGCTCAGGTATTTGATTGGGCAAAACAAATTGATGGCGAGGGTTGGTGGAATGAAGGACAAGCCAATTCCATTGCCATCGACTCGCTTGGCAACATCTATACGGTTGGCTATTTTATTGGCACAATGGATTTCGACCCCGGCGAAACCGTTTATAACCTCAGCACCTCCGACGAAGAGAATACCTACTTTCAGAAACTGGATACAGAAGGCAATTTGGTTTGGGCTCACCACATGGTAAGTGTAGCCGAAAACAAAGGCAGTTTCATTACCATCAGCGATTCGGGCTATATCTACCTTTGTGGATATTTTAATGGTGAAACGGATTTCGACCCGGGAGAGGGCACGTTTATCATGAACTCTACCTCCGGATACGATATTTATCTTGCCAAATACGATCTGTCGGCAAACTTAATCTGGGCAGTACAAATGAGTGGAGCCGCAACTGCCTATCCTACCTCGGTTCAAACAGATCAAATGGGCAATGTTTATACCGTTGGATATTACTATGGCTCAGGAGATTTTGATCCGGGGGCATCGGTTTATACGTTGGAAGGACACGATGGAGCATCTTTTTTTGTGACCAAACTAAATCCTTCGGGCCATTTTGTGTGGGCCAGGGGCGTGGGTGGTACAGCAGATAATGTGGCCTATTCGCTTGCCGTTGTATCCGACCTTTCCATTTATGTTACAGGATATTTTGCGGGTAGTTCTGATTTTGATCCTGACATGGGAGGTCAGATATTCACCTCTCTGGGTTCAAACGACATTTTTGTTCAGAAACTAAATCACGATGGAGGATCTATGTGGGTGAAACAAATGGGCGGAACAGAAGCCGATGTGGCGAAAGCAATTGAACTTGGCATCGAAGGAGATATACACCTTGCCGGATATTTTACCGGAACATGCGATTTTGATCCAAACGAAGGGAATCAGTTTTTGACCTCATTTGGGTCGCAGGATATTTTTGTCGAAAAGCTGGATGCTGATGGAGATTTCATCTGGGCAAAACAAATGGGAGCCCCGGAGAATAACAGCGATAAGGCGTATTCAATGACGCTGGACGAAGAGGGTAATGTTTTTACCACCGGGGTTTTTAGCGGTATTGCTGACTTCGATCCGGGACCGGCAGTCGTGAACTTATACGGAGTTAGTCAATCAGATGCTTTTATTCACAAACTGGATATGGAGGGAAATTTTATGTGGGCAAAGCAAATTGGCGGAACAGGATTCGAAAGTGGTTTGGGTATAAATTTGGATGCTTCCAAAAATATTTTTACTGCCGGATATTTTACCGAAACGCCTGATTTTGACCCCGGAGAGGGCGTGTTTACTATGACTTCAGGTGGTGGAAATAGCATCTTCATCCATAAACTCAACAACTGTGAAGAATCGTATGGCACCCTAATGGTAAGTGCCTGCGAGGCATATGAATCGCCAAGTGGCCATTCGATTTGGACAATTTCGGGTACTTACTTCGATACCATCCCCAATGCGGCAGGCTGCGACAGCCTTATTACCATCGAACTGACCATCATTTCCATTGATACCGGCGTTAGCCTGATTAACAATACCCTCACGGCAAACCTTTCCGGTGCGACCTATCAATGGGTAAAGTGTGATGCGGGATATGCCTGGATAAACGGGGCTATACAACAAAGTTTTACCCCTCAGGAAAATGGAAACTATGCAGTGATCCTAACGGTTGACGATTGTCAGGATACCTCATCCTGCTACCAAATTACCGGTTTGGCCATTCAACAAAAAACCCCGACCTCAACCCTTACCGTTTCGCCAAATCCAACAAACGGACTAATGAGGATAAACTCAACAAATCCTGTTCAAAAAGTGGTGATTTACAATTCATTAGGACAAAGAATCAAGGAGTTATCCGAAAACAGCCTTGACTTTTTCATCAACCTTTCTGACCAAAAGCCCGGCTTGTATTTTCTGGAATTTACCGTTGGCAATCAAAGGATAACCCCTCTGTACAAGGTTCAGGTTTATTGATTGGGGGTTGGGGTGGTAGGGATTACCCCCTCACACCCCAACCAACCTATGCCTAATGGCATAAATCACCGCTTCGATCATGTTTTTGGCGTTGGTTTTTTGAACGATGGCGGCCCGGTGTTTTTCTACGGTGCGCTCGCTGATAAACAGGCTCTCGGCGATTTCGTGGGTGGATTTTCCGGTGCAAATTTCTCGTAGCACATCTTTTTCGCGTCCCGAAAGTTCTACTTCGTCGGAAGTAGGCTCAGCGCTATGCTCATCCTTTCGGAATATTTGGGAGAGCTTTTCCACCAGACTTTTTGAGATGATATTGTAATCGGACGAAAACAGCTCGATGGCCTTACCCAATTCTTCCAGATCCTTACTGCTCAAGGCGATATCGCTTAACGCGTACTGACCGCTGCTCAGGTTGATCAGCGTGCCCACCAAACAGTCACGGCCTTTGAAATAGGAAAATCCGCCCATGAGTTTCACCTGTATTTGTTTTTTCCATTTGTCGCGCAATGAAAACTCCATCGAAAACTCCTTTTCGTGATTGGCCACGCATTGTTGCATGCGGAGGGTGAGTTTGGCGCGGTCGGCCTCATTGGCCAGATGGGTCAATCCCGTTTCTTCAAGTTCTACCTGCGAATATCCGGTCAGGTCGCTCAACTTTCTGTTCACCACAATAAAATGGTTGTCTTGACAAATAAACACGGCGTGCGGACTGTTGTTCACCAGGCTCATGAATTTATCTTCGTTGGCCTGAAGCAATTTATCCCGCTTATGAATACGGGTATTGAGCGCATTCAAGAGGTCGTTGAGCTCGAAAGGTTTGGTAAGGTAGTCATCTACCCCCAATTGCATGCCCACTCGGATTTCGGAGGGAGATGTTTTTGCCGTTAGGAAAATGAACGGAATGGCGTAGGTGGCAGGCGATTCGCTAAGGATTTTAAATACCTGATAACCATCTACTACGGGGATGTTAATGTCGCAAATAATGGCCAGGGGTGTTTTGGAAAAGGCCTGTTGTATCCCCAACGCCCCGTTTTCGGCATGTACTACTTCAAAACCTTTGATGGTCAGGTAGTTTTTAATGGTTCCGGCCAATGCCACATCGTCCTCAATAAGCAATATCTGTTTTAAAGTCCCCATGTTTTCATTCATTTACCTCGCCAAAAGGCAAAAATACACCAATTGTGGTGCCCAACTTCAACTCACTTTTTATTTCGATGGTTCCCGAATGTAGTTCCACACAACGCTTTACTACCGACATACCCACTCCGGTTCCTTTAATGGCCTGGGCGTTGGCTCCCCGATGGAAGTGTTCAAAAACTCTCCTCACGTCTTCGTCCGACATGCCAATCCCACGATCGAATACATGCAAGACAATCTTGTTTTCAGGGGTTTGCTCCACTTTCAACTCAACGGCTTTGTTTCCTGAAAATTTTAAGGCATTGATGAGCAAATTGCGGACAATGTGGGTGATTAGCTGCGGATCGACGATGACTTTTTGTTGGTTGAGGAGGTTGATTAACACGATTCTGGAACGGTACTCGGGTAAGGTATGAAGTTCGTTCACCAATTTTTGAAATAACTGATTCAAATCCACAGCTATGGGTTTAAACTCCAGGATGGTTTTGCTGTCGAGCATTTCAAAATTTTTGAGCATCGTTAATAAATTGTCCACACCCCCTGAAATGTATCTCAAAGTATCTGTCCTCATCGACGAATCCATCTCTTCAAAATAATCCCTGAGCAATTGGGTATTGGACGAAATAATGGCCATGGGGGTACGAAACTCGTGGTTCACGGTAGAAATCATCTGACTTTTCACCTTGTTAAGTTCCTTTTCCTGAACAAGTAGTTCGTTTACTTTCTTTTCGCTTTCGCCGATAAGGTGGTTTTGATAACGAATTTTACGGTACAATAAGGCAATGTAAATCAGTAAGATAAGTAACATTACCGCTGCAATACCTGAGATATACAGGGCGGTGAGACGACCGTGGCTGGTTTTTTTCTCCGAATCCAGTTCCAGGTTTTTCAATTCCAGTTCGTCGAGTTTTTGGTTGAGTTCGAATTGGTTTTTCAGGTTGGCAATTTTCAGGTTGGTTTCGGCGAGGTAGGCCGAATCTTTGGCCTTTTCGTAAAGTTGTTGATAGACATACGCTTGGGTTGGATTGGAAGTCAGGTAATAATACTGGCTAAGCGATTTATAGGCATCTATCACCACTTTTCCGGCATTGATTTCGGTGGCCAGGTTCAGGGCACGGGTAAGCAATGGCAGGGCTTTTGACAACCGGTTTTCGGCCATGTACATCATTCCCAGCGAGTTGGAAAAAGCTGCCAGATCGTATTTGTTTCCTGTGGCTTCACTTATTTCCAAAGCCTCCAGGAGCAATGCTTTGGCTTTTTGGGTTTGATGTTGTTTTTCGTACACCGCACCCATGCGCTCCAGCACATGCGCCCGCGAAGTTTCGTCCTCTTGCCTCAGGGCTTCGTCCAGCGCCTTTTGGTAGTAAACCAGCGATGAATCGGCCTGATTTAAGAAATCGTAATCGAGCCCCAGATTGATCAATGCCACTAAAAAACTGTATTTATCCGATTGATCGGTGGCTGTTTCGAGTGCTTTTTTGTGATAGGCCAAAGCTTCGGTGTAATTGCCATATTTTGAATAAACTGCACCTATGTTGTTGAGCGAGTAGGCCAGCTTTTCAGTCAGGTTGTTGATTTTGCGAAGTTCATACGATTTTATGAAATAGTCGAGAGCAGTTTGGTCGTCGCCCAGGTAATGAAACACCGCTCCCATGTTGTTCAGTGCCGCGGCCACACGATCGGGGCGTTTGATCTGCTCACCCATCATTTTCACTTCATCAAAATGCTGCAAAGCCTCAAAATAGCGTCCCATCTTCATGTACAAGCTGCCCAGATTAGTGGCAAAATAGATGACACCCAGTTGGTCGTTCATTTGTTGGCTAATTTCTTTTGCACGGACGGTTAAATCGATGCTTTTTTGCAAACTGCCTGCACTTTCGTAGATATTGCTCAGTACATCACAAGCATCGGCGGTGTAATACAAATTGCTTTTTTCTTCGGCCAAGTCGAGCATACTATGGGCATAAAGCAAAGCTGAATCGATGTTTTCAGACCTAAACGCCTGCGAAAGGCTTTTTAGTGATTTCAACCGCAGGGTGTCGTTGGTGTGGTGTGCCCACTGCAACTTCAGGCTATCGATGGAAAGAGGTGGCTGTTGTGCCGGAAGCACTTGGCATAAACAGAATAATAGTAATGTTACATGTAGCTTCATAAGGCGCACAAGGTAAGATTTATTTGCCTGTATAATTCAAGTGAGGTGGTAATTTATACTCATTGAAAAATAAGCATAAAAACCCTTACAGATTTAAGTATTAAACTTAGCCTAAGAACATGGCAAAATGCACTGCAATCACCTTTCCATCGTGAAACAGTTGGGTGCGTGGGTCAGCCGAAAGGATAAAGGACTTTTTAAGGGGTTTGTTGAGCAAGGATTCCAGACCCCGCAGGTGTCGCGCATCTGATGCGTCAATTTTTTCACTTTGTTTAATTTCAAAAGCATAGAAGCCGTCTTCCTGCTCAATCAGCAGATCAACTTCCTTGCCGTCATGCGTGCGTAAGTGGAACATTTCTGCCCGAATTTGATAGTTTTTGATTTGTTTAAGCATTTCCGTAACCAGCGTACTCTCAAACTCATTTCCGGTCATTCGCCCTCTTTTTTGAAGAACAGCTTGAAGAACGCCGTAATCCATAAAGTGAATTTTGTGCATTTTCGAAAGTCTTTTATTCAGGTTTCCGGCCCAGGCAGGCAACATAAAAAGCTGATAACTCATCTCGAAATACTG
>DJVY01000147.1 GCA_002440885.1 Bacteroidales bacterium UBA6244
AGCGTTCATCCTGAGCCAGGATCAAACTCTTCATAGTATATTGTTTGTCCTTTTTTTCAAAAGAATATTTGTATATGCTGTTAGATCCCGACAAAGTAATTGACTCTCTTGTTTAAAACAAGGTTTTTTCTTTTCCTTTACTTGGCTTGGCTTCATTATGTCTATGAACTCTCGCTTTAAGCGATTCTCTTTTCTCTTTCTAATCCCGCGCTCTTCTCTCCTTTTCTTTCGCCTCAAACGGGGCTGCAAAAGTAATGCTTATTTCTTCCTGTGCAACTTTTTTTAGATTTTTTTTAAATCTTTTTTTGCACCAAATCCTTCCCTCTGTTCCCTCTCGGCAAACTCCTTAATAAAACATTACTCAACCTCTTTTAGAACTTCCCCTTTCCCGATCCAACCTTTACCGTTGTTCCGTTTTGGGAGTGCAAAAGTAAACATGTTTTTCAATCTGACAAGTACTTTTATTGAAAAAAATTGAAAATTTATTGGTGATTTTTTAATGCTTTAATTTTCTGATATTTACAAATCAAAATATCCAGGCTTTATACCTGATTGCATTCTATCTTTTCTAATTCAAGAGTATTATTCGTCGTTTCTTGGTCAAGTGACCTGTTTTATCCCCCCCAAAAAAAAACCTCATCGCTTTGCAACGACAAGGTCTTTCGCTGAAATAAATGCAAAAAATTAACGGTTGTACTTAAAACTTTTTCCTGGAAAGAAAGCAGAATCACCTAGTATTTCTTCAATTCTCAGCAGTTGATTGTATTTTGCAATCCTATCCGTTCTGCTAGCAGACCCGGTTTTGATTTGACCAGTGTTAAGCGCGACTGCCAAATCGGCGATAGTTACATCTTCGGTTTCGCCTGATCGGTGACTCATAACAGAAGTATAACTGTTATTGGTTGCCAGATTAACAGCCTCAATAGTTTCGGTAAGTGTACCTATTTGGTTAACCTTTATAAGAATTGAATTGGCCACTCCTTTGCTAATACCTTCTTTAAGACGTGCTGTATTGGTTACGAAAAGATCATCGCCAACCAACTGTATCCTACTTCCCATTTTATCAGTCATCAATTTCCAACCATCCCAATCATCTTCTGCCATACCATCTTCAATGGAAATAATGGGATACTTTTTAGCCCAATTGTCCCAATAGTCAACCATTTCGGCTGGCGTAAGTTTTTCACCTGTTGACCATTTGAGGTGGTACACATTTTCTTCAGGTAAATAGTATTCCGATGATGCCGGGTCAAGGGCAATAAAAATATCGTCACCTGCTTTATAACCTGCTTTATCGATTGCTTCCAGAATGACTTTAATCGCTTCTTCGTTGGAGCTGAGATTAGGAGCAAAGCCCCCTTCATCACCTACATTGGTTGAATGACCAGATTTTTTAAGTACAGATTTCAGATGATGAAAAACCTCAGCCCCCATTTGAATGGCCTGACGAAAGCTTTTAGCCCCTACCGGCATAATCATAAACTCCTGAAAATCGATACTGTTGTCAGCATGTGATCCGCCATTGAGGATATTCATCATAGGAATAGGCAAAGTACGCGCATTAACTCCACCGATGTACCTAAATAGTTGTTGGTTGGTAACCTGCGCTGCCGCATGGGCAACTGCGAGGGAAACACCCAAGATTGCATTTGCACCCAGATTGGCTTTGTTTGGAGTCCCATCTATTTCGATCATGCGTTGGTCTATTTCTACCTGATCGGTGACGTAGTAGCCGTTTAACTCGTCGGATAAGATGTTGTTCACATTTTGAACTGCTTTCAGAACACCTTTTCCCATGTAAACACTTTTATCCTCATCGCGCAACTCAACGGCTTCGTGTACACCTGTTGATGCACCTGAAGGTACAGCGGCACGACCAACGATTCCGGAAGTTGTATACACATCAACCTCTACTGTGGGGTTTCCTCTGGAATCCAATATCTGTCTTCCATGAATACTTTGTATTTGACTCATAATTCTATTTTAAAATTAACAGAGCAAAACTAGACAAAAAACGCCTGCTGCAAAAACAAAAAGAGGTTTTGAAACATTCAAAACCTCTTTTTTTAAACTATTTAACTTCTTAACCGGATTGCGAAAAACAAGCAACACCGTTTAAAACGTTTGCGTAGTGCTATTCCTTTACAATCTCATTATCCTTATTGTCGTCAACCGAACTGTCGGCTTCATTTGTTGGTTCTGGAGCAGCTTCTACGACAGTTTCCTCTTTCACCGCTTTAGGTGCTTCAGGTGCAGTTGATGCCTTGGCTGTGCTGCGACGGCGGCGTGTTTTCTTAGCTTTTGCATCACCCTTGTCACTCAGCATTAATTCATTGAAATCCACAAGCTCAATCATAGCCATATCAGCGCTATCACCCAGACGACGTCCCATTTTTATAATTCTGGTGTACCCACCTGGTCTGTCGGCTACTTTAGGAGATACCTCACGAAACAACTCGGTAACGGCCTCTTTATCTTGCAACAAGCTGAAAACCATTCTTCTTGAGTGGGTGGTGTCTTCTTTAGAACTTGTAATCAAAGGTTCAACATAAGATCTCAATTCTTTTGCTTTGGCCAGAGTGGTATTAATTCTTTTATGCATAATCAATGAAGTGGCCATGTTCGACAGCATAGCTTTACGGTGCGAACTATTTCTTCCTAAATGATTAAAACTCTTTCTATGTCTCATCTCGCTTAATCCTTATCTAATTTATACTTTGCAATATTCATACCGAACTCCAGGCCTTTGGCATCAACCAACTGATCAAGTTCAGCAAGTGATTTTTTTCCAAAATTTCTAAATTTCAGTAAATCATTCCTGTTGTATGCCACCAGCTCGCCTAATGTTTCTACATCAGCAGCCTTCAGACAGTTGAGTGCACGCACTGACAGATCCAGATCAACCAAGCGCGATTTAAGCAGTTGGCGGATATGCAGTGTGTTTTCATCAAATTCCTCATTAACAGACCGTTCTTCTGTTTCGAGTGTAATTTTCTCATCAGAAAACAACATAAAATGATGAATTAATATTTTGGCCGCTTCTTTCAGTGCATCTTTCGGATGAATTGATCCATCTGTCTGAATATCCATTAAGAGCTTTTCGTAGTCTGTTTTTTGCTCAACCCGATAATTCTCAACGCTGTATTTCACATTTTTTATCGGTGTGTGGATAGAGTCGACAGCGATAGTTCCCAGTAAAGCATCAGGGTCGGAGTTCTCCTCAGCGGGAACATAACCGCGACCTTTGGCTATGTTGAGTTCCATGCTCAATTTCACGGTTGGATCAAGGTGACAAATCACCTCATCCGGATTCAGAACCTGAAAAACTGAGAGAAACTTATTGATATCGCCAGCCTTAAAAACTTCCTGATCACCAATAATGATATTTACTTTTTCGCTGAACTCATTTTGTATTTGCGGTTTAAACCGAATTTTTTTCAGATTCAAAACGATCTCAGTAACATCTTCAACAACACCTTTAATGGTAGAAAACTCGTGTACTACACCATCGATACGAATCGAGGTGATAGCAAATCCTTCGAGTGAGGACAATAAAATTCTTCTGAGGGCATTGCCAATGGTGATTCCAAAACCGGGTTCCAGGGGTCTAAACTCAAATAACCCGTGGAATTCATCGGCTTCGTTCATCACCACCTTATCGGGCTTTTGAAATGCTAGAATTGCCATAATATATCTTTAGCTATTAATAATCAGTAAGTCAAATAATTTTACTTAGAATACAACTCCACAATGAGCTGTTCCTTGATGTTTTCAGGAATTTCATCGCGTTGGGGATAGTTCAGGAATTTTCCCTGCATTTTTTGCGAATCCCATTCAAGCCATGAAAAGCTTTTATGTGCACTGGCCAAAGAATCGGTAATTGAAACGAGACTTTTGGATTTTTCACGTACCCCAACCAGGTCACCCTCTTTCAGTGTATAGCTGGGTACATTCACCACATGTCCATTTACAGTAATATGGCGATGAGAAACCAGTTGTCGCGCACCCGAACGAGAAGGCGATATACCTAAGCGATACACAGTATTGTCGAGACGCGCTTCGATAAGTTTGAGGAGGTTTTCACCGGTGATACCCTTTTTACGGTTCGCTACAGCGAAAATATTTCTAAACTGACGCTCCAGAATACCATAGGTATACTTAGCTTTTTGCTTTTCCTGGAGCTGGATGCCATATTCAGACTGTTTTCTTCTTTTCTTGGCAGCGCCATGTTGTCCGGGTGGAAATGCCTTTTTATCAAGGTATTTA
Source organism: Bacteroidales bacterium UBA6244 (assembly GCA_002440885.1). Taxonomy (GTDB): domain Bacteria; phylum Bacteroidota; class Bacteroidia; order Bacteroidales; family F082; genus UBA6244. The sequence continues at coordinate 4,267 of DJVY01000147.1, forward strand.
TCAGCACCATAAATGGGCTCATTAAATTTTCGTGCAATTTTGGATTTTGGTCCGATATATCTTGCCATTTTTTAGATAATTTGTCGGTTAAACGTTAGCAATGTAATTATACTCTTCTTCTTTTAGGGGGTCGACAGCCGTTGTGGGGCATGGGAGTAACATCAACAATTTCAGTTACTTCGATTCCTGAAGAATGAATAGTACGAATAGCTGACTCTCGACCGGAGCCAGGACCTTTTACATACACTTTCACCTTACGTAAACCCAAATCGTAGGCTACTTTAGAACAATCCTGTGCTGCCATTTGGGCAGCATACGGAGTATTTTTCTTTGAACCTTTGAAGCCCATTTTCCCGGCAGAAGCCCAAGAAATAACCTGACCTCCATCATTGGTTAAAGAAACAATAATGTTATTAAATGTAGCTTGTACATAGGCCCGTCCGATTGGATCTATTTTTACTACTCTCTTTTTTGTAACTCTGGTCCTTTTTGCCATAATTATGTAACTAGACTATGAAATAATTTATTTTCTACTTAGTAGCTTTCTTCTTGTTAGCAACAGTTTTCTTGCGTCCCTTACGGGTTCGGGCATTATTCTTGGTAGTTTGGCCACGCAAAGGCAAACCAATACGATGTCTGATTCCCCTGTATGTACCAATGTCCATCAATCGTTTAATATTCACTTGGATCTCTGAACGCAACTCACCCTCTACCTTGATAGAACCGATGATATTACGGATTGTATTTTGCTCTTCATCCGTCCAATCCTGGGCTTTTGTATCCCTGTTGATACCAGCCTCCGTTAAAATCTTTTGAGCGGTGTTACGACCAATGCCATAAATATATGTCAATGCGATTTCACCTCTTTTGTTGTTTGGGATGTCTACTCCAGCAATTCTAGCCATAACTTTTCTTTTAATATTAAATCGATCCCAGGTTACCCTTGTCTTTGTTTAAACTTGGGATTTTTTTTGTTAATAATATACAATCTTCCTTTTCGACGAACAATTTTATCGTCAGGTGTTCTTTTTTTGATGGATGCTCTAATTTTCATCGTTGCTACTATTTGTATCTAAATGTTATTCTTCCTTTTGATAAATCGTATGGTGACATTTCGAGTTTAACACGATCGCCAGGGAGAATTTTTATGTAGTGCATGCGCATCTTTCCAGAGATATGCGCGGTAATCACATGTCCATTTTCGAGTTCAACACGAAACATGGCATTACCAAGTGACTCCACTACGGTTCCATCCTGTTCAATCGACTGCTGTTTAGCCATACAAATTACTATTTTTTATAATTACTTCCTCAATATATTCAAAGGTCGATAGAATATCTGCTCTATTCTCACGCACCACAATGTCGTGCTCAAAATGTGCAGACGGTTTCCCATCGGCTGTTCTTATTGTCCAACCATCCCGATCCTGTTTAACCTCTTTAACTCCAAGGTTAACCATGGGCTCAATGGCCAGACACATGCCTGACTTTAGCTTTACGCCGGTACCTTTTCGTCCGTAATTAGGCACTTCCGGCTTTTCATGTAAATGACGACCTACACCATGCCCAACCAATTCGCGTACTACTGAATACCCGAATCCTTCCACGAAGGATTGAACGGCATTTCCCACATCGCCAATTCGCTTTCCGACAACCGCTTGGGCTATAGCCAAATAAAGCGATTCTTTGGTTCGGTCAAGTAAATCGGCTTCGTCCTGGCTGATCTCTCCTACACCAAAAGTATAGGCCGAATCGCCATAAAATCCATTCATCAGGGTTCCGCAGTCAATCGAAACGATGTCTCCATCTTTTATTTCTCTCTCACCGGGTATTCCATGCACCACTTCATCATTTAATGATATGCACAAGCTACCCGGAAAACCACCGTAACCTTTAAAACCAGGAATAGCACCATGATCACGAATAAATTCTTCCGCAAGGGAGTCCAACGCTTTAGTGCTTACACCAGGCCGAAGGATTTTCGCCACTTCAGCTAAAGTTTTTCCAACAAGTAAAGAACTCTGTCTTTGAATTTCAACCTCTTCGTCAGTTTTAATATAAATCATCTAACGAATCAATTATTACATATTAAAGGTTGATGAACGTCCCTTTATCCGACCTGATTTGGTCAGCCCGTCGTAGTGACGCATCAACAAATAACTTTCAATCTGCTGTAAGGTATCCAGAACAACACCTACTAAAATAAGCAGGCTGGTACCTCCATAAAACTGAGCAAAACCACTATTAACTCCGGCTATCTGAGCAAACGCAGGCATAATTGCAATCACACCTAAGAATATAGAACCTGGAAGAGTTATGCGCGACAGGATATTGTCGAGATAATCAGCTGTCTTTTTTCCAGGTTTTATGCCGGGAATGAATCCGCCATTTTTCTTTAGATCCTCGGCCATTTGGTTGGGATTAATGGTAATGGCAGTATAAAAATAGGTAAAGGCAATAATCATAACAAAGAATGTTAAGTTATACCAAAACCCCGTATAATCAGCAAAAGCAGCTGCAAATCCTGAAAGTGACTCCGACTGTGCAAACCCCACAAGTGTGATAGGTAAGAACATGATAGCCTGTGCAAAAATGATTGGCATAACACCAGCTGAATTTACTTTTAGCGGTAAATACTGACGTACACCGCCATACTGTTTATTCCCAACAATCCTTTTGGCATATTGAATAGGAACACGTCTTGTTCCCTGAACCAGCAGGATAGTGAAGAGTATAACAAATATTAAAATAACCAATTCCACCAGGAAATACACCAATCCACCACCAACGGCACTCATTTTCGATACAAATTCCTGAACGAGTGAACTGGGCAATCGGGCAATAATACCAATCATAATGATTAATGAGATGCCATTGCCAATTCCTTTATCAGTAATTTTTTCGCCAAGCCACATAACAAACAGCGTACCAGCTATAAGAATAATTGTTGAACTCACCCAGAAAAACAATGGAGGAGTTGTTACTGCTGCACTAAAAGGAGTGATAGCCTCTGATGGCAACTGAGAAACAATATTAGCGATATAACCTGGAGCCTGCAATGCAACGATAATTACGGTAAGATAGCGCGTAATCTGGTTGATTTTTCTACGTCCACTTTCCCCTTCACGCTGTAGGCGTTGAAAATAGGGTATCGCCATTCCTAAAAGCTGGATGACGATGGAGGCAGAAATGTAAGGCATAATACCCAGAGCAAAAATCGAAGCATTAGAGAATGCGCCTCCGGAGAACATATTCAGAAGCCCCATCAATCCGCTGCTACCCTGGCTTTGAAGATTGGCCAACATATTTGGATCGACACCTGGCAAGGTGATATATGAGCCCAGACGGTAGATTAAAATAATCCCCAATGTATAAAGAATGCGGTTTCTCAGCTCCTCAATCTTATTAATGTTCCGTAAGGTTTCGAATAATTTTTTCATTCAATCTTAGATTTTTGTAACAGTTCCGCCTTGAGCCTCGATAGCCTCTTGTGCAGCTTTGGTAAACCCATGGGCTGTAACTGCAAGTTTAGCACTCAGCACACCCACACCTAAAATTTTGATCATGTCCTTCTTTTGAGCCAGTCCGTTTTCGATTAAAACTTGCTGGTCAATAGTAGTCAGACCTTTTTCATCTGCCAGTTTTTGGAGTGCTGCAATATTGATGCCGCGGTATTCTTTTCTGTTGATATTTTTAAAACCAAACTTTGGCAACCTACGGTACAAAGGCATTTGACCTCCTTCGAATCCCGGTTTGCTTTTATATCCGGATCTAGACTGAGCTCCTTTGTGGCCTTTAGTAGAAGTGCCACCACGTCCGGAACCTTGTCCTCTCCCAATCCTTTTTCTGTTTTTAACAGACCCTTCTGCAGGTTTAAGATTACTTAAATCCATTGTTTTTACTTTTAAATTTCTTCTACTTTGAGTAAGTGTTTCACTTTATCTATCATTCCAAGTATTTGCGGCGTCGCATCATGCTCTTTGGCATTATGCAATTTTTTCAAACCTAAAGCTGCCAGAGTTAATTTCTGTCTTTTGGGGCGGTTTATTGCACTGCGAACTTGGGTAATCCTAACTTTCTTCATCGCTCTGATATCTTTTTATCCGTTAAAAACTGTTTCCAATTCCACACCTCTAACCTGGGCAACTGTAAAAGGATCTCTCAATTTAGCCAAGGCATCGATGGTAGCTTTGACAACAGAGTGAGGATTTGATGATCCTTTTGATTTGGCCAATACATCGGTTACACCAACGCTTTCAAGCACTGCACGCATAGCTCCACCGGCAATTACGCCTGTACCAGGAGCGGCAGGTTGAATATAAACCCGGGCTCCGCTATACTTTCCAATTTGCTCATGAGGCAGAGTTCCCTTCATAACAGGAACTTTTATCAGGTGCTTTTTGGCATCATCTATCCCTTTCGCGATAGCAGAAGTAACCTCTTTGGCTTTACCCAGACCATAGCCTACTACGCCATTTTCGTTGCCTACAACAACAATTGCCGAGAAGCTGAAGGTACGGCCTCCTTTTGTAACCTTTGTTACTCTTTGTATGCTTACCAGTCGGTCTTTAAACTCTATTTCACTGGATTTTACACGTTTAACGTTTGCGTTTGCCATAATACTTTAAAATTTAAGTCCGCCTTCACGGGCAGCATCAGCTAATGATTTAATTCTGCCATGATACAAATATCCGTTTCTGTCGAAAACCACACTGCTGAATCCAGCGGCAATAGCTTTTTCAGCGATTTTCTTTCCTACCAAAGCAGCCTGCTCTGTTTTAGTAACCTTGCTATCAGCATCAGCGGTTTCGTGCGATGAGGCTGCCACCAGACTACGGCCAGACATATCATCGATCAACTGCACATATATCTGTTTGTTACTTCTGTACACACTCATGCGAGGTCTTTCGGGAGTTCCGGTAACGGTCTTCCGTATTCTCATCTTGATCCGTATTCTGCGAGATGCTTTCTTATTCTTTGTACTCATTATAAAACTTTTTACCTGTTTAGATCAAAAATGTTACTTCTTATCACCAGCCTTACCAGCCTTTTTCCTTAACTCTTCACCCTGGAATCGAATACCTTTACCTTTGTATGGCTCAGGTTTACGCATTGACCGGATTTTGGCAGCTACCTGACCGAGCAATTGCTTATCGAATGAAGAAAGCTTGATCATGGGCACTTTACCTCTTTCAGCCACAGTTTCCACTTTTACTTCATCGGGAAGCTGAAGGATAATATGGTGAGAATATCCGAGTGAAAGCTCCAATAACTGACCTTTTGCTTCAGCCTTGTAACCGACGCCTACCAACTCTTGTACTACAGTGTAGCCTTCCGACACGCCGTGAACCATGTTACTGATCAACGAACGATAGAGCCCATGTTTGGCATTGGCATCAGGATGCTCAGAAGTACGTTCCAGAGTCAGCTGATTATTCTCCATGCTGACCTTAAGTGTTGCATCGATCTCTTGCTGGAGCTGTCCGAGTTTTCCTTTAACGGTAACCACATTTGTGTCTGAAACCAACACTTCGACACCTTGTGGGATACTTATGGGTAATTTTCCTATTCGTGACATTTACTTTTCTCCTGTATTAACTAACATAACAAATAACTTCACCACCCACGTTCAAATTCCGGGCTTCTTTATCGGTGATTACACCTTTCGAAGTTGATAAAATGGCGATTCCAAGGCCATTAATTACTCGGGGTAGTTCATCTGAATTTACATATTGACGTAGTCCCGGTTTTGAAACGCGCTCCAGGCTACGGATGGCAGGCATTTTAGTCACCGGATGGTATTTCAATGCGATTTTAATATTTCCCTGCACCTGATCTTCCTCAAATTTATAATTCAGGATGTACCCCTTTTCAAAAAGGATTTTGGTAATGCTCTTTTTAATGTTTGAAGCAGGAACCTCCACCATACGATGTTTGGCTGCTACAGCATTCCTTAGACGGGTCAAATAGTCTGCAATTGGATCGGTTATCATCTGATAATTCTTTTTAATTCGTTAATTTACCAACTGGTTTTTTTGATTCCGGGAATAAGCCCTGCAAGAGCCATTTCCCTAAAATTGATACGTGAGATACCAAATTGTCTCATATAGCCTTTTGGTCTTCCGGACAATTGACAACGGTTGTGTAACCTTACCGGAGAAGCATTACGGGGCAATTTCTGTAGTGCAGCATAATCACCGGCTTGTTTCAGTGCAGCACGCTTTTCTGCATATTGTTCCACCATTCTTTGTCTTTTACGCTCGCGCGCTTTCATCGACTCTTTTGCCATGAGTAATTATTTTTTTTGATTTTTAAATGGTAATCCAAATTCTTTAAGTAGTGCAAACGCTTCTGCATCAGATTCAGCAGTAGTAACGATGGTGATATCCATTCCGTTGATTTTACTTACTTTATCGATGTCAATTTCAGGGAAAATCAATTGTTCGGTTACACCGAAAGAGTAGTTGCCCCTTCCATCGAAGCCCTTATCGCTGATCCCGTTAAAGTCGCGAACGCGCGGCAAGGAAACAGAAACGAGCCTGTCAAGGAACTCATACATTTTCTTTCCTCTAAGGGTTACACGCACACCAATGGCGTTACCTTTACGCAACTTAAAATTACTAACGTCGCGTTTGGAGATAGTAGGAACAGCTTTTTGACCTGTAATAGCCGACATTTCAGCCACACCTGTCTCAATGAGTTTTTTATCCGTAAGCGCTGCGCTAATTCCCTGGTTTAAAGAGATTTTAACGAGCTTGGGAACCTGCATCACGGTTTTATAACTAAACTGTTTAGTTAAATTCGGGATGATTTCCTCATTGTATTTCTTATGTAATCTAGGTTGATCGTTCATTACTTAATAACCTCCCCTGTTTTTTTTGATATACGAACTTTTTTTCCCGTTTTCTCATCAATTTGATAGCCAATACGGGTAGGATTTCCAGCTTTATCCAGAATCAACAGATTTGAAATATGAACTGGAGCTTCTTGCTTTAGGATGCCGCCTTTCGGATTTTTGGTAGACGGTTTGGAGTGCTTACTAACCAAATTAACACCCTCTACTACAGCTCTTTCCTTTTCGACATCGACAACCAGAACGCGTCCTGTTTGACCTTTACTATTTCCGGAGATCACTTTTACGTTGTCTCCTTTTTTTATGTGCAACTTAGCCATAACTTTGTCTCCTTCGATGTTAAAGCACTTCAGGTGCCAGTGATACTATTTTCATATATTGCTTTTCGCGCAGTTCGCGGGCCACAGGACCAAAAATGCGTGTTCCCATCATTTCGCCGGCAGCGTTCAGCAGCACAACTGCATTGTCGTCGAAACGGATATAGGACCCGTCATTTCTTCTGATTTCCTTTTTGGTTCTTACCACAACAGCCTTGGCCACGGCACCTTTTTTTATATTGCCTGACGGCATGGCACTTTTAACAGAAACGACAACTTTGTCGCCAATGGAGGCATAGCGGCGTTTTGTTCCACCGAGCACACGAATACAAAGTACTTCTTTAGCTCCGCTGTTATCTGCAACAGCCATTCTTGATTCTTGTTGTATCATGGTTATTTAGCCCTTTCAATAATTTCTACTAATCTCCAATTCTTATTCTTAC
>DJVY01000206.1 GCA_002440885.1 Bacteroidales bacterium UBA6244
CTCCGTGTAACTTCCTGAAATCTCCTTGCACCTTCGTGACATGGCTAAAAATTATTTCACAAAGTAACACAGAGAAATCACAGAGGTACACAGAGGATTCTCAGTGTTTTACAACATATTAATTATGAAGGAAATGGATACATAATCTATTGTAAATGAAGTATTCCATTTGGAAAAAAATAAGATAAAGTGATTTAATAAGATAAATCAACATGTGAAACCTGAGTTATGCTATTTTGTTCTAATATACAATGACAATTTTGTCCTGTTACCTTAAACTTTAGGCGTTAGCTTATGAATAAACACCTCATAATTAACCTGTAAACTAAGCCAAAAGCCAATAGCTAACTGCTACCAGCCCCCTCACTCACCAACGCGGTTCTTTAATATGAGCCACAGAGGCGTTGGAATAAGGCTCCTGATGGGCCAGATCGATAAAATCTTTAAGCGAGTTGTAAGGCCCTTTGGTTGCGGCCAGGTTAATAACCCAGCCAGGCATATTCCCTCCCAGGTCGAGCAGCAGCTCAAAAGCCACTTTCACCTTTCCTTCGCCCAGCGGTGTAAAGCGCCAGATGGCATGAAGCATGGGAATCCTGACATAATCCTCGCAATCAGCCAGATAGGCAGGCTCACCAACTGACTCAAACACTACCTCTTTGGTTACAGGATTTTGGAGCATGTGTACCCGTGTTACCACATCGCGGTCGCTAACAGGCCAGGGAGCATCGCTGCGGCCGTAATAAACCCAGTTGTAAGCATCGGTCTGTTCTACAATTTCAGCATAAATGTTGGCATAAACCCAATCCTTATGTCGAGAGGCATCGGTCATTAGTGCCACCAAAGCCGACAAACTCGACTCAGTCACTGTCTCCACCTTAACCCGCTTTTGTGCCATGTCAGGCACTTTCATCACGTACGCTTTAATTCCATTGCTTTCGCGAACCTCTTTCCATTCAGGAGTTTCCTGCGAAAAAAGGTGAATAGAAATAAAAATGAACACCGGTAAAATTACGGATTGAATTCCAATGAAATAGCCTTGCGATCCCAATGAATAAACGAAATAGCTTCTCCTCATCGCGACAAAAATAACAACAAAATTCACACCCGACATCATCAGGTAACAGATAATCCTGTCTGACCATAAGATTATTCCCTAAAAATAGTGGTGAAGGTCAACATGCTGTAACAAGTTTTGTAATTTTGCCCTCCCGGATTAAACGGAATCGCAACCGGTGGCGTCTCTTGTCCCCTCAGGATGATTATTTCTGAGACAACCAACAGACCTCACCCATTTTACTCATGAATAATATAACCATCGAATGAAAAAACTTTTAATTTTCACACTCGCCATCGGACTTTTGGGGTGTGTGAGCTCATGCAACAATGAATCAACTATGAAGAAAGCACCTGTAACCCCGGCCATTGATTTGGCCAACATGGATTTAGATGTACTGCCCGGAGATGATTTTTTCAGGTTTGTGAACGGTACCTGGATGAAAAACACAGAAATTCCGGCCGAATACAGCCAGTACGGCGCATTCACCATCTTGTACGAAAACAACCAAAAACAACTCAAAGCACTCGTTGAGGAAGTATCTGCCGACAAATCTGCCGTTGAGGGAAGTGTTAACCAGAAAATCCGTGACCTGTATAACAGTGGGATGGACACCGCCCGCATCAACCAACTGGGCGTGAAGGTCATCGAAAATGAAATAGCCGAAATTGAAGCCATCAAAACCATTGAACAAGTTCAACAGTTTATCGGTCAGATGCACCGCAAAGGAGAATATCCTCTCTTTTACGTGTATTCCTCTGCCGATCAGTCGAACAGCAGCATGGAGATTGTGAACTTCTATCAGGGCGGAATCGGACTCCCCGATGTGAGCTATTACCTGAGTGATGATGAACGATCAGCAGAGCTTCGCGCCAAATACCTCGATCACCTTACCAAAATGTTCATCCTGAAAGGTGACAATCCCGAAATGGCTAAAAGTAACGCTGAAACAGTGTTAAAGGTTGAAACTGCCATCGCAAAAAATTCAAAAACCAGAACAGAACTTCGTGACCCGGTAGCCAATTTTAATAAAATGGACCTGGAAACACTGACAACCGTTTCTCCAAATTTTGACTGGGCTTTATATTTTAATGAAATCGGCCTTCCTGAGCCAGGTGATATTAACATCGGCCAGAAGGAATTTATCGCAGGACTTAGTCAGCTCAGCAAGGATATTTCGGTAGACGAATGGAAAACCTACCTAATGTGGAATTTGCTCGACAATTCAGCTGATTACCTGAGCGATGATTTCGTGAACCAAAACTTTGAATTTTTCGGCAAGGTGCTGTCCGGAAAACAAGAGCTCCAACCCCGCTGGAAACGTGTATTGAACGTAACTTCAGGAAGACTGGGCGAAGCTATCGGACAGATTTATGTGGAGAAATATTTCCCGCCGCAAGCCAAAGACCGCATGGTAACGCTGGTTGAAAACCTGCGACTGGCTTTTGGCGAACGCATAAAAAACCTCGATTGGATGAGTGAGGAAACCAAAGCCAAAGCACTCGAAAAACTTGCAACCATCACTGTAAAAGTGGGTTATCCCGACGAATGGCGCGACTATTCAGCCTTAAAAATTGTTCCTGATGGATACCTACAAAATGCACGCAACTCCCGCGCTTTTGAATTCGATTACAACATTTCAAAAGTGGGCAAACCTGTCGACAAAAAAGAATGGGGCATGACACCACAAACGGTGAACGCTTACTACAACCCTTCGAATAACGAAATCGTGTTCCCTGCAGGCATCCTCCAACCTCCTTTCTTTAACAAAGATGCCGACGATGCTGTGAATTACGGAGCCATTGGCGTGGTTATCGGGCACGAAATGACCCATGGTTTCGACGATCAGGGAAGACAATACGACAAAGATGGAAACCTGAACGACTGGTGGACAGCAGAAGATGCAGAAAGATTTGCCGAAAAAACCGCCAAACTCATCGATTTATACAACAACTACACCGAACTCGATTCGTTGCATGTTGACGGAACGCTCACTTTGGGTGAAAACATTGCTGATTTGGGTGGATTAAGCATATCCTATGACGCACTTCAAAAGGCTTATAACGGTCAGATTCCTGAGCCCGTGGATGGATTTACCTCCGACCAAAGGTTTTATCTGGGTTACGGACAAATTTGGCGTCAGAACATCCGCAACGAGGAACTCATGCGCCGACTAAAAGAAGACGTTCACAGTCCCGGCGACGCCCGTGTAAACGTCCCTCCTTTTAACCTCGACACCTTTATTGCCGCTTTTAACATCCAACCCGAAAACAGACTTTATATTCCTGTCGAAAATCGGGCTAAAATCTGGTAGCCACCTGACCAATAAAAAAACCCGACGGCCATAAACTATCCGTCGGGTTTTTTATTTCCAGCCCTTTGCCATCACCATGGGCAACAACCTACTACACAGGCTTTCTGAACTTCATCATCTTGTATTCCCACAATCCCTTTTTTAATGCTTTATACTGGAATATGCCTGATTTATAGTGGGTGCGCGAAAACCGGCTGGCCTTGAACAAAGCATCATAAATCAACGAAGGCAATGTGGCGGCCAATGAAGCGTAATACATCCGGCGTGCAGTGGGCGTTATTTCTTTAGTAAAATCCAGGCTTTTTTCATAAACAAGTCCTGCATGAGCCATCTCCTCAACAAAAGTTGATTCAGGGATAACAGGAGCCAAACTCCAGGTACGTCGCCACTTTTCAAGCCATTGGTCAGGATCACGTTTGCCTTCCACTTGATAATAATCGGCCACCACCAAAACACCACCCGGCTTTAACAACCTGTAAGCCTCAAGGGCAAACTTTTTTTTGTCAGGAGCTGAAGTGAGCGACTCGATAGCCCATATCAAATCAAGATCAGCAGATGGCAACGAAGTCCTTGTATAGTCCTCAAGTTTAAAATCAACAACATGTTGCCAACCCAAGAGATGGTTCTGTTCCTGGGCATAGGCCAATTGCTTTTCACTAAGGGTAACCCCCGTGACCTGGCAACCATAGGTTTGGGCCAAAAAAAACGATGACCCTCCCACCCCACATCCGGCATCGAGAACCCGGCTGCCCTCAACAATTCCGGCCAGTTTTGCCATTTCGATGTTGGTATTTTTAAGGGCCTCTCCAAAACTGTGGGTGTTTGGCAGCCACACACCGTAATGCACGGCCAATGCTTTATCCAGCTGCCACCATTGCTGATAATGTTGCAGCGTTTGGTTATAATAATCAGCTATATCGCGGTTTGTAAACACAAAGTCAATCGTTAAACAAAAAACAAACATAACCATTAAAACCCAATGTTCATCCTTAACAAACGCAGGACAAAAATGAAATAACAGCAAGAGTTTATAAATCAGATTAAAAAAATAACAAAAAAAATTATTCTGTCATGATAAATAGTCTAACTTTGTAGAAAGTCCGTAGTAATAATAACACAACACTCTAATGATGAATACCGAAAATCATAACTGGTCAGGGAAAACCATCCTCGTGGTTGAAGATGTTGACTCAAGTCGAAGGTATTTCGAAGCTGCCCTAAAACTCACCAAAGCCAACTTACTCTACGCGAAAAACGGGAAAGAGGCCATAGACATCATAAACGACAACAAAAAAATAGATCTGGTACTGCTCGACATCTATTTACCCATGATAAACGGCATTGAGGTACTAAAACACATCCGAAAAATCAATGCCCACATACCCGTAATCGTACAAACTGCCTACACAGGATATCATAACGAAGAGGAAGCTTTCGATGCCGGAGCGAACATTTTTCTGGCTAAACCGGTTAGTCTTTCTTCCTTGTATCAGGAAATTGAAGTGCTACTCTATCCCGCACCCTGAGGTCTGACAATAATCTAATGCCCGACCTATGAAGAAGACTAAATCCTTTTTCCCACTACTTCTGCTGCTGCTTTCATTTATGCTGTCGGGTCAGGATCTGGCTATTAATGAATTCCAAACCGACACAGCCCGCATAAACAACTACTATAAAATCACCCTAAAGATTTACAACATCAACCCCGACAGTGCCGGAAAACTGGGCGATTCGATGTTGCTCTTATCAGAGAAACACCATTACCTACCAGGTCTGTATAACTCGTATAATCTCAAAGGAATCAACGCCTGGATGCGCCGCGATTTCAACACCGCCATTGATTATTATAGAAAAGCCCTGGCGTTGTCCGACAGCACAGGCGTTAAAAGAAACAAAGCAAAGGTTCTTGGCAACATGGGTGCGGCTTTCCGGCAAAACTTCCAAAACGATAGCGCTTTGGTATATATGAACAAAGCCATTGACTACAGCAAAACTCACCAGATAAATGACATTCTGGGCAAGGCACTGGTTGACAGAGCCAATTTCCATCTGGCTCACGACGACTACATCATGACTGCCCGGGCCATCATGGACTCACGCGAAGTGGCAGAACAACTGAACGATACCGGCATGTTTATTACAACCTATATAACAACAGGTATATTGTACTTAAAAGTGAACCGTTTTGACGACTCATACCAGGCTTTTTTTCAAGCCATTACACTGGACTCCATTTACGATGAAATGGATTTCATTGCTTCCTCCTACCTTAACCTGGGTGAACTTTTTTTCAGGGTAAAAAAAGACTACGATTCAGCCCGTTATTACTACGACATGGCCGCTAGTCGTGCCCGCTATTTTCAAAAACCGGGAATCGTATTAACCAACGACATCAATATCGGCAACATTTTTTTGGATCAAAAAGAACTCGATTCAGCCTTTTACTATTACGATAAGGCCTACAGCAATCCCCTGATAAAAAAGTACCCACAAAGCGAATGTGCCGTACTGGTAAACCTGGGCCAATATTACCTGCTCGAAAAACAATACAAAAAGGCTCAGTCCTTTCTGCAAGAAGGATTTCGTCTTAGCGAAGAGCTTGGTTTGCTTGAATTTACGAAAAATGCGCTGTACTCCCTTTACCAGCTCGACAGCCTGAATGGTCACCTGCCTAAGGCTTTGGATAAGTTTTTTAAATTTAAAATCATTTCCGACAGCCTTCATGTGTCGACAGTGGAAAACAAAATGGCCATACTGAATTTTGAGAAAGAAATGGCTATTCAAAAGTACAACAACACGCTGCTTTTAAACGAAAACCAACAAAAAACGCGTAAGTTATCCAATCAGAGGAAACTGATTTATGTGATCCTGACTGCCGTGCTGGTTTTAGCCATCGTGTTGTATTTCTTATACTTATCACGAGTTAAACGCCGGAAACTCCACCTCGAACTCTTAGAAAAACACCGCGACCTTCGCCTGGCTCACGAAGAACTTAAAGTCACCAACGAGACGCTTGAAACTCAGCAAAACCAGCTGAGAGACATGAACATGACGAAAGACAAGTTTTTCTCTATCCTCGGTCACGACCTGAAGAGCCCCTTCAACAGCCTGCTCGGCATGCTTTCGTTACTTGATGATCAATGGGACTCCTTCGGTGATGAAGAAAAACATGATCATATCAGGTCATTGCTCAGCTCAAGCGAACAAACTTATCACCTGCTTACCGACTTGCTGGAGTGGGGAAAAACGCAGCAAGGAGTTATCAAACCAACCCCTGTACCATTAAATGTTAAGTCGGTGATTATTAAAATTAAAGAACTCTTTAGCAGTCAGATAGCAGGGAAACAGCAGCATCTGGCTATCGACGTTCCTGAAGAAACCGAGCTTACAACAGACCTCCGCCTGTTCTCACAAATTATTCAGAACCTGCTTAATAACGCTATCAAATACACTCCTGTCGGCGGATCAATATCCATCATAGCACATGAAACCAAACGGGAGGTAAAAGTTTGTGTAAAAGACACAGGCATCGGTATACCTGTAGAAATCACGAAAAAGATCTTTAGTTTAAACGCAGATTTTAACCGTCCCGGAACGGAAAATGAAATAAGTACCGGCATGGGCTTGATCCTGTGCAAGGAATACGCCGACCTCATTGGGGCAACGCTGACAGTGGAAAGCGTAGAACAAAGTGGTAGCACGTTCTGCCTCTGTTTTCAAAAAAAATAAATCATAAACACATTTTTTGTTGCTTCAAATAAATAATTGTGTACTTTTGCCGCTCCATAAGCGATAAGTGCTTTTAAGTTCGGGGTATAGCGTAGTCCGGTTATCGCGCCTGCTTTGGGAGCAGGAGGTCGGGTGTTCGAATCACCCTACCCCGACAGAATCAAAAAGCCTTGTAATCAAATGATTGCAAGGCTTTTTTTATTTATGCCCTACTGATTGTCTCAGGACTTGAGCGCACAAACATCAACGGGAGACCATCGCTTTCTGAAAGCTATCCAGACACATTTCAACTACTTCAGTCTTTATTTTGTTCAAATTAACAGCTGTGAGGATGATATAGCCCGCTGACGTTTCATATTTCTTGTCTGATCGTTCAAATGCCTCCACTAATTGTAGTTTAATCCTCTAACGATTAACCACAAAAATTGCAGATAGCTACCCTGAGCTGTCTCAAGCTAACTAACAGCACTTTATAGAACACTAAGATTCAGTTATTAACAAATCGCGGCAAATTCAATTTCTAGTTAATTATTTTACTACTTTTGAGTACTAAAATTATCACCTTGATCTAAATCTAATTTCTCAACACTCAATTACCCACTAAACATATAGTAAACATCAGCTTTATGGCAAAAAAAAGCCCCAACAATACGGAAGAACCTCTGGAGAAACAACTATGGAAAGCAGCTGACAAACTCCGTAAAAACATAGATGCTGCAGAATACAAACACGTAGTATTGGGATTGATATTCCTTAAATACATCAGCGATTCGTTTGAAGAACTGTTTACCAAACTCAAAGCGGAAGAAACTCAAGGGGCTGACCCGGAAGACCGTGACGAATACAGCGCCGAAAACGTGTTCTTTGTACCTAAAGCGGCCCGATGGAATTTCCTTCAATCTAAAGCCAAACAACCTGATGTTGGAAAGATAGTGGACGATGCCATGGATGCCATCGAAAAGGAAAACAATTCACTAAAAGGTGTTCTACCCAAAGTATATGCACGGCAAAACCTTGATCCTACCAGTCTGGGCGAATTAATCGATCTGGTGGGCAACATTGCGTTGGGCGATGCAAAATCACGGAGTGCAGATGTGTTGGGTCATGTATTTGAGTATTTTCTGGGGGAGTTTGCCCTGGCCGAAGGCAAGCAGGGCGGACAGTTCTACACCCCCCGCAGCATTGTTGAGTTGTTGGTAAAAATGATTGAGCCATACAAAGGCCGGGTATTCGACCCGTGCTGCGGTTCCGGTGGCATGTTTGTGCAATCGGAAAAGCTGGTCATCGAACACCAGGGACGGGTAAACGATATTTCCATTTACGGACAGGAAAGCAACCAAACCACCTGGCGATTGTGCAAAATGAACCTCGCCATCCGCGGTATCGACAGTTCACAGGTAAAAT
>DJVY01000004.1 GCA_002440885.1 Bacteroidales bacterium UBA6244
AGCGATGAAAGAATTAAAGAAATATTCGAACAAATCAATGAGCAACTCGACAGCATCATTCACCACTGGGGGATTACCGGCTCTGAAAAAAGGCTGATTCTCTCGCGTATCTCAGGCCATACCTCGTTCTCCAAATTAGCTAACTGCGAAATTGTGATCGAAACCATCAGTAGCCGTAAGTCGGGAACGATGCTTGATATACGCAAATCCATTTTTCAACAGATTGAAAAAGAGGTAGGTCCTGAAACGGTGATCTCCTCAAACATCAGCACCCTGATGATTTCGGACCTGGCTGCTGCCCTGCAGAAACCTGAACGCGCCATTGGGATGCACTTTATCGAGCCCATCGAAAAAACCCATATCGTGGAAGTGGTCAGAGGACTCAGGTCATCAGAAGTCGCTTACGAACGCGCCGCCAGATTTTGCCGGATGCTGAACAAAAAAGTAATCGAAATTCATGAGTCGCCCGGAAATATCAGCACACGCATGATTATCCCGATGATAAATGAAGCCTGTGAACTGCTTATGGAAGGGGTAGCCTCCATTCAGGATATCGACGAAACCATGCGTGAAGCTGCAGGAAACAACTCCGGACCATTTGAATTGGCCGACCGCATTGGTTTAGATAAAATTTTGAAATACATGGACAACCTGTATGCCGAATTCGGCGAAAAAAAATACAAAGCCTCTCCTATTATAAAACGCCTGGTGAGAGCCAATTACTTGGGTCGTCACGTGGGCAAAGGATTTTATAACTACGAAAGCGGCAAACCCGTAGGGAACACCATTACCTGTTCTATACTTAAATAATTAAATAACTGAACATGAAAATAATCGTATTGAACTGTGGGAGTTCATCCATCAAATATCAACTTTTTGAAATGCCAGCGAAACAAGTACTGGCAAAAGGTTTAGTTGACAAAATCGGATTAAAAGGAAGTGCCATAAAGCACGAGAAAGTAGGCGAACCCGAGGTAAAACTCGAAGGTGAAATTCTTGATCATCAGCAAGGTATCGAATATTTGCTCGGCGTGCTGATCAGCGAAAAACACGGTTGCATCTCTTCGCTTGATGAAATTGGAGCTGTTGGGCATCGTGTAGTACACGGAGCGGAAGAATTTAGCGGAAGCGTATTGATTACCGACAAAGTGATAAACGCTCTGGTGGCTTCAACCGAGCTTGCTCCACTACACAATCCACCCAACTTGCAGGGTATTTATGCCATGCAGCAACTTTTGCCCAAAGTGCAGCAGGTGGGAGTTTTCGACACGGCCTTTCATCAGACCATGCCTGAACATGTTTACCTGTACGCCATTCCTTACATTCTTTACGACAAATACAAAATCAGGAGGTACGGTTTTCATGGCACAAGCCATAAATATGTTTCGCAGCGCGCTTGCGATATTCTGGGCGCCGACATCAAAACACAACGCATCATCACCTGCCACTTGGGTAACGGAGCCTCTATTACGGCCATTAAAAACGGGAAATCGTACGACACCTCCATGGGGATGACCCCAACTGAAGGGTTGATGATGGGCACACGTTCGGGCGATATCGACCCAGGTGCGCTTTTGTATATCGCCGACAAGGAAGAAACCAGTATTGGTTATACACAGACCTTGCTGAATAAATTCTCTGGCGTTGTGGGTGTTTCGGGTGTTTCGTCTGACATGCGCGACGTGGAAACTGCCGCCAAAGAAGGCAACCGCCGTGCACAGGTTGCGCTTGAAATGTATGCCTACCGTGCCAAAAAATACATCGGAGCCTATACCGCTGCTTTGGGTGGTGTAGATATCATTGTGTTTACAGGCGGAATTGGTGAAAACGACACCCAAACCCGCAAGAAAACCCTGGAAGGGCTCGAATATATGGGTATTGAGCTGAATCCTGAAGTGGAAAATGTAAGAGGAAAAGAAACCATTTTAAGCACCGAAAGTTCCAAAGTTAAGGTGCTGGTGGTGCCCACCGATGAAGAGCTTATGATCGCCAACGATACCTACGAAATAGTGAAATAACCAACGCGCTAACGAAAAAAAAGGCTGCCCTGTAAAAAGGCGGCCTTTTTTTTGTGGATTGAAAATCTCCATATTGCTAAAATTCCAAACAAAAAAGAGCAGCGAAACGCACTGCTCTTTTTTGTCATTTTATGAAAGTATGATCGGGAGGCCGGAAACGCTACCATCCCACAAGGGAAATACCGGCAGAAAAGGGATACAATTCAGGCCCTCTGTCTTTTTGAAACATGGTGTTGAGCGAGTAGGTAACATACAAGTTTACAATGCCGTAGCCAAAGCGTGCCGACACGTCAAACTTAAAAGGAGCCAGGTGATAGCTGTCGAAATCTTTCACGATATTGCGGTTTCCTGAAGAAGGTGACTTCATAAACTGCACTGTTTCTCCGGTTTGCACATCGGTGAGCCTAAATTCTTTGTTCGATTCGTTGAAGTAAACTTTGGTGTGGGAATTTAACCGCAACCCAACTATACCGCCCACCGCCATATGAAAGCGCCGCGTCCGCATCTTGTGGCTGGTTTGCACCTCGAAGAAAACCGGAACTGTCAGGTAGAAGGAGGTCAGTTTGCTTTTGCGTACCGAAATCCCCTCCATGTAGTAGCCATGAATGTCACTGCTGTCGGGGGTTAAAAAAGTAGCATGGTTAAACCGGTAATTATTCCAACTCAATCCCAGACCTGTGATAAGCCCGAAATTGTCGTGCTTTTTGCTCAACTGTATGTTTTCCTCGTAAAGGTTCAGGTTTAAGTTGATGGATTTTTCCATTTGTAAATCGAGGTAATCATCGGCCTTGTCAAAATTCATGTCGAAACTGGGGGTGAGGTATCCGTTTAAACCTATGTCGACACCGCCCCAGTGTCCGTTAAATTTTTTATGGCGGTTGCGTTCCCAACGCACGTCGCCATCGTCAGAAACAATCAACCTGTGTCGTCCGACTGCTACCACAGTAGTATCGCCGTCAACCACTTCAAAATTAACGTTACCCATCGAAAAGCTTGTGGTGTCGGCATAGCGCCCGGCCTGTGCCATCTGTGTTCCGTTGTAGGTGACCACTTGCGCATTTTTTCCATTTTTTACAACAACAGCTTGCGGTCCTGCGGCATAGTTTACGTCGGCAGCTCCCGAAACATTGTAGGTTAAAGAGTGACTCACATTTAC
>DJVY01000134.1 GCA_002440885.1 Bacteroidales bacterium UBA6244
CAGCCAGGCAAAAAGAGTATTTAAAGGCTATAAAATTAAGCGGAGATTCGCTGATTGTGCTTATTAACGACATACTGGATCTGGCGAAAGTTGACGCAGGCAAAATGACATTCGAGCAAATTCCTTTCAAAATGAGCTCCAGCATTAAAGCGATGCTTCATTTGTTCGAGGCAAAAATTCAAGAGAAAAACCTGAAACTGGTTAAGGAATACGACAACGCCATACCTGAAGTCTTACTCGGTGATCCGGTACGTCTGCATCAAATTATTTTAAACCTGTTGAGTAATGCCGTTAAATTTACTTCAAAGGGAAAAATTACTGTTAGTGTAAAGCTTCTTGAGGAAAATGAGGACGCCGTTACCATTGGTTTTGCTGTGTCGGATACCGGCATCGGAATACCGGAAAATAAACTGGGAAAAATATTTGACAATTTTCAGCAAGCTTCAAGCGGCACATCACGTTTGTATGGAGGTACCGGATTAGGCCTGGCCATCGTAAAACAATTGGTGGAGCCGCAAGGAGGTACTGTTGAAGTGCGAAGCAAGGAAAATGTTGGCTCTACTTTTAGCTTTTCTTTGAGTTTTCAAAAAACAGAGGCCAAAGCTGAATTCGATTTAGAAATTGTTGAAATAAATGAGGAGATAATTGGCGTGAAAGTATTGGTGGTAGAAGATATTCCGCTCAACCAGTTGCTTATGCGTACCTTGTTGGAAGATTTTGCCTTTGAATGTCATATCGCCGAGAATGGAAGGATTGCCATTGAAAAGATGCAAGACAATACCTACGATATTGTGTTGATGGATCTCCAAATGCCCGAAATGAATGGATTTGAAGCTACCGATTACATCCGCAACGTGTTGAAATCGGATATTCCAATTATTGCCTTGACCGCTGATGTCACCACTGTTGATTTGGCAAAGTGCAAGGCCGTTGGAATGAATGACTATATTGCAAAACCTGTTGATGAAAGGGTTTTATATGGTAAAATGCTGGGCTTAATAAAGGCCTTCCCGCTTGATGTCGCCAGCAATGACAATGAATCAATTGAGGAAAAAATGGAAACTAAACCAAAAGGCAAGTGCATAAACATGGATTACTTAATCAGGCGTACCAAATCGAACCCGGTTCTGATGAAGGAAATGATCATGTTGTATCTGCGCCAAACCCCACCGTTGCTAGTCGCGATGAAGAAAGGCTATGGTGAGAAAGATTGGAACACACTATATTCGGCCATGCACAAATTGATTCCCTCATTCTTGATCGTGGGCATTAAAACTGAGGTCGAAGAGATGGCACGAAAAGTGCAGAAATGTGCCTGCTCACAAATGCCATCAGATGAAATGGAGGGGTTGGTGCTGCATATTGAAGAGGTTTGTATGCAAGCCTGTAAGGAATTAGAATTTGAATTAACCGAGATAATTAACAAAAGTGATGAGTGATAGTAAAACAAGAATTTTTTTGGTAGATGATGATGCGTTGTACCTGAATCTTTTGAAGAATGACTTTCTGGCACAAACTGATTACATTATTGAAACCTACGCCACAGGTGAACTTTGTGTGGAAAATTTATCGCGCAAACCGGATATCATTATATTGGATTACTTTCTCGACGGAATAGAAAAAACAGCTATAAATGGCATTGAAGCCCTTGACAGAATAAAATTGTATGACCCAAATATCCCGGTGGTGATGCTCTCGTGTCAGGATCAAATTGAAGTGGCCGTCAACTGCATGCACCACAAAGCGTACGACTATGTTGTAAAAAGCGAAACAGCTTTCATGCGTTTGCAAAAAATAATAACTGATATTGTCGACTACAATAAAATTGCGAAAGAATTGACCTGGTATATGGACCGGATGTAATTCGCCCCCCTGTTTTGTTAAATTTTTACTTCTTCATTGCCTTCGCAGGTTCAATCAGGAACGAATAAGGAATTGATTAGTATCTTATTTGGCCTGCGATGCGACAATCAACATATCAGCCCTTTTGATATTTCCCTATTTTACAATGTGTGAATCATGTAAATCTTACATGAAATTGTGTAAAGAATTTTGTCCATGATGGTCAGACCTTTGCCTTATCATAAACTTAAAAAAGCACGTTATGAATACCACAGGTTTAAAAGGCAATTGGATTGAGCAAAAAGCCAAGTTAAAACAAAAGTTTGCAATACTAACTGATGATGATTTTCTTTTAGTGGAAGGAAAAAATGAGGAACTGATAGGAAGACTCGTTATAAAACTCGGGAAAACGAAAGAGGAGCTTCAAAAAGTTTTTTCGAAATTGTAAACTAAGCGATAGGACCTGGACAGATGGGCATTTGCTATTTATACATCAATTTATTTTTCTATTATGATAAAAACCGCAGGAATTGTTTTGCTTATCATGGGCATACTCATGATAGCTTACACAGGATTCAATTTTGTAACCACTGAAAAAGTAGTTGATATTGGTTCAATTGAAATTACAAAAGACAAAAATCATTTTGTTCAATGGCCTCCGATAGTTGGTGTGATTTTGATTATAGGTGGTGGAGTCCTTCTGGTTATGGACCGAAAAAGACTTGATTAGACCAAGTCACACTAAATACAAACCACTACAAATATGTGAATTATGTAAACTATAGTCGGAACTGTGTAACAGTTTTCGGTTGCATAAGGGGTAGATTTGTTTTTTGTTAAATAAACTTCAAAAATTAAAAAAATGAAAAAATTAATGATTGCCATAGCAGGTACCGCCTTTATAGCCGGAGCCATGTTAACAGGATGTGAGTCGTCGACACAAAAAGTTGACGCCGCACGCGATAATTTAGAGGACGCGAAAGTAAATGTGGTAGAAGCTAAAATTGAGCTGACCCAAGCCTTGCGCGATTCCATTCAAGCTGATAGAGTTGAATTGGAACAAAAAATCAGTTTGTATGACAAGAGCATTGCGGAACTGAAATTGAAAGTGAATACCCAAAAGAAGGAAAGCAAGGCTGTTTATGAACAAACCCTGAATGAACTGGAATTGAAAAGTAAACAGTTGAAAAAGAAGCTTCAAGAGTATAAAGAAGAAGGCCTGGCGGAATGGGATTCTTTTAAAAACGAATTTAGGCACGACATGGATGAGCTTGGTGCGGCCATAAGCGACCTGACAAAAAACAACGTGAAGTAGATTGAAATATATCTGCTTTAGAGTTAATAATTTACATAAAATAATAACAACGGAATGAAAAAAAACACTTTTATATTGTTAGGCCTGATGGTTTTTCTTGGTTTGAATTCAATGGCACAGGAAAAAACTTATCCGGAGAAATTCGGTAAAGCGCTAAACCTGGGTATTGGATTAGGATATTACGGTTATGTTGAAAACCCAATGCCTGTGATGCATGCTGACTTTGAATTTGATGTGGCCAGAAACTTTACACTGGCTCCATTTATCAACTTTTATACTTACAAGAATAAATATTATCACGATAACAAGCATTACTATTATTACGAAACGGTGATCCCTATTGGAGTTAAGGCGGCCTATTATTTTGATGAATTGCTGAAGGCAAATCAACATTGGGATTTTTATCTAGCCGGCTCACTAGGTTTTGCCATTAGAAGTTCACATTGGGATGATGGTTATAACGGAGATGTAGATCATTTTCACGGAGCTAACCCTTTATATGTGGATTTTCATATAGGATCTGAATACCATTTCAACAAAAAATTCGGTGCATATCTTGATTTATCTACAGGGGTATCAACCATTGGCATAGCTATGCATTTATAAAACTTTTTATCATGGGAAATTTACTTTATATCATTGCTGTTATCCTGCTCATCGGTTGGGCAGTTGGATTTTTTGCCTACAATTCAGGCGACATGATTCACATTCTATTGGTTATCGCATTGGTCGCTGTACTATTCAGGTTAATTAGTGGAAGACGGGTATAGCGTCATTTCTTTAAACTTTTAATATAATACTACAATGAACTCTGGAAAACTGTTTCTTGGCATTCTGGCGGGTTTTGCTGCCGGTGCTATGTTGGGTCTGCTATTCGCCCCCGAAAAGGGTTCTGCTTCCCTTGAAAAGATAGCAGAAAAGGAAGGTGATTTTTTGGATGAGTTAAATCAGAAATTTGATCATTTTCTGGAAATTGTAAACAGCAAAAACAATCAAATAGCAAAAGATATTTCGATTGTTGCAAAGCGTGAGTGACAGANNGTCTTGATTTGTTAAACAACGGTATCCTGGTATTTATCAATATGATCTGTAATTCTTATGAACGGTAAGCTCTATACACTGCCCATTTACGTTAAGGCGTCAATATTTTTTGTCGGATTGTATGTGGTGGTCTCCATCATGTATATCACGCAGAGCATTGTCGTTCCGCTGATTTTTGCNNAACAGGTTAGTAGCCATAATTATTACCCTAACCCTAACCTTTGTTTTGCTGGCAGGATTTGGCACATTGTTGGTAACCCAGGTAGCCATGTTCAGTGAATCGTGGCCGACTTTTGTAAACAAATTCACCGAGTTATTTAATGAATCGGTTTCATGGGCATCAGGTTATTTTGATATCAGCCCTTCGAAAATAGAGGCATGGGTAGCAAAAACCAAAGGCGAAATGATCAATACCGATGGTTCTGCCATCAAACAAACCATTATCAATGTGGGTAATGGTGTCGTGATTATGTTTGTCCTTCCTGTTTACACATTCCTGTTTTTATACTACAAACCATTTCTGATGGAATTTTTTCACAGGCTGTTTAGTGAAAAAAATCACGGTGCAGTCGGGGAAGTAATAAACCAAATAAAAACAGTTGTTCAGCGCTATCTTGTCGGGCTTGTTATTGAGGTCATCATTATCGCATTTTTAAATTCTGTTGGTTTGTTGCTGCTTGGCATAGAGTATGCCATTCTGCTTGGCATTATCGGGGCTTTACTTAATCTGATACCATACATTGGAGGTATTGTTGCGGTGGCCTTGCCTATGATGATTGCACTGGTTACTACCTCCTCGCCACTCACCGCGTTGTATGTTTTGGGCATTTACTATTTCATCCAAATTATTGATAACAACTACATTGTTCCTAAGATAGTTGCATCCAAAGTTAAAATCAACGCATTGATTTCCATCATAGCCATTTTTGCATTTGGGATATTATGGGGCATTCCGGGCATGTTTTTATCGATTCCGTTGATCGCTATTCTAAAGGTTATTTTCGATCACTTTGATGCCTTAAAACCCTGGGGCTTTTTTTTAGGCGACAACATGCCGGGAGTTGATATGTTTAAACTAAAGATAAGCAAGAAAAAGTCAACCAGCAGTTAACTGATATCCAATTTAACTTTTCGAACACCTCAGAACTACGAAATGAAAACTCCGATTCCCATAGTAAAAATACAAAGGTTCATTGCCGACAAATCCTCAGGGGTAAAAAACAAGGCCGATGAAAAACCTCACTTGCTTACTGAGTTTTTTTCCGACATAGGAAATATGACCCTGTTTACAAAGCAAGTTGTTAAGGAAACATTTTCCCGGAATTTCGAATTCAGGGAGTTTCTTCACCAGTGTTACGAAATTGGGAACAAATCGTTACCACTGATCGCAATTACGGGAGCCATTATGGGCATTGTGCTCACCATACAATCGCGACCCGCACTGGCTGATTTTGGTGCTGTAACCATGCTCCCCGGCATGGTGGCCGTTTCGATTATCCGTGAAATAGGGCCTGTAATCACGGCATTGATTCTGGCCGGTAAAATTGGGTCAGGCATGGGTGCTGAATTGGGTTCAATGAAAGTTTCGGAGCAAATTGATGCCATGGAAGTGTCGGCAACCAATCCGATGAGGTATTTGGTGGTTACCCGCGTGCTCGCGGCAACGCTGATGGTGCCCATTCTGGTGCTATTTGCCGACGCCTTTGGGTTGCTTGGGAGTTGGGCTGGTGTGAACTTAAAGGGAGACGTGAGCTTTGTTTTGTTTTTATCTCAGGCTTTTGGCTCAGTAGCTTTTATTGACTTTCTCCCGGCATTGGTAAAAACATTTTTCTTTGGAGCGGTCATAGGGCTGGTTGGGTGCTATAAGGGTTATACTGCCGGAAGAGGCACAGAAAGCGTTGGCGTTGCTGCCAATTCAGCGGTTGTTTTGTCTTCTTTGCTCGTCATCATTGTCGATTTGATCGCGGTACAATTAACTGATATGTTGTCATGAAAAACGAAAAAGAAGAAAATAGCGCAATAGCTCCTGACGGACTGAAGCCCGGTAGTAAGATGATTGAAATGACCGGACTGAAAAAAGGTTTCGGTAAGCTGGAAGTGCTAAAAGATGTTTCTTTACAGCTATTTAGCGGCGAAAATTTGGTAGTTCTTGGTAAATCAGGGTCGGGAAAATCGGTGTTAATTCAATGTATTGTCAGGCTGTTAATACCCGATGCAGGCGTCATCAAAGTGTTGGGTAAAGATGTGAATGCTCTGAGCAAGCAGGATCTCGAAGAGTTGAGAAAGAAAATAGGATTTCTGTTTCAGGGTGGAGCCTTGTACGATTCGATGACGGTAAAACAGAACCTGGAGTTTCCGCTCCGTCGAATAAGGAAACAACTTTCTGAAAAGGAAATTCATGACAAGGTGAATGAAGCACTTGAAAATGTAGGGCTTACTGATGCTTTAAACAAAATGCCATCGCAACTCTCAGGCGGAATGCGTAAACGCATAAGTTTGGCTCGAACCATCGTCGTCGACCCGTTGATTATGCTCTACGACGAGCCCACCACGGGTCTCGATCCGGTAACATCTGATGAAATTAGTGCCCTGATCAACGAAGTGCAAAAGAAATACAAAACCTCTTCTGTCATCATTACCCACGACATCGAGTGTGCCAAAGCAACGGCCAACCGTGTCATCATGTTGCAGGATGGAAAGGTTTATAAAGAGGGTAAAATTGCCGACTTTGCAAACTCCGACGACCCTGTAATTAATTCGTTTTTTAAGTAAATTTTCATGATTATACAATGCAATCTTAAAAGTAAACTGATATGAAATCAACAAAATTTAAAGTCCGTTTAGGCTTGTTTGTAGCCGGTGGATTTATACTCCTCGCGCTGGCCATTTTTATGATTGGGAGGCAGAAAAATCTATTCAATCCGGTTTTTACCATTTATGCCAATTTCTATAATGTAAGCGGATTGCAAGTAGGCAGCACCATACGTTTTTCAGGAATTAATGTGGGAACAGTCGACAACATTAGAATCGTAAACGATTCAACCGTTAAGGTAGACATGATTGTCGAAAAACGGATTCAGCCATTTATTAAAAAGGATAGTGAGGTGGCCATTGGATCGGAAGGGGTTATCGGCGATCGGGTGTTAATGATAACACAAGGGGGCACCAACTCGCCATCGATAAAGGAAAAACAATACCTAAGTTCGATAGAGCCCGTTGAGATGGATGCCATTATGGCGAGCCTGGAGGTCACGGCATTAAATGCTGAGGTCATCTCCCAACAGCTGGTCGAGATTATGTATAATATTAATGAAGGGAAAGGATTGATTGGCATGCTTATTCAGGATACCACCGTAGCAAACAATATTGATCAAACCATTATTAACCTAAAAGCCAGCACCAAAGGACTGGATGAAAATATGGATGCGGTAAAAGGCAGTTGGCTGCTTAGAGGCTATTACAAAAGAAAAGCCAGGAAGGCCGAAAAAGAGAAACAAGAAAAGCTGGAGGAGAATAAAGCCGATTAACTTACTCGCAAAAAGATAATTAAACAGAACCAGACATCTTTATATGTTAGGTTTGATCTATGCAACCGGAATAAGCAAAATAGTTCCCGAATAGAGGTTGTCTTGGTAAAATAGAGACAGCCTCTTTTTTGTTGTTAATGACACATATATGAATTATGTAACTTATCAAAAAAGTTATATAACACTTTGCAGGGCGTGTTGACTGACCTTTGCCCCTTACTAACAATAAAAACAAATAATATGAAAAAAATTCTTCTCTTATTCACCTGCCTGGCCATTTTTTCGATCAGTCAGGCACAAACACAAGATAAAAAATGGAATTTTGGGTTACAAGGCGGACTTACGCAGTATAATGGTGATCTCGGAAACGATTTCTACAAAACCGACATGGCGGCTTACGGTGTTGGTGGCATTTCGTTGTCGAGATATATTACCAGCCATTTCGATTTAAGCCTTTCGGTAATGAAAGGAACAGTGGGATTTAGCCGTTATCCCGATCATTTCAGAGGCGAGTTTACATCAGCCTTGATAAATTTCAGATTTAATATTGTGGCAGCCCGATATTCGGTAAGACCCTATATTTTTGTAGGAGCCGGTGCCATGTTGTTTGATAAAAACATAGAAATCAGCTCCAAGAAAGTTGATTATGTCGCTCCTTCTTTCGGAGCAGGAGCTAATTTTAGACTAACCCCGACTTTGATGCTCAACATACAGGAAACTTTCATGTATTCGTCAGCAGATAACAGGGATGGCGTAGTTAAAAGCGAGAATGATATGTACCTCCTTCATACCGTTGGATTATCTTTCAATTTTGGCAAGAAACATGATGCCGACAATGATGGGGTGAACGACCGTTCCGATAAATGTGCCAATACGCCTCCCGGTGTAGCCGTTGATAAATCGGGATGTGCAATGGATAAAGACAATGATGGTGTAGCTGACTATATGGATGTTTGCCCTGATGTTGCCGGAACCGAAGAACTAAGAGGTTGTCCTGACGCCGATGGTGATGGGATTTCTGATAAAGATGATCGATGTCCTAACATAATCGGAAGCCTGGCTTTAATGGGTTGCCCTGATGCTGATGGTGATGGCGTGGCCGATTTGGATGATAACTGCCCAGACACTAAAGCCGGATACAATGTAAATGCGGTTGGTTGTCCCTTGGATAAAGACAACGACGGCATTGTAGATGAAGAAGATCGTTGCCCGGATGTTGCCGGACCTGCAAGTTTAGTAGGGTGTCCTGATACAGATGGTGATGGTGTTGTTGACCTTGACGACCTTTGCCCCGAAATAATAGGAACCCTTACAAATCAGGGTTGTCCCGAAATACCAAAAGAAGTCGAAGTTAAAATTACACAGATTGCCAGTAAACTTTTCTTTGAGCTAAATAGCGATGTCCTCGAAGTAGCTTCATTGGAACAGCTAAATGAACTGGTAAAAATTCTAAAAGAATATCCCACGGCAAACCTACAGATTGATGGGTATACAGATAGCCAGGGCACAGATGAATACAACCAGATGCTTTCACAAAAGCGCACGGAGTCGGTGAAAACCTATCTGATGGGGAAAGGCATTATGGAATCACGGTTAACTACAACCGGGCATGGTGAAAACAACCCAATAGCTGATAATAGCACTTCAGCAGGTCGAGCCAAAAACAGAAGAGTTGAATTCAAAACATCCTACAGGTATTAATTTCTCAGAGTACTTGTTTGAATTGCGTTTTGGTGAGGAAGGTCTTTGAGTTAAAAGGCCTTCTTTTTTCAGTTATCTGACTTTCTGCAAAATATATGAATTATGTAACTTATAAACTAAATTATATAACACATTCAGATCAAGGCGGCTGTTACTTTGTATTGTCGAAAACTTAAGTACAACTTAAAAACAACATAGATGAAAAGGTCATTACTATTTATTGCAACAACTGTTATTTTATTGTTCGCTTTTCCGCGAGTAAATTACGGACAATCGCCTAACTTAGGTACCTCTGCTGACTTTGCCCTCTTCACAACTGTTGGGGCAGTTACCAATGCAGGTACAGAATATCTAACACAAGTTACAGGCCATGTGGGTTCGAATAGTGGGCCTATCACAGGCTTTGGAAATGTGGATGGTCAACTGCATGCGGGTGATGCTCAAAGTGCTCAGGCAACAGCAGATTTGTTGCTTGCCTACGGAGAACTTGCCGCAGCCATTCCCACTTTCTTTCCGGCACCTCTACTTGGAAATGGAGCAATCCTCCCGCCGGGCGTGTATGCTATCGCCCAACCGGCAACCCTGAACCTAGATCTTACCCTTGATGCGCAAGGTGATCCAACTGCTGTTTGGATTTTTCAAATTCAAGGCTCGTTTGGCGCAAATGCCAATTCTAAAGTCCATTTAATTAATGGGGCTCAGGCTTGCAATGTTTTCTGGAAGATAGAAGGACTGGTAAGCCTAGCTGCCAATACCACCATGCGTGGAACAATCGTGGCGAATAACGCAGCCATTAACATGGTTGCCGGCGACACGCTCGAAGGAAGGGCACTTGCAATTAACGGAGCCATCGGAGTATCACAATCGATGATATATCTCCCATCGGGATGCGGAGCTCCTATTCTTACAGGGCCGACGGCTCCTAGTCTGAGTTCCATTGCATGTTATACCATTTTTTCTTCTGATGGGCCAGTAACAAATGCAGGTATCACTTACGTTACAGGTGATGTAGGGTCAAACAACGGGCTAACGACAGGATTCAATCCATTGTTTGTAACGGGAGCTATTCATGCCATCCCGGATGGCTCTACTTTACAAGCCGCCTCCGATTTACTAAATATTTATAATACGCTTAATGTCATGCCTTATGATATTGAGTTGATGAGACCCGATATTTTTGGGCATAATCTTGTGCTTACACCGCATACTTACATCATGAATGCCGCAGCATCACTTACTGATTCACTTTATCTGAATGCAATGGGAAACGCCGATGCAGTATTTGTTATTAAGATTTATGGTGCGCTTTCAACAAGCAATTATTCAAAGGTTATTTTGCAAAACGGAACCCAATCACAAAATGTGTTTTGGCTGGTTTCAGGTGCTGTGAGCATAACCGACTTTTCGGAATTTGTCGGAACAATAGTTGTTAACAATGGATCTATCGACTTAACAACAGGGGTTAATCTGGATGGCAGGGTGCTTACCACTATCGGGGCTCTAAACACATCTGCAATAACAGCCATTATGCCTCCCGGCTGCTTTGTGGCAAGTCCTCCTGTAATCACAACAGAACCAACTGACCAAATTGTATGCGAAGGAGATTCTGTAAGTTTTATAGTAGGGGCTACAGGTGATGGCCTTACTTACCAATGGAGAAAAGGAAACATAGATATTGTAGGCGCAACAAACGACACGCTTACATTTGATCCTGTAAGTTTGTTAGATGCTGCAGCTGACTATGATGTTGTTGTTTCAGGAACAACTCCGCCTCCAGATACATCAATTATTGTTTCATTAACAGTTGATACCCTAACAAATATCACCTCACAGCCTGCGAATCAAATGGCTTGTGTTGGAGATTCTGTCAGTTTTACCGTTGCCGCCATTGGTGATGGCCTTACCTACCAGTGGAGAAAAGGAATCGTGGATATAATTGGCGCAACAAATGATACACTGACCATTGATCCTGTTTCGCTAACTGATTCAGCTTTAGACTATAATGTTGTGGTCATGGGGACATGCTCAAACGATACCTCAATAAATGTTAGTTTAACAGTTAATATAGCCACGGTCATCACCATACAACCTGTTGATCAAACAGCATGTATCGGAGATTCTGTCAGTTTTACCGTTGCCGCCACAGGTTCCGGTCTTACCTATCAGTGGAGAAAAGGAAACGTTGATATAATAGGAGCAACAAACGATACGCTTACCATTGATCCTGTTGCCCAGGCTGATTCGGCCTTAGACTACAATGTTGTAATAATTGGATTGTGCTCAAACGATACTTCAGTAAATGCTGCTTTATCAGTTAGTACAGAAACCGTTATCACCATGTGGCCTGTTAGTCAAACTGTTTGTGTTGGAGATTCTGTCAGCTTTATTGTGGACGCTTCAGGATCTGGCCTCACCTACCAATGGAGAAGGGGAATTGTAAACTTGATTGATGGAGGTAATATTTCAGGCGCAACAAATGATACGCTTACGATTAATCCAGCAACCCTATCCGATAGTGCATCCAACTACAATGTTGTGGTTACCGGTGGCTGTTCAGCAGTAAATACGTTGGACGTTACCCTTAAATCGGCTGGCAACTTTGGTATTCTGGCTGGTACTGCAATTAGTAGCACAGGCTTCAGTATAATCGAGGGGGTGGATGTTGGGTTAAGCCCCGGCGTTCGCAGTTCTATAACCGGATTTCCTCCGGCCACCGTTGTGAATGGCGCTATATACGCTTCAGATGATATTGCTCCTCCGGGAGTAGCTGCGATGCTTATACAGGCTAAACAAGACCTTACTGACGCCTATCTTTTTGCTGAAGGAGCAACAGCCCCTGCCCCGGCTACAGTTGCTGGCGATCAGGGCGGCTTAACACTTGCTCCGGGCATTTACAAATCAACATCCACACTTTTGATACAATCAGGCGATCTGACCCTTGATGCACAAGGTGATGCAGATGCAGCGTGGATTTTTCAGATAGCATCAGATTTTACCACCGTTGGTGGAGCTGGTGGAAACGTTGTCCTTGCCGGAGGCGCTCAGGCTAAAAATGTTACCTGGCAGGTTGGCAGCTCAGCAACCATTGGTAGTGGAACCTCATTTAAAGGAAACATACTTGCATTGACTTCTATAACGATGAACACGACTGCAACCATAGATGGCCGGTTACTTGCCAGAAACGGAGCAGTAGTATTATCAGGTGCCAACTTAATAAATAAACCTTCGGATACTCTTGCTGCGGGTAATAGCACTACTTCAATAAATGTCTCACTAGTCGTAAATGATTCCACAGGAGTCACTATTTTTACAGCCGGAGCCTCCACCCTGTGTCAGGATGCTCCTGA
>DJVY01000139.1 GCA_002440885.1 Bacteroidales bacterium UBA6244
CAAAAAGCTAAATCCTTTCTTATTTTAATTTTGTCAATATCGTATCTATCTAGTCGTCTGTCCTTTTACACTTGTTGCCAACGAATGGCACTAAGCGGCACACCCGATAGGGTTGCGCTTAGTGCATGTTAGCGGTTCGGTGTTTTTGTTTTATCCATTCGTCGTGTAATTCTCCCCATTTCGCACTTGAGTTTCCAAGTCTGTCTGCTTGTCGTGGGTGACAGAGAGCTATTACATTGTAAGTTTTATTATTAATTTTTATCTCTCTTTCTTGTCCGTACTCATCTGTTGTATCGCCAAATTGAGAAAGTGTATTAAATCTCTTGTCGTAGAATCTTAGAAACCATTTAATTGGCAGATCACCAAGTAATATTAGTTTTTCAGCTTTTGAATGTTCAAGTTCTATCAAGATTTCTTCTCTACGACTTTCGGAGTTTAATTCTTTTTTGTCGAACTCTGGAATTGTAGCTTTTGGCAGGCCAAAGCTTTCGACTAAATCTTGTGTGTAATGTTTCTCAATCGCACTCTTTTGGTTTTCATTCACACGAGAATATGGTAATAAGTCACATAACCAAGTAGTTTTTCTACTTAAGTTCAATGGTTTTAGATACTTCTCGTCAAGTGCTCTTCCTGAAGGGCCATTTAGTCTTATGTCCTTTGGCAATGTTAGCTTTCCGATTTCGCTTGGAATTTGTATTCCGTTAATAATTTCCTCTGCATTCTCTCCTCGCCAAAATATCTCTGGTTCACTTGCAACTGCAAGCGCAGCTATTTTTTGTTTTCCATTTTTGTCTATCCAACGAGCATGAACCGCACTCGCATAAACTCCAAGAACGAAAGCCTCTTTAGTGCTTCTGTCATTCTGTTCCACTTTTTTTAATGACTGTCCAAACGGGAAGTAGAATTGGCTATCCATGTTTTTTATTTTTAATTTTCAAACATACTTATCAGCAAACCAGGTCTGTTTTTTTTTTACACTGACCGCTAACATCTTAGTGTTTTATTCCAAATTTCCGAATGCCAAAGTTATTGAAAATATCTTAATTTTCAAATACAGCTACTGTTGTTTATAGCACTGACGGAAATTAAGAATAAAACATGTTGAACGGAACCGGTTGCTATGGGAAAGATAGTGTCCCGAGGTGGTGCTGGCTGTCTCGTTACGCTTGAGAATCATGCTCCTATTTATGTTTCTTCGCTTCATAATTGACTAATAGTATTAAACTTGTTGCTGCCTTGACATAGTTCTCCCCAACAGATTTTGATCATCTTTTTTTTACAAGTCAAATTGTGAAAGAACGCATTTGAAGTCACTGTTTTAGCCAGGCTCAACAGGCAAAAGTCTCCCGATAGGCTGTGAAATATACTTTCCAATGTTACATTTAGGACAGAGTGCAGGATCTTTTCCGGTTATTAACCGCATTATCTCAGAAGCTTGTAAACCTTCAAGGGTTGATATCCAGGTAGGAATTTGAATTAGTGAAAAACACAAATCAAGTTGTGATTTTCGGTTACACATGGCCATAAATCCGAAGTAGCGGATTTTGCAAAAGCCGGATGGTAGTACATGTTGAACGAATCGACGCAGGAACTCTATGGCTTCCAATGTCATATTTTTTCGTATGCCTCCCGACTTATAATCCTTATAAGTAAAGGTTACTTTCCCCTGGCTATACTCCACAATCCGATGATTACTGATAGCTACTCTATGCGTATAATTCCCCAGATAACGAATCAGGTTTTCCGGGCTTGCAAATGGCTTTTCGGCATACACAACCCACTTGTTTGCATAACATTTTGCTTTCAGTGTTTCAAAATCCGGTATAGTATAAGGCAGTGTGATTTGCTGTTGGCATACACTCTCGTGTAGTAACCGGCACAATATCCCTCTGAATACTGCACTTAGAACTTTAACCGGAACGAAAAAAGTTTTGGCACCCGGAATCCATTCCATACCATCGTCGGATAAGCCACCGGCTGGCACTATGGTATGGACATGTGGATGATAAGTCAGCGTTTGACCCCAGGTGTGTAATAATGCCACAACCCCGGCCCGGGCTCCCAGATAATGGGTATTGCTTGCACATTTTAAAAGGGTTTCACCGACTGCTTTAAACAACAGACTATATGCCATTTTTTGATTCATATAAAACAATCCGTGTAAACACGAAGGAATTGTAAACACGATGTGAAAATGTTTTACCGCTGGAAGAGTGGCTGCCAATTTATCCACCCATTGCATTCGTTTCAAGTACTGACACTTCGGGCAATTGCGATTGCGACACGAATTATACGACTGCACCTGATGATGACAATGATTGCAGTATAAGGTATGTCCACCAAGTTCACTGGTACGACAAGCCATCATATCATGCAATGCCTTTTGTTGTACTGCACACAATGGGTAGTGGCTCACAAAAGCATGTTGATTATCACGAAGGATGTCGGCAATCTCGATTGCCTGCTTCTTGTTTTCCATTCCGGCCTTATCCTTTAAGTGGTAAGGCATCAAGCGGAGAGGTAAAGCTCCCGGGGTTCATACGGGCCACGTGAAGGTAGGTAGCTGTTGTTTTAAAGGAAGCATGGCCCATAAACTCCTGGATCTGTCTTAGGTTTACACCGGCTTCCAACAAATGAGTTGCAAACGAATGACGCAAGGTGTGAACAGTCACTTCTTTTTTAATACCGGCTTTTGTGGCACTTTTCTTTACAAGATAATCGATCATTGTCTCCGACATGGGTTTGCCTTTACCACCCTGAGGTTCGAACAAAAACCGGGAAGGCCTCTCTGATAAAAAGTACTGGCGAAGTGCCAAAAGGGTTTTCTCTGAAAGTAAAGTGTAGCGGTCTTTCTTACCCTTGCCCTGTACTACACGGACACGCATGCGTTGTGAATCAATGTCTTTGAGGGTCATCTGTATGACTTCCATTTTACGTAAACCGGCCGAATAGGTAAGCATAATAATAGCCTTATGCTTTAAGTTGGTAGTGACCGATATCATTCGACCAATCTCGGCAAGCGACAATACAACTGGTAGCTTTTTCTCTGATCGGGGTCTTTTTACGTGAAATTCTTTCCATTCACGATGACAAACATCAACATAAAACAATTTAAAAGCACTGATTAGCTGATTGATGGTAGAAACCGACGCTCCTTGCTGTGTTATCAGGTAATGAAGGCGTGACTTGAAATCTTCGGTACTGACTTCATACAACGATTTCTGAACAACCTGCTCGAGGTGTACTAAGAGTGAACAGTAAGTTTTAATGGTACGTCCACTGTAATTGCGAATCTGCATCTCTTTGGTCAGCAAATCCTCGAAAGGGGGAATGGAAGTAATCATGATGATAATTTTAAAGGGGTTAACGCTTCAAAATTATCAAGAATTTTAATTACCGGGACGGTTTAGTTCAACACGTTTATATCTGCAACCCCCTTTTTCTGTATCTACACTATGTATTGTAGATATATCTTACATAGCTGTTCTTTAATTTCACATCAACTACCAATAAATCAATACCATAGACAAAATGACTTATTTTCTTTTACATGTAGATACAGGAAAAATTATTGGATATACAGATTTGCAAATATAATTATTTTTCGTTAAATATGTTTAGTTTATCCAATGGATTCTTAATAGTTTCCAATCCTTTTGTTGTTATGTGAGTGTAGATTTCTGTGGTCTGTGTCACTTCACTTTTTATGAAAAGTATTCTGTATAATCTCCCGAAAAGTCCTAATTCGATGATTCAAATC
This sequence comes from Bacteroidales bacterium UBA6244, assembly GCA_002440885.1. Lineage (GTDB taxonomy): Bacteria > Bacteroidota > Bacteroidia > Bacteroidales > F082 > UBA6244. Next base: position 3,761 of record DJVY01000139.1, read on the forward strand.
ACGTCGCACTAGTATATCTTTTAAAAGCTTATCGAAACTGGCGCAAATGCTCCTATCTAAATAACTGACTAATAGGAGCAAAGAGCTATTTTAATACCGGGTGTAACTTCCTACATCGGCAATGTAGGCCAGCTACATCGGCAATGCAGGTCAGCTACATTCGCAATGCAGATCGGCTACATTCGCAATGTAG
>DJVY01000210.1 GCA_002440885.1 Bacteroidales bacterium UBA6244
TAACTAAGTAATTAATACACTAGTTCTCCCTCTAAACTTGATTCTAACAACCTTTTTATCAGTGGCGTAAAGATGCCATCTACGCCAGATAGTGGTCTGCCTTCTTTTAATCTTTCGATCGCTTCTCGCTCAAAGGACGCGTAATCAAATGGTTCTTCTTTTTTCATCGTGTCAAATTTAATGTTCATTTTCATTTGACACAGTTATTTAAATAATCTCGAGGGCTCTTATATCTGATTAACAGGTATGGGCAACTTTAAGTATAAACTTTCCATCTTTTCGCCATCTAACCCAACCTTTAATATCAATTGGTGATGGAGCCTCTCCTATATAGCAGTCTTTATCATCAATTATTTTGACCCAATCTCCATCAATTTCAATAGAGGAGTAAACCCAATTGTCAAAATTGGTTACTACCCCTGCGCTTTCATCAGGTGCAACTCTTAATGGATTTTGTTCGGTAGGAACAGGATAGAAATCCATGATGTATTGCTCAAGGCTTTTAAATTGTACGGACTCGTTTACTGGACTATTGCTTATCAAAGCCATTCTACCGTTTAGCTCAACTTTGTAAAACTTATTCGTTGTTTCATAGCATTTGAGTATAAATAACCCATATTCAGGCTCAAACACTTCAGCATTAACCAATTTTCGATAAATATGATCTTCTTCATATATTTTATAGTCGCTTCCATTTACTGATATAATTTGATTTCGTAAACTAAGGATTGTGTCTTTGTTCATCTCTAAAATAAAAACAGTTCCTTTCGAGGCATTTACCCCAGATATATCAATGAAAACGAACCCTATTGGGTTGTCTTCTAATTCCTTCTCTCTGAAAGATGAAGTTAATGCTTGATGAGAGCAGCATATTTTTAGAATAAAAAATCCAAGACTAATAAACATTATGTTTTTCATATCCATATTCTTTTTGTTTAAAACCCTCTAAATGGAATCATAGGTAATGGCTTAAGTGCTGCGGTTCTATTTACAACATTAGGTCTATATCCTTGAATGTGTTGATGGTTATAATGATTCTTCAAGTGGGTTGTTCCAGAAACGGAATAATTTGTTGAAGTGGATACTTCTTTTCCGCCAACTGTTTTTGTATTTGAAATGGTTAGCGTAGATGATCGAATGTCTTTCCATCCAAATTTTTTCATTCCCGCATTCATGCTAGCGGAAGCAGTTTGATCAATTTTATCAAAATTAGTTTTACTATCTTTGTAGTTAATGGCATCACGCGAACCGTTCTTTCCTGCGTATCTTGTATCCAAATTTTTACCATCTTTATGCGAAACACTTGGAGAGGGTGAAGAACCATCAGAATTACTAATACTGATGACATATATTTCTTCCCCGGAATCTGCCGATGCTCCAATAAGGCTTGCAACTGCGTCTCCTGAGGCATACATTCTATCGCTATTTCCTGGTTTTACGCTAATTTTTGCTCCGCTTCCATCACTATCATCGATATTACCGAGTTGAATTAAACCCTTATCATTCTTGTCGTAAGTTCCAACCTCATGTCTGGCACCGTCCTCATCGACATATGTATAAGTATTAGATTTATCATCAGTTTCGTATTTTACAATATTTCCATTTGAGTAAATTTCATAATTATCTACATACATACCATTGGGATCAATGAATGAAATAGGATTGTTCATCGTATAATTGTATGATGACCAAGAATAATAGTTTTCTGCCATCGGGTCGACAACATGCCACCTCCCAATTTGCGCATCATACATCCTCGCCCCATAATCATACCAATCCAGGCTTACGCCGGCCAGTTCGTCGTCCTGGAGTTCTTTGCCGTTGTACAGCAGTTTGTTGGGCGGGTTGTGTGCGCTGCCAAAGTTTTGCTGTTGCAGGGTCATCCCAAAAGGATAGTAGCTGGTTTGCTGCATCAGTTCGGGCTGGCCGTGCGGGTGGGCGGCAAAGACAACGCGGGTATTGCCTAAATGGTCCTTTAGGTTGTACTCGTGTTTCCAGAAGGTTTCATCGTTGTATTGCATGGGCACGATTCTTCCAACAGGCGTAAAAATACAGCTTAATTCGTTATCCTGGTACAAAAACTGCCCGGAATAATCTGTGGTGCCGCCGGTGGTTGTTTTCCAGGAGGTAACGGTTTTGCGGAGTTTGGTGCCGTTGGCGGTGTAGGTGTATGTAATGTGGTCATCATTATCAAACTCAACAAGCCGGGGCAGGTTGAGGGGATTGTAGGATACATTGATCTTTTTGGAGGGGTCGTAGGTCATATTGCCGTTGGCATCGTAAAGGTATTGGCCTGTATTGGGCACATAGCCGGCTGTGTTGCCTGAGGCATCGGTAACGCTTTGCAGGCGATTGCTGTTGCTGTAATAGGTATAGTCCAGGTCGTCAATCAGGGTATTGTCCATGTTGCGTTGCAGATTGGTGATATTACCGTTTGCATCGTAATCAAAATCCGTACGGAAGTGGTTCTGGTTGTTGCTGCTGCCGGGGCCATCGCCATACCGTGCCCCAGTAAGGCGGTTCAAGGGGTCGTAGTCGAAACCATATGCCCTCGCCTTGTCTGTTTTGCTGTTCCACAGCATTTGGCTGATGTTGCCGTTGAACCTACCGCTGGTGGCAATGGCGCCGCTTGTTGTGGGGTTTTCGTAGCGCAAATCAAGTGCAAACAAATTGTGTCCTATCTCGGCTGGATTGTTCATCATGCGCAGCCAGCCCCTGATGTTGTAAGTGTTTTCAATTTTCTGGTTAAAGGCCTGCACATTGTCTCTGCCATGCAGGTAGGTGTTAATTACATCGCCAATCTCGTTGTATTCCAGGGCACTGATTGTAATAAACTCCTCGTCGTTAAACTTGAGCTTTTCTTCGAGCAGCCTGCCCTGGTGGTCGTAGGTGTAGCGCGTAATCAAAACAATTTGATTGGTTAGCTGCCCATTAACATAATGGGTTTCAATTTTTTCGCGTATCTCATCATTAAAGGTATAGCCGACAAACACATTGTTACGGCCGCCAAGATGATTGTCGCTAACCGTGCAGAGCAGGCGGCGGTGCGGATCATCGTAGTAGTTTACAGTAACTAATATTAGTCCGGGTACATCTTCAACTACTTCTAAACTTCCTGTTACTGCTCCTTTATTTTTACTTAGTGCAGCCGGAGTAATGGTACCTCCTTCGGGTATTGGTGGCAAATCATAGGCATTGCCAACCACTGCCAGCTGTTTAAAGTCGTAGGTATCGTACCAGTTTACACTTCTGATCCCTTGCATATCGGGTCGGTATGATTCTGGAAAACTTTGGTTTGTATAGCCATAGAGCGGGCCGCCTGATGACCAGGTTTCGTAAGCTGGGCCGGCATATACACTAAAACTGTTTCTTAGTATTTCAGGGGTTTGATTGGTTGT
>DJVY01000225.1 GCA_002440885.1 Bacteroidales bacterium UBA6244
AAATTTTTGTCATGTACTTAGCTAATATTTACAAAGTGTCCTTGTCGAATGTATAATAACAAATAAGAAGCAAAAATCGCTACCAAACACCCTTATGAATACTTGATCCCCTTTTCAGAAGACTACAAATCCCTTTTTAATTCTCAACCCTGATCCTCAGGCTATTATTTCTTTTTCGTTTTACCACCCTCATCATCCTCAAGATAATACCCTTGCCGTGGCAGCAAGTGGTCGAGGTTGGCAATACCAAAAACCAAAAGTGCTGTGGCCACCGAAGCATGGTTTTGGTATTCCGGAATGCTTTTGTTGTAGAGGTCGCGTTCGGTATGCCAGATTTCGTGGTAGTTGAAGTTGTATCCTTTCGGGTCTTCGTTTCTAAACCCGATGGTGGGCACGCCTTCCACAGCAAACGGGCCACTGTCGGTACCCCATGCTTTAGCTGGTTTTTTTACCGGAGTCCGGGTTTCCACTATAAATGGGAAGTCCGGATTGATGCTGTTGATGGCTTCACCTATTTGAACGAAATCGGGGAGCATTTCTTCTGAAACGCTGAGGCTCACAGGTACGGTTGGTCCTCCATCGCGGTTTACCATGTTCGATATTTTTCCCAGTTCGTTTTTGTGTCGGTTCACCCAGCTCTGTGATCCAAGCAAGCCAAACTCTTCGCCTGCCCACAAAACCGCTAGTATGGTACGTTTTGGTTTTACTCCGGCCTCCATTATCAAACGGGCAGCTTCCATGGTGGGTGTAACGCCCGATCCATCGTCAACACCTCCTGTGCCCACATCATAGGCGTCCAGATGACCGCTCATAATTACGTATTCATCAGGGAATTCCGTGCCGGGGATAATGCCTATCACATTATGGTAGGCAATAGGTCCCATTTTAAAATGATTACGGATATCAAATTCCAGTTGAAAATACCTTCTTTCGTCGGTCATTTGTTTGATGATGGCGTACTGGTGTTCATCCAGTTTTATGTCGGGCACTGTGGGCAAGGTCTCAAAGGTCATGTCCATCAGATTTTTTCGGTCATAGAGTACACGGATAGGCGTTTTTGCCGACTGGATAATCCCGAGAATGCCTGCTTCACGCATTTCTTTGTAGAAAAGGGCAGGCTCTTCGCGCAAGGGAATTAATTCTTTTTGAGGTATTTTACTTCCTTTATTTTTGATGTTCTCCTGTCGGATCATTTTATTCTTTTCCGTAATCTCAGCGTTCTCAGCTTTCACGGCATCGCGAAGACTGTCGCCGGTGGCCGAATAGTCGATTGGCCATCCGTCACTTTCTCCTGTAATCAGCACCCACGCTCCGTTGAGCGCCCCCTTCATGCGATCGAATTCAGCCTGTGTTTTGGGCTCTGCCAGCACATGGCCGCGCTGCACTCCTTTTGTCCCTGAGGTGTACGAAGGGGTTGCAAAATGCAAGGTCATTCCCTCTTCCGACAACATCCGGCCAAACCAAGGACCTCTGTTAAATCCTACCGGAAGTATACCAACTTCGTCAAACACTACTTCCATGCCCCACTCACTGAATTTGCTTGCCGCCCAGATAGCCGCGTTTTCATAGGCATCAGAACCTATTGGCCGTCCTCCAAACCGGTTACACAATATATCCAGGTGATTCATGGTTTGGTTGTCTTTTTCAGCTGCTTCTATTATCTTTTTAAAATCATTGTCGGTATTAACTGATTGGCTTTGAACCTTCCCGAAAAGGGAAAAGAAGAGCAAAAAACTGAAGTAACAGATAAAAATTTTCATCTTATGATATTTTTTTCAAAAGTAGAAAATGAACACCAGAAAGCCAAACCTGAAATATTTTTATCAAGAATTGGTATAATTGGTTGAATCAGCGTCGATTTATTTGTACATTTGAACGACATTTGGCCGGATATCCCGGCCTGCTTAGGTCTAAAATATTGCGATGGTTTAACAAAAAATGCATGATCATGAAAAAAATTACTTTGTTGTTCTTATTGTTGGGGCTGGCACTGTTAACGCTGACGGCTCAAGATAAAAAGGCGGAAGAAGCGCTGAATGCTCCGTACCGGGTAGGGCAGTGGTTGCCCACAGATCAGGCAATCCTTGACGATTGGATGGCCAACGTTTTTAAGGATTGCGAGGCCCGAAATGCACCATTGCTTCCTGTGGTACAGGATTTTAAAGACCTGATAGAAAGTGATGCAGAGGTGTTTATGCTTTTCAACCTGATGTTTGATCAGGTTCCTGAAAAAGCACCTTATGTCAACGATCCAACCGGAAAGCCACAAATTCGCGATTACAACCACATGTTGCAGTTGATAAACCACGTGATGACGATGGCTCCTGAATTCAACAAAACCGGTCTTGTCGGGTTTCCTATAAACGCGATCCTCGATTGGCCTATGGGTACTGAAGCTGGATCGGCTGCCTTCCTGAACCCCAAGGTGAATGCACAATTGAAAAACATTCTTAATCACTGGGCCGTGTTTTTGTCCTCTCCCGATTCGCGCTATGTGCTCGGCAACGATCCGCGTTCTGGTTGGTTTGGTGCTGATGCCCAAGAAGCTATGCCGGGGTTTGAATCGGATTTTATCTGCGATCCGACCCAGCCATATCATGGATTCACATCATGGGATAATTTCTTTACCCGCCGTTTTCGTGAAGGAAAAAGACCTGTTGCCGCTCCCGACGACGACGCTGTAATAGCCAATTCATGTGAATCAGCTCCCTATCGCGTTGCCAAACAAGTACAATACAGCGATAAGTTTTGGATTAAATCCCAACCCTATTCGCTTCGTCATATGATGGACGGAGATCCCTGGTCGGAGCTTTTTGCGGGGGGCACAGTTTATCAGGCTTTTCTGAGCGCTTTGAGTTATCACAGGTGGCATAGCCCGGTAAGTGGAAAAATATTAAAAACTACGATCATCGATGGCACGTATTACGCTGAAAATCTGGCTATGGGCTACGATCCGGCCGGACCAAACGAATCACAAGGATATATCACCGAGGTGGCTACCCGTGCCCTTGTTTTTATCGAAGCTGATAATCCTGATATTGGTCTGATGTGTGTGATGTACGTAGGCATGGCCGAAGTTTCTACTTGTGATGTGACGGTTTACGAAGGCCAGCATGTGAACAAGGGTGATGAGCTGGGGATGTTTCATTTTGGCGGATCAACACATTGCCTGATATTCAGGCCGGGTGTAGAACTTGAATTTGATTTGCACGGACAAACTCCCGGGCTGGAATCTTCCAATATCCCGGTCAGGGCGAAGATAGCCACAGTGGTAACCAAATAATCCTAAGATCATTTTATTAATTCCTGCCGATTCATTCAAACTACATGACTTGTAGGGGATTCCCTGATTGAAAAAGGTAGTTAAAGCCGCTGGATTGCAGTTTATTGTGAATTCCAACAGATGAAATGAATTTTCCTGTTTTTTAGTACTTTTGCAAGAAAAACATGTTTCTGCTGCTTGTTTATTTGTTTCTTGCTCTGATCGTTTCATTCCTTTGTTCCATCATGGAGTCTGTTTTGCTTTCGACTCCAATCTCTTTTCTGACTGTAAAAAGAGATCAGGGAAATGTCTGGGCCGGCAAATTCATCAAGTTGAAGGATAACATCGATAAGCCGCTGTCAGCGATTCTGTCGTTAAACACAGTAGCCCATACCATTGGAGCTGCAGGGGTGGGAGCACAGGCGGTTGTTGTGTTTGGCGAAGCTTACTTTGGTTTGGTTTCGGTTATCCTTACTATCCTGATCCTCGTCATTACCGAAATTATTCCAAAAACCATTGGTGCCCGCTATTGGCGTAGTCTTGCCAAAGCGACTTCCGTCATTATTCAGGGCATGATTTTGATTACCTACCCGTTGGTGCGCATGTCGGCGGTAATAACGCAACTTTTTACCCATAACGCCGACGAGCAAACCACCAGCCGCGAAGAGATTGCAGCCCTGGCTAGTATTGGAGCAAGTGAAGGGGTGTTTCACGAAAGAGAACACAAAATCATTCAAAATATCCTACGGTTAAGAAATGTACGTGTCTCCGAAATCATGACTCCACGGGTTGTTGTAGCCATAGCCAATGAGAATTTGTCGTTGAACGAGTTTTTGGCAAACAAGGAATACCTTAAGTTTTCGCGCATCCCCGTGTATGCAGACCACGAGGAAAACATCACCGGCTATGTGTTCAGGCAATCGATCTTTGAAAAACTAGCCGAAGACAAGCACGACTTGCTGCTAAAAGATATTAAACGTGAAATAGTTATCGTTCCCGACTCAGTGATGCTTTTTGTTGTGTGGGAGAATTTATTGGCAAAAAAGGAACATATCGCCCTGGTGGTGGATGAATATGGTGGCATGGACGGCATTGT
>DJVY01000057.1 GCA_002440885.1 Bacteroidales bacterium UBA6244
CAAGTGCAAATGCGAACTACCAAACTTATTCTGCCTGACTTTAAACCACATACCCATCAGGGTAGGGTACAACGATTATTTGGGATTTACATTCCTCCTAAAAAAGTACCTTCTGCTAAAAAATACCTCACACTCCGGTTCTGTTTGGCCGGCCTAATCCCAAGTAAGAAGAATGATTACTACTCTGAAAACAATTACAGGCAGATAATGGATCTGGCATTCAAACAGCCGGAACCGAAGCAATGGTTGAAGGAAAATGTGCGGTCATGGATAAGAGGCTCAAAAAAGTACCTGCAATGGCTGGAGGATATAGATGTACAGATTATGGAACAGGCTGAATTTTGGCGGCTCAAATACGATTTAATGTACCCTCTGGACTTTGTAAGCATCAAGACTTACTATTTCTTTGCTGACAGGACAGCCAGGGATTTAATATCAAAGGATGAATCAGTTTATGATATGCTTACTTCAAAGGGAATTATCCAAGATGATAACTATGGAGTGTTGTACAAAACAAGCAGCGATGGTGGTTGCTACAAGGATGAGATACCGGATCATATCTGTACCATTGATGTTACTGTGGCAATCTTTTAAACAGGTTGCCTTGTGCGGTAAATTGAGCAAACCGTTTCTCTTGTTTCATGTAGTATTCTGAATCAACTTCGGTTGCTACAAAATCGTAACCCAGTTTATAACAGGAAATGCGATTGCTGCCGCCGCCTAAATGGGTATCAATTACCTTCATACCATCAAATCCAAAGCGCAAATAGATTGCATCATAAAGCATTACCGGCTTATGTGTTGGGTGTATTCTTTTCTCATTTAGCTTCTTATTACCCTGCTGAACCATAGGCTCTGAAAGGCTTTTTGCCTGACACATTCCAGCCCATAATAAAGGTATTGTCAACTCATAATCTATCAAGCTGCAGAACGCCGTTTCATATCGGCTAAAACTCATTCCATCAGCAACACCTTTATCCCACTTTATTCTGCCAGTTCCTACGCCCTCCCAATTCACATAGTCAATACCAAAAATTATTTGATGTTTTGATACTCGGCGTAATTCATCAAAGTAAGATTGCGGTGGCGGCTGCTTATCCCATTCCTTTTGTGTATAAATTTCTTTATTCCGGTTCCCATTCATCTTTGTTCCGTTCTTTTGCCTTACTGTGGTTTTAACTTCTTTCAAGTAAGCCATTTTACCAACCCCAATACCGTAAGGAATATCGCAGGTAGCAATATCGAAATACTTGTCTGGGTAACGATGTGTTATATTTTCCCACTTGTCATTAAAAACAATAGAACTACTCATTTAAAATTCATATTTAGTAAGCAGTTTTCTAAAATTAAGTGATTGGTTCATTGTAAGCCATCCGCTACCTTTTTTTGCTACCTCTGTTTTGGGTATGTGTGGGATGTTATTTCTGTTTAAACAGGCTGGCTTACCAAAGTGCTGCATAAGCTGCTCCAGTTCAAATTTAAGAGCCTGATAGCCGTTGGTGGTGGTTAAAAGCACTTCTACCTTGATCTTGTGTATCTCATGCTTGTAAATGTACTTTACCAGTGGAAAGAACAGGTTTGTTTCCAGCACTCCGTTGCGCTGATACTTGCCATAGACAGTTTTAATTTCTTCAACCATCCATCCGGGGTTTACAGTTTTGGCAATGTAGAACTTGTCCTCACAGGTTATTTTTAGAATTGAAACATTCCGCTTACCTGTTTTTTTGTCCTCCAGTGGTGGAAGTTCTTTTGGTAGTTTAATCTGCAGCATAAAAATAAAAAACCGCCAGACAGGTAGTAGCTGAATGACGGTCTTTGGAGTGAATTGCAAATCACTTTTTGGCTACTACTCCATAAAATGATCGTTGACTTTGTAAAGATACAAAAAGTTCCTATTGCATTTGTGATATTATTGAATTATATTAGAGTTCTCATAAGCGAATTTGAAGAAAGTTTTGGTAACATACGGCCCTTGTTTCTACAAGGGCTTCTTCTTTTGAAATGCCTTCCTTGCAGCCAACTCCTTAACCAGCTTTTCTTTTGCTCTTAGTAACCTCTGTACCTTGGAGTATGATAGTTTGTTGCTCATTTGTTTATTTTTTTTATATTAAGCGAATAATCCAATCTGGTTAACATCATTATCCATCAATACATTTCTTACTGTTTTTAAAATTATTACGCCTACTTCATAGTCAACTAAATTCCTGGCTATTTTATCAATTCTTTGCCCCCCCCTATATTTATAAAAATCATAGTCGTGAAATTCGCAAAGCCTTTTAACTTCATCTGCTCCGGCCCCAATCTGTATTGATCGCTCTCCCACATCATTTGGTAGTTTAAAGTTACACCAGTATAAATGCCTACCTCTCTTTTGTGCTGGTATCAAAGGCTCGTAATATGGTATCACATTTTCAACACAGTACTTTCCTTTAAAATAATGTTCAAGAAAAATAACTTCCTGATACAATTCCATTTCAGGATAAACAGGCTGTGTGGTAGTATCGTAATTGCTGCTACTCCAAAACCTGGCTCTTGAATGTGTTGGGCATGGCGGTGAACTCCAAATAAAATCAAACTCTTTGTAGTGATCTAAAAGGTACTGGTGAGCATCTGCAATAATAACTTTGTCATTCGGGAAGCGTTCCTGGTAAAGCCTTGCAAGTTCAGTATCAAGTTCAACCGCTGTCACTTCACAGTCAGTCCACTTGTACCTGTTGCCTCCCAAACAAGCATATAAATTCAATATTCTCATTTCATGTTTTTAAAAAAGGGCTGACCTTTTACAATCAGCCCCTTGTCATTCACCATTGCTGGATAAACAACCGCTAATTAAACAGGCAGGTTATCGTTTATGAAATCACGAACCATACCTAATTTTGGTTTCCATGTTTTTGTTGTAATGGGTGGAACCGGAACTGCCAGTAAAGCCTTGATGTATTCCTGCATCTTTTGTTTATCGGATAGGCCAGCAAGCCTTTCTTTCTCTGCAAGTGCTGCTTCTTCTTCTTTTTTCTTTTTCTCACGGGCTTGTTCTGCTTCCAATTCCTTTGCAGCAAAATCTTTTTTTGCCTGAATCTTTCCGGTTGTGTCCTGAACTGATTCAACCCATGCCCCTTCTGTTGCTGTTGTAATCCAGTGTGTTGATACTTCAATTTCTTCAAAGGTATAGGTGTCGCCGGACTGGTTGTACTTCATACCCATGCCTACCAGTACTGCAGAACGGTGTTTGATAAGATCGTTGATGCGGTTTTGCTCTACCTGTTTTTCTTTTGCTTCGGCTTCACGCTTATCAGCATCCAGTTTATCCTGCGCTGCTTTGATGGCATCTTCTTTTTCCTTCATCTCTTTTTGAAGGCGTTCCATATTTTCTTTCTGCTTTTGAAATTCTTCACGCTCTGCTTTTTCGGCAGCTTCTTTTTCAGCTTTTTCTTTTGCTTCCAATGCTGCAACCCTTTCTTTTTCGGCTGTGATTTTTTTGGATTTATCCTCCACCATTTGCAGGAAATTATTGTACAGATCATCGGACATTGTTCTTATGTCAACTACTCCAATGGATGTTTCTGGAATTTCCAAATCCTTATCACCAATTATGTAATAGTTGCCATCGAATACCATGCCTTTTGAAATCAGTTCATTAATACGGTTGTTGATTTTAGCTTCGGCTTGTCTGGCTTCTTCTTCCTTTTGCTTTTCAACAATATCGTCAATGGCCTCTTTCTTTGCTTTCAGTTCTGTTTCACCACCCAGCCCATCCTGTATCAGCGAAGTGATTTTTTCATATTCACCGTTGATGAACTTCACCGTATCGTTGTAAGGCTTTACAACTGATTTTCTTTCGGCTTCCAGACCTGTACGCTTTGGGCGAAGTACTCCGATAGCAGCACGTACCAATTCATAACCGGCTTTATCTTCCGGCCCTTCAATTTCTAAATCTTTGTACCCTTCTTTAATGGCTTCAATTTCTTCCACCAGTTTGTTAAGGTGTTCCAAATCCTTTTGCTGATTAATGACAGCGACATTGTTTGCGGTTGCTTCCATGATTGTTGTTTTTTTTTATTTTGAAATAGTATTTGCTCTTATTGTGTTTACAATTTCTTCCAGGCTTTCATCGCTCAATCCCCACACAGCTTCAAGTAGTTCTGAAATCATAAATATTTCGCTCTTGATGAACTCTTTCTTAAATATCTCCCTGTGTTCCGGTGTACTGTTTGGATGTGTTATAAAGTAGTCCTGAACTTTTTTAATGGCATTGATAGCAAAGTTTGTTTTCTGCTTTAATTCCTGCTTAGAATCATCACGAATTTGCATTAAACCGTATTCAGCTACAATAGTACCTACTACTACTTTACGGATGGCATTGGCTGTTGGGTTACTCATTTTGTGTTATTTAAAAATGGACGTGAACCAGTTTTGCTTTCAGCCCAAGATATTTTACCGTTCTTACCGAAATTTAAAGTGTGCTTGTCACCTAAAATTTGCTTCAACTCAATTTCCAGTTTTCTTTTATCAGCTTCCAATACTTTTATTTGCTTGTCAAGTTCTTTGTGCTTTCTGGCTATCTGTAATTGTGCATCGTTTCCTTCCATGATACCCATACCGGCCATTTTATCAGTATATTTTTTTGAAAGGAAATTAAGGTAGCCTGTTGTGTTTTGTGCTGGTGGCTCCAGACGGGCTATTTCGTTTTGAAGTTCACCCACCAGGCGCATATTATAATTCCGTTGTGCTTCGTACAGTTGGTTGTACAGTGGACGGGCTTTTAAAACATTCTCAAAAAATGGTGTGGTATGATGCAATATTACTTCCTCCACATTTGTTGTGTCCTTTCTTTCGATTGGGTAAAGCTGGAATTTATTGTTGTCAATGAAATAAAACAGTTCACCATAATCATATTCACAAATCATCATCTGCCCACAAATCTGCAGTACGTTATCGGTAGGCAATCCAGTTTCATAGCTTTTAAGAACAAATGAAGAAGTATTTTTTATCTCCAGCGAACCTTTGCCCCGTCCGGCATAAATACCAAACGGCTGAATTTCCCTGTCTGGTGTGCATGACAAATACGGGTACTGGTCATTGAATGCCGTGGCTTTTAAATTGATCGTTTCCTTTATTGTCCGGCCAGCTTTGTAATTGTCAACAATGGATTGTTCGCTGCCGTCATAGTACTGGTGCATCTTGCCACTGGTTTCTTCCGTTTCCTTTCCCATCCACATACGGAAGTTTTCAATCCTGTTTGTTCCGGCACCAATGTATTCATAGAACAACTCCAAATTGCTACTCCATGAACTACCATACACCACAGTACCAAATGCAGATGCACCCAATGTTTCCAGCCTTTTTATTAGCCACTGATCGTAAGTGAGTAAACTGTTATCTTGCCAACGTACCATTATTTTTTGTCTTTTAAATCTCCAGTAAGTTTTGTGAGGGTTTGCCCGATTTTATTCTGTTGTTCTGAAAGTTCCAATCCAACAAGCGGCTTTTTAATACCCAGTATCATCATAGATGCTTCCTTTGGGTTTAAATCTTTGCCGAACCTTCTGCCCAGGTCGGAAGCTGCATTGCTGATGCAAAGTGATTTTGCAGTGTTGGCAATATGATCGTTGCCGAATAATGAAACATCAAAAGAATAAGCACCTACCAGTACACGGGTGATTTCTTTTTCAACCTGGGTAGGTCCAGTTCCTTCATGCAGTGGAGCCGGAACCATCATGCGGTATGTCACCACCAGTTCAAGTGAGGCATCACACATTGTACGGGTTCCACTGGGATAGAGTTGTCCGGGCACTGCATTGTCGGGTGGCCTGTTTGTTTGTTCCGTCCATCTGGTAAATTGGAAATTTCTTGTACTCCAGTTTTGTTCTGTGAGTTCATCCAAAAGGGTTTCAATAATTTTTTGTGGGATGATTTTTACTTTGTCTTTGCCGTTTTGGATTTCGACAATTTCAGATTTGTTTGGCTTTTTTTTAAGCCATGTTTCTACATGATGAATCATAATTTTTGCGGTTGTATGATGAATTAAAACTGCACCGTCACCGTAGCAACGATGCAGCTTTTAAAATTTACGGTGCAACAGTTGCTTCCAAATCTGTTTTGGTAGCAGTAAGTTGGTCAAGGATTGCCTGACGTTCTTCTGCAGTACCACCTTCTGCCACCAGTACTTCCAAAGAAGTGATGGTAGTGTTAAGGCTTTCAATGGTTGCATTTTTTTGCGCCAGCAAATCAGCTACCTGCTGTTGTTCAGCATCCAAAGCTGTTTGCAATTCTGCTACTTTTTGTTGGATTTCTTCCAATGTAGGCATAGTTGTAATTTTTATTGTTTAAAAAAAGGTTACACGATTGATTCAGTTTTTTTAATGGCATCGGTTAAGCCATCAAATATTTGTTGTTTTTTTTCTCCTGTTGCATCATCAACAGTTAAATTTTGTTGGTTCGCTATCCTACGTACTTGCTGGTAGATACCTGCGATAAAAATTGTCAATATTGCTAAAATAATTTCTGTCATGGTAAAAATTTTAATTTGATTATTTTTTAGACTTAGATAATTTTTCTTCGGCAGCTTGTTCAAAAAATGTAGCCACTGGGACACCTGTCTTTTTTTTGTTAGCCCGAACCTTATCAACAATAGCGGTCTTAATCTTTACCGATTCGTATTCGCTTTCTTTTTTGAGTGCCATAATGTAGAATAGTTTCCACAAAAGTAGTAAACAAAACGACACAAGCAAATATTTTTAACCAATTTTCAAAATAAATCCCCTGTAAGTTTTACTTACACCTTATTTTCCGTTAGCAACCCTCTTAATGTGCTTATGATCTGACACCCCAATATTGTGACTTCAAACCATATACTAACAACTTTTATTACGTACCTCCAAAAAAATCCAGTTTTTTGAGCCTCCCTATTTTTTTTATTTTTTTTACAAACAACGAGCCTGAACACTGGGCACCCCTTTTATGGCGGGGCCAGGTCGCCGGTGGGAAACGAAAAAAAAACCGGCTGTTCCAAAATCGGTGGTAATTCAAAAAAAGCATTGCTGCCATCCAAAACTGCCATTGTTCTGTCGCTGGTTGGCTGGGTGCCAGTCGGTTGGTGGTTGGTTGCTGCCTTGTTGTTTGATGTTGTTGGGTTGGATGATCTGTTGTTGGATGCTGCTGGTTGGGGAATGTAAACCGTCCAGCCTGTTTGGTGTGGGTAATGCGAATGGTGAATTGTTTATTGTGGGCTTATTGCGGCTCATTACAGGCCAGTTAAGCTATACGGGAAGGGGATTATCCCATTTGATACCGTTTGAAGTCAGAATAAAAGAAAATAAAATCGTTACAAAAGTTTGGTAGTTCGAACATTATGCCTATCTTAGAGGTATGATAAACGAATTAGGAGCGTATTTAATCACTTAAAA
>DJVY01000015.1 GCA_002440885.1 Bacteroidales bacterium UBA6244
GGAAAGCACAAAAAAAGTGGGTTTACGTTGGTTCAATCTTGTCATCGACCTGAGTCGATGTGATGAACAGAAATAAACCCACTCGTTGAAATTATTTCCCTGGTATTGGGTGAATTATTTTGGCTTTGTATTCCTCGTAGTTAAATCCTTTGTAATGAGGGCTTTCTTCGTTATGGCAAGCTAAACAGGTTTGCTCATCGGGGATGATCATTCCATTGGCGAGAGATTTTTCACGGCTTTTCATGATGGCATTTGGGAAATATTTGCTTCCCGGTCCGTGGCATGATTCGCAGGAAACTCCTTCTTCTACCGTAAGAGAGATAATCAAATCAGGATTAACACCGCCCGCGGTGGAGTGACATTTCAAACACTTGGGGTCGTTTCTTTCTTCACCCACAAGTCTGTCCATCGTAGTGGCATGTGGTGTTTCAGACCACTGTTTGTATTGAGCTCCGGTGGCCGGTTTGTTGTGGCACATTTTGCATTTCTTTACACCGACGTACTCGTATTCCTGAGCCATCAGGCTGCCGCTTATCAGAAAAGAAAGCAGGCTTACAATCATTAAACTTCTCATTATCATAGCTGTTTGATTTTGATGAATAATTATTTTAATTAGTTAATTGTTTCTATTCTCGTGACTTTTAGTACTTTTTGCTATCATGGCTTAAAACCATGTAAAATTAATAAAAAGTTTTGGACTTTTCCAAAAAATATTTGCCCGGTTTCTCGTTCGGCTTTGAACATTTATTTCTTCTTTTGCCCTTTATCGTATAATACCTAGTAAACCCCCATAATAAGCGAGTAAACAATCAGAATAACCATGATGATGCCTAGTGACAAGAAGGTGAATCCGGCAATTCTAATGATTCTCAGCCAGGTTTTCGAGAACTCTTTTTCCACAACCACTTTGTCAAGTTTTCCTGATTTCACCAGTTCTTCATATTCACGTGGCCGATCCTTTTTGTATTCTTCCAGCGGCACATGTCCGGTAAAGATCACGGTGTCCATCGGGAATGATTCTGGTCTGAGGTGGGTGTTAAAAAAGTGAATTGTGAAGATAAAACCTGTGGCTAAAAGTGCTTCATCGCTGTGAATGATTTGTGCCACATTAATCACCCAGCCGGGGAAGAATTGCGTAAAAAACTCAGGAAACCATAAAATGAGTCCCGAAAAACCGATCACGGCTACTCCCCAGAAAACGGCCATGTAGTCAAATTTTTCCCAATAAGTCCATCTGCCGTAAGCCGGACGCGGGCCTAACCCAAAAAACCATTTTACGGAAGCACCTAAATCTTTAATGTCCTGTTTGTTAAACATCAAGGAGTTTTTGCCGAAGATGAACTCTTTCACGCCAATTCCTTCTTTAGCTCTAAGCTGGAAGAGAGTCGAGAGGTGGAAAGCAAAATACCCGAACGTTACCACTGCTGCTATCCGGTGTAAATTTCCGGCCGCCTTAACACCTCCCAGCAGATTTGCTATCCAGGATGCCCATTCCATGTGGGCAAATTTTAGCGTCATGCCTGTAAGGGCCAGTGTAAGGAAGCTCAATATAACCAACAGGTGGGTAAACCGTTGTCGCTTGTTGAAGCGGCGGTAGTATTTAACTGGTTCTTCCACTTGTTTCATTTTCTGCTTGTGTTTCTTGCGTTGCTGTAGCGATTGAGGCAACCAAAGCAGGGTGTGAAGTCCGAAGAAGGCAAACACCGAAACAAGCAGGGTGGTCATGATCCAAAATGAGTAATACAGAATGTCGTTGTCGTTGTGGGTGGCGTGGGTAAGGTATCCGGTAAACGCGAGGTTGGCGTTGCTATGGCATTGCTTACAAGTACTTACAATGTTGCGGTATCCTACCTGAGAGTCCGGGTTGTCGACCTTAAGAATCTTGTGTGCCCCGTGGCAGTCAGAACATCTGGCAGCATTCAGATAACCAAGCTGATAAGCTTTTCCATGGTAAGTCTCTTTGTAGGTTTCTGAAAGCTTTTCATGACAAGCCCCACATTGTACTGTAATCTCATTCATAAATTTATCCTTGTCTATCTCGCTGATTTCGTGCGCTGAGTGACAAGTCGAGCAAGTGGGGAAGGTTAGTTTTGCGGTATTATTTCTTACCGAGTGGTCGCTGTTAATGTAATCTTCGTAGATGCTTTTATGGCAGCTGGCGCAAGTGGCCGGTACATTGGCAGGGTTTACTGAAGATCGGATATCAGATTCTCTCAGCTCGTGGTGGGTAGTGTGGCAGTCCGTACATACTGCACTTACCAACAATCCCTTTTCAGTGAGCCCTTTGCCGTGAATACTTTGGGAATAGTCGTTGTAAGCATCAACTTCCTTCAATTTGGTCATGCTGTTGGCTTTGCCATCTGTTCGGTGGCATTCTCCACAGAGCTTTGGAATATTTCCACGGTAAGCCGGTGAGGTATCATCGGTTTTCGATTTGGTTTCGTGTGTTCCGTGGCAGTCAGTGCAATAAGGAGCATCCGTCCTTCCATCCAGGAAAGCTGTGCCATGTCCGCTATCGAAATAGTCATTCGATACTTCAATATGACAATTGGAGCAGTCTACTCTGGAGGAGTTGGCACAAGGCCGTTCCAGTTTTGGGTTAACATCAACATGGCACTTGGCGCAAGGGATATTCGTGTGAACAGATCCGTTAAGTTCGCTCACGTTGATTCCGATAATGGTATCGCCCTTAAAATGAACCCTGTCGTGGGCATTTTGTTGTTCGTGACAGCTTAAACAGGCCTTGTTCGACAGGGTTTCCTCCATTTTTTGGGCCTTAACAATATGGGGAGGATGGCAATCGGTGCATGAAGGCACTGCTCCGGGTTGCTTTTCCCATAACTCGTTTTTTATGACTTTTTTATGGGTTTTTTCGATGTTTACGTGACACTTCATGCAAGTTTTGGCCACCTTGTTGGGTGCCACAGTCGATAGTTTATTTGCCGATGGCAATATGAGGTGGTTACCGTGGCAGTCGTTGCAAGTTGCAGTTACCAGCAACCCACTTTCAAACA
>DJVY01000049.1 GCA_002440885.1 Bacteroidales bacterium UBA6244
TCCAAATATTCCCGGACTTGACCCCTAATTTAAAAGAGGTTTAATAACCTTAACAACTTATCTCCCCTTGCCTACCTTGAATGAAACTACTCCGAAATGCATTTTACAAAAAAAAGGCTACTTTTTATTTTGATGTGCTGGGTATAAGTATTACCTTAGCATAAAAAAAGCAAAATGACAAAAGAAGATCTTTATAAAGAGTTATTAAGTCTAGTAGTTCCAAGAGAAATCACACAGGATTTTGAGTTAAAGGAGATTGTTGAGAAGACGACCATGATAACCTTATATTTTGAGGAGTTACCAGACAGGCGACCAAAAGAGCTAGAGGGGAAAGAAGTAGTTCTTGATGGCTTCGTCAACCAGATAGAATTACAGACTTTTCCTTTAAAAGATAAGACCGTACATATAGCAGTACGTCGAAGGCGATGGAAAGCCAAGGGAGACAAGAGTAAGAGTTACAGCAACAGCTATGATCTACATTTAGAGGGCATGAAAACCACGAAAGAGTTCGGGGCTTTTTTAAAAGAGGAGCTTGGATTGCAGCCCACTGAATATAACAAGCTATGGGAAAGCCTTACAGGTTAAGGGTTCTACGATCTACAGGTGGTACAGGGATGTGCTAAGTGACTATGCCCGCGACAAGACAATGATGCATAAACACGATGTCATCAAGGGCAATAGGGCAGCAGCGGTGATAGAAGTGCCAATTTTGAAGCCAGAGAATTTTGGGACAAAAATGGCCATAGACGAAAAACATATAGGCGAAGATATCTGCACGGTAATAAGCAACAGGCAAACGGGTAAGATAGCTTTACTGACTAAAAGCCTGAATTATACTGACATTAAAGAAGTTTTTTTGCACAACAAATTACCACTGGCAAATATAGAGAGCATTACCCGTGATTTTTCAGGGTTGTTTGAAAAAGTATGCACAGAGCTTATGCCACAGGCCATTCAGATCGGAGATAAATTTCATGTCATTCGAAACATGATGGATGCGCACCAAAGCGTAAGAATACGTTACCGTCAAAAAGAACTTGAAAAACGCAGAAAGGCATTCCAAGATTTTAAATTAGCTCAACACAACCGATTAATAGAATGTGAAAAAACCGGACAAAAGTTTAAACCTGAAAAATTTCATTACAAAGAACAACGTATGAGCAATGGGGAAACCTTACTGGAATTACTTGCCAGAAGTCGTTACCTGCTCTATAAATATCCTGGACAATGGAATAAATATCAAAAAAGAAGAGCCGAGATTCTTTTCGATACTTTCCCACAAATCAATCAAACCTACCTCTTATGTAACCAGTTCAGAAACTTATTGAGCACTATCAATATCGGAAAACACTACCTACAGATCGACAAAGAATTACACCAATGGTATGAAGAAGTTGATAAGGCTGATATTGATGAAATGTCAAACTTCAAATCAATGGTAGAATCTAATGAAGATATCATTCGTAACTACTTCATTAGTGGTGAAACTAATGCTATTGCTGAAGCAATTAATAGTAAAATACAGAAACTATTAACTTCAAATAATGGTAACAGAGATAAGGATTTCTTCTTCTTTAGAATTAGACAATTCTATGCCTAGCACATCAAAATAAGATTTAGCCTGCAAACTGGCGGGAGCAGGGGGGGNNTAGTGCAGGTGGCGTTGGTGGCCGGCGGCATCGGTTTCTATTTTGTAAGTGGCATTCACAATGGTTTTTCCTGTTAGTGCAATTGTTGGCATAAGGCAAAGATAGGAAATGTTGTGAAATAAGCCCACCAGTTGCAAACTGGCGGGAGCAGGGGGGGAAGGGCTGCCTATGACAAGCAAGCACTTAAGGTAATGGTACGATACCAAAGATAACAACAAAGACTCCCTTCAAAATTCTTATGTCTGAGTTTGGGAACCCGGAAAACTTTCGAGGGTTGGCTTTTGGCTTTTTAGTTGAATGAATAATGTTTAAGAACGAGAATTTCACTTCGAAATTCTTAAATCGGTGTTCGACATTCGGTGTTCAAAAGGGTGTATATCTAAGGAATAACGAATATCGATTAACGAATGATGATTTAAGAAGGAGGATTCCACTTCAAAATTCAAAAATCGCCGTGCCTTTGTGGTTGGTAATGGTTTCAAAACTGCCCTGGTAGCCGGTGTGGATGTAGTACATGGCGCTCATCGCCTTTTTCGTCGAGGGTGTAGATGGCAAACAAACCATCGCCGCCGCCTAGGTAGTGCAGGTGGCGTTGGTGGCCGGCGGCATCGGTTTCTATTTTGTAAGTGGCATTCACAATGGTTTTTCCTGTTAGTGCAATTGTTGGCATAAGGCAAAGATAGGGAACAAAATAAAACAAGCCCACAAGTCCTTTCCGATAGCCATCGGAAGGCGGGGGGTGGTTTAGTTGATTTAGGCCATATTATCCACAGCATTATGGTTTTGCATCCTCGTTACCGCTGCGCTCAAACGAGAACGAGTGAGGGGGGTATTTCATGTTCCTAATTTTGTGGCAACAATCCAAAATATTACAAAGTACACAATAAAACACAACAAAACAATTACCATTTTTTTATTATTGTGTTTTAATCTATAATGCAGCTCTAAAGCATCCTCGGATAATCCCATTTTAGTTTTTTTTGAATAATAAAAAGGCATCCAAAACCAAACCAATATGTCAAAATTCAATTTAAAAGCATGACTCAACCACATTAATTGAAAATACGATTTAACATCTCTCAGCTTTTCTGGATAAATCTTTTTCAATAGTCTAAAATGTAAAATACCTTTTAAAAGCAGCCCCTTTATTATAAAAAAAACAAAAAGCAAGTAAATAGTAAAAAATACTACAGCAAAGGTTTTTTCCATTCTTAACTCATTTAAGTATATATTACCACCCAAAGGAGGGTGTTGTCCAAGTATATCCCTTGTTTCTAGTAAAACCCAAAGGAGTACCAGCCGATACGCCAAAGCCATAAGAATTGTAGGATGAATGGCTATTACTATAATTCTTGGGATTTAATCCTGGAGTGTGTATATCCACAAGTCGCCTTTTATCCCATCAATCTTTACTAAAAATTATATTTTTCCTTACTTCAGACTCCCACTTTACTATGTTATTACTATCTTTCACTTTCACAAATAGAGAGTTAGGCTTTTTTAATATTGAATCACCAATTGATAAATAATTTACAATTGGATGTTTTAGAAGATACCAATTCTTGCCGATTTTAAAATGAAATCCATTTTCATCAAGTGTAATACTTTCTACTTTGTCCGATATATCTATTTTATAAAAAGTCTCATTCATAGTATTGCTTTCAATCAAGCTGAATATCATCATTATTAATATGATGAAAAAAGAAGAATAAAAAATCCTACTATAAACATTTGATGGCATTTCTTTTTGATACTTATTATACCAATAAAATAATGTAAAATTTTTCATGATTTGATTGTCAAATTATATGATTTCAAGAACAAGTATTAAATGTAAAAAAAACTTTTATTGATACTCAAGGAAGTGGTAAAGTAAATGAGTACCAAACAGAGCTAGCACCATATCCAGACCCCCAACCAATATCATAAGACCGTAAGGTTCCACCAAAATTATCAGGAGGACTTACAAAAGCACCGTACCCATAACCAAGATCGACTTCAGTACCTGTTGTGCCCTCTCCAAGAAAACTTTTTTCAAAAGAGAAATTTCTAGAATCACCAGAATATGAAGAATATCCGACATTAATTCCAGCAGTACCATGTATTCCATATCTTACGGAACCTGATTCATAGGGAACGATTCTGAATCCCTCTATGCCTCTAATTTGCAAAGCATACCCTTGCTGGTAAGAAATCCCCCCGATTCCAGCACTAGCAACTCCACCTGTATTAACATAGATTACATCAGGAATAAACTTAGCTGTCCAATGAGCATTCCACCAATTACTTATTAAAGAAATATCTCTCCGCCCCCACCAAGAAGGTATTCCACCAGTTATTTTGCCACTGCCTTTAACTATTTCAACCTCTGGCAACCATATACCGGGATAATGTGTCAGCCTGGGTGAATTAAAACCAATCGCGGTTCTTGGTATATACTGCCGGGCTATTCCGCTAATTGCTTCTGTTGAAAAGGCTGAAGCGAAACCGCGAACTCCAGCTGTGCTTCCTAAATTCAATCCTACAGACAATGATTCACCTGTCATTAATGCAGAAGCAGTTGAACCGGCAAAATTACCAATAAAACTGGCCAATCCTTTATAGGCAATTCTTTCCACTAGACCACCTGCTAACGGTGTCAATAAGTTAGAAACTCCCATTGAAGCAAAAGATCCAATAACAGTAGAATATGTTTCTTGCTCTGTAAGTTGGCCAGGCCCCAAATACTGACCGTTAATTTTTCTATATCCAGCCACAGAATACCCACTCGGATCAGTATATTTCAACGGATTATTCAGCACATAGCTATACCGGTTAAAGTTTTGGGTATAGTCAGGGGCTTGCACGTAGTTGTCGGGGGAGAGGAAACGGCCCAACATGGGGTCGTACATGCGGCCATTCATGTTGATGAGCCCAAACTGATCTAAATGTTGATGCCCGGTGTAGCCCCGGTCGAACAGGTAGGTTTCAGGAACATCGGTAAATGTCCAGTTGTTGGGATTTCTGCGGCGACCCCAGGGGTCGAAACTGAGTTTTTCAGCCGGCGTGCCTTTGTGGTTGGTAATGGTTTCAAAACTGCCCTGGTAGTCTTTGTGGATGTAGTACATGGCGTCATCGCCTTTTTCGTCGAGGGTGTAAATGGCAAACAAACCATCGCCGCCGCCTAGGTAGTGCAGGTGGCGTTGGTGGCCGGCGGCATCGGTTTCTATTTCGTAAGTGGCATCTACGAAGGTTTTAGTCTGCTGCAAGGTGCCGGCACGGTAATATTTGGTCTGCTTGCGGGTTTGCCCCGGACCGTAGGTGATTTCGAGCGTGTTGGCCAACTCGGGATGTGCCGGGTCGCCTTGCCATAGGGTGGAGGTTTTATCGAACCCGGTGTAGGTAAGCACCTGTTTGTTGGTTTTGGCCATGGCCAGGTAGTCGGCAGCAGGCGTTGTTATCCGGCTCACGGCATGAGGACCGGCATCGGTAGTGCCATACTCGTAGGTTCCCACTCCTGTTTTGGTATTTATGTTGCCGTTGGCAGCGTAGTCAACACTGTACAGCGTGCCACTTCCCACCCGCCACGTGAGCAGCCTGTTGTTAAGGCCGTCTTCGTCGTAGGTAAAGTCTTCGGTAAGGGTGTGGTTGCCAAAGGGAGGATACAGCGTTGATTTGCGCTGGGTGAGGTTGCCCGACGAGTGGTTGAATTCGTAAGCTAAATCCTGAACTCCGCCTTCGGTGTAGATGGTTTCAGGAAAGCCATAATCATTGTATCTTTTGGTAGTAAGCAGCCCGTTGCCCAGTTGAAACTGGGTTACCTGCCCCCGCGCATTGACATCGGTGAGCTCCCATAGCCTATTTCCGGTGTTGTTTTCTACCACGGCGCTAAGATAACCTTTTTTGTAACGGTGTTGTATGGCATACCCGGTAGGCCAGGTAATATTGTTGGTTTTTCCGTACACGTTGTAATCGTAGGTAAACGTATACCGCTCTCCTTTGATGTACTGATTTTTTTCGGTTACCCTGCCCTTGTTGTCATAACTATAAACGGTTTGTATACCATTGCTTCCGCTAACGGACTGCAACTGGCCGAAGCCGTTAATGCCTGCGGGGCAATAAACATAGTCGGTGATGTCGTCAAGGCTGCCTTGCAGGGTTTTGTTGGTTATGCGTCCCAGCCCGTCGTAGGTCATGGTATACGTGTGCCCGTTGGCGTTGG
>DJVY01000241.1 GCA_002440885.1 Bacteroidales bacterium UBA6244
CCGGACAAATAGGAATTGATGTCTCTTCAAAAAGATACAAAACCAATATCACGGATATTGAAGATGTAAGCTGGCTGTATGATTTAGTGCCGGTTAACTTCTCCTACAAGTCTGATTCCCTAAATACCAAACAATACGGATTAATTGCTGAAGAAGTGCTTGAAGTAAATCCTGATTTTGTTTTCTACAAAAACGGACAGGTTGAGGGAGTATCCTATTCTAAGTTCATTGCCCCGATAATTCAGGTAGTTAAGGATCAAAACAATACCATTAAATCACTACAAAAAGAAATTGAAGTGCTAAAAGCAAAAACCAATGCCATTGACGAACTCAAAGCTGAGTTTGAGACTTTCAAAAAAGCAATGATAAATCAGAATAATCTTACAATAAATAAATAAAACATAAAAAAATGAAAAAATTAAATTTACTATTAGCGATCATGATCATGGCAGCAGTTGCTGTTGGACAGAGTGTGGGGATTAATTCTGATGGAAGTGCACCCGATGCATCGGCCATGCTTGATGTAAGCTCCACTTCCAAGGGTTTTCTCGCTCCAAGAATGACAGCATTTCAACGAGGATCAATCTCTTCTCCGGTAACCGGTTTACTAGTTTACCAAACCGATGGCGAAACCGGTTATTATCATTACAATGGTTCTTCGTGGGTAAACAGCTCTTCTTTATGGAGTTCAAACCTCGAGGGAGGCATTTATTACAACTCCGGAAATATCGGCATCGGGACAATAAGCCCGGTAAATAAGTTGTCGATTGCTGCCCCCACCGGACAATGTCTGTTACATATGACTGTTGGTACTGAATGGTGGCAAGTTGGACAAAACGTAGGTGTAGGTGGTACTGACAATACTTTTGGCTTTTATTCAAATACATATGGGCAAGGTCATGCATTGGCTCCAGTTATGACCATGACGAATACCGGCAACGTTGGCATCGGGACAACGACACCAAGCCAAAAACTGGATGTAAACGGAATAATTCAATCCAAAGACGGAACCAACAGTGATGGTAATTTGTTTCTAGGTGGGCAAAATGTTTCATTGCGTTCTTCCTATGTAAATAATGTTTTAGGCATTTATACTACTGATACAGAGCGGATAAGAATTAATGGTTCAGGCTATGTCGGTATCGGGACAACGGACCCATCATATCCATTGCATGTTGCTTCTTTTAGGACTGCAACAAATGATCCCGGGTATTATTTTAATAGTTTAACATCATCACTTACCTACACTGGGTCGGCGGAAAGGACTATAGGCATTTATTGTGCGCATAACATTTTGACTAATAATGCTTTTGTGGCGGTTTCAGATTTGAGAATTAAGGAAAATATTAAGGAGATTCCACATTCTTTGGATTTGGTCAGGAAGTTAAGACCGGTTTCATACAATAAAATAGACAAAATTGAAAATGGAGGTAGAACGGAATTTGGTTTTATTGCCCAGGAGGTAGAGAAAATACTGCCCGAGGCAGTGAATACAGGCACAGGCGAAATCCCCGTATTAAAACCATTTGATAAAGTTGAGTTTGAAGCGGGTGTAAACTATACCATCCTGGTTAAAAATGGCGATGATATTGTAGAGCAGAAATACACCACAAAAGACCTTAGACCCGAAGGCGAGATCATCGTTAAATCGAAAACCGTAGATGATTTTAAATCTTTATCCTACGATATGATTTTCACCGTGGCGGTGGATGCCATCCGGGAGCAGCAAGCACAAATTGAAGCTCAGCAGGCTCAATTAGCCTCTCAACAGGCACAGATTGATGCCCTGAAAGCCCAAAACGCTGTTTTAACGCAAAAAGCCGAATCCTTCGACCAACTCAAAGCCGAAGTGGAAAACCTGAAAAAGCTATTCAATGCAAACCTTAGTCAATTAACAGATAATCAATAAAAAAAACCATGAAAAAAATTACTTTACTACTGTTATCGCTGCTTCTGGCAGCAGGAAGCTACGCGCAGAGCGTGGGGATTAATTCTACCGGAGCAGCTCCATCAACAAATGCCATGCTGGAAGTATTACAAACCAATACAAGTGGCACTGCTTATGGCATATATGGCAGCACATCGGGAGCAGCAACAACAAATTATGGCGGATATTTTTCTGCCACAGGGGCTACTAATAACTATGGTCTGGTGGTTCCAAATGGCAATGTCGGTATCGGAACAACTACCCCGGGGCATAAATTTACCGTTGCGGGACAGGGAGGTTCGAACACAGCACTTTTAGCATTGGATATTACCGGAACTGGTGATGGTTGGTTCAATTGGGCTTCATCAGCCATAGCCCCTAATCTTCCTGTCGATTACAACCTCATTCACATGATAGGAAAGGCAGAAAGTGAAAAGAACTCCGGATATATTGGGTTTAATTTCAAGGAAAGTGGGAGTGATGCCAATTTTTTAACATTTGGGCTATTTGCTAAGGACAACATCATGAACATTACCGGAGCCGGCTATGTTGGCATCGGGACAACAACTCCGGGGGCAAAATTGCATATTGCCGGGTTTGGTCATGGTGTCGCAGGAGGTATAACAATGTCCCCGGTAAATAATATTGAAGGTGGACACTTTATGACATTTCTAAACACTAGTAGTGAATGGATTGGAAGCATTGCAAGAGGTGCTGGCGATAACATTCTTTACAACTCATCGTCTGATTACCGGTTAAAAGAAAATGTTGTCAACATCAGTGCGAATCAAGCCATAACAAGGTTGATGTCATTAAGACCGGTGGAGTATAACTATATTTCTGACGAGAATAAAACAGTCATCTCAGGTTTTTTGGCACATGAGATGGCAGAGGCAGGATTTGCCAATGGCGTAACCGGAGAGAAAGACGCCGTAGATAAAGACGGAAATCCAATCTATCAGGCAATTGATACAAAATTCCTTATTCCGGAAATGGTTAAAGTGATCCAGGAGCAGCAGACCGAGATAGAAGTGCTTAAAAAGGAATTGGAAGAAATAAAGAAAGTTTTACAATATAAAAAATAGAAACCATGAAAAAGTTAATACTAATATATTTGCTGCTGGCATGGGGAATACTTTCCTTTTCACAGGGCATATTTAACGATGGAGCCTACATAGTAAGCCAAACAGGTAGCTATTGGGTGATCGACAACGGTGATTTTACCCTCACCAGCCTGAGTGCCAGTAACCTGGCCCAGGTAGCCCATCTAACCATCATGGATGATGCATCGCTCACCCTGACTCCCACTTCTTTTCTTACGGTTACAGGTACACTGGCCAATCACAGTGGTGTAGATGGATTGGTGTTGGACGCTTCAGCCACTTACTCGGCTTCGCTGAAACAGTCCTCTGCCAACGTAAGCGCCACCGTTAAACGGGAGATTTCTCAGTGGAGTACAAACCACGGATGGCATTTTCTCAGCAGTCCGGTAGCGGCCCAGGCCATTAGCCCTCATTTTATTGATGTTACAGAAAACCAGATGTCGGCAGCGATAGATTTTTACCGCTGGAGCGAACCGCTGGATCTGTGGGTGAATATTAAAAATGGGTCATCAACCTATAACCAGGGAAGTGGGGAAGAAAACTTCTCAAACGATGAAAGTCCTGCCTTCATCAATGGAAAGGGCTATCTTGTAGCTTATCAATCTACTGTTAATAAGAATTTTACGGGAACTTTAAATTACCAATCTGTTTCGGTTTCCGGACTGTCGAAAACTGAGGCCACCGGATATTCGGGCTGGAATTTAATAGGAAACCCTTTTCCTTGTGCCATACAGTGGGGGGCGGGAACATGGAGTCTCAGCAATGTGGACGATGTCTGCCAGATATGGAACGAAGCCAATGCCAGTTACGCCGTTGTAAGCAGTGGCAACGACATCATCCCCGCGCTCAATGGTTTTATGGTGCACGCCAGCGTAAATGGGGCCTCACTCACCATCCCTGCCGATGCACAGGTGCATGATGATACCGAATGGTATAAAGGAAGTCAGGCTGCCGACAACGGACTTGTATTGCTGGCACGTGACCCTGAGGGAAAAACAGCTCAACAATCGGTTATTCGTTTTAACCCGATGGCGACATCAGGTTACGACACCCGCTTCGATAGTTATTTCCTGGCGGGATATGCTCCTGAGTTTTACAGTGTTGCCGACGAGGAGCACTATGCTTTAAACACCCTCCCAGAACAGTTGGAATCATTGGTTGTTCCCATGGGCTTTGTAAAAAACGGCAGCACCCATTTTTCTATCGAAATGACCGAAAACGAAACGGGTATGGAAGTATACCTCTACGACCATATCACACAACAATTACATCAACTCAGTGCCGGTGCTTATGCGTTTTCATCAGGAGATCAGGATATGCGCGAGCGATTTGAGGTGCGTTTTTCTCCTGTTGGTGTTGAGGAAGTAACGCATGAACCGGAGCCAAAAGTCTGGTACAGCAACAACCAGCTATTCGTAGCCGGAGGAGCACCCAACTCGCAAATCAGGATTTACGATGTGCAAGGCCGCGAAATGGGAAGCTACCGGACGAACAATGATGATCAGAGTTTATCATTGAACTTGCCTGCCGGTATTTATCTGGTAAGAATAAATCAGCTGACAACAAAAATTATTATTACAAATTAAAAACATAAAGATCATGAAAAAGAAAATAACCAAAATGTTACTTGTATTATGCCTTATGGCAGGAAGTCATCAGTTGTTTACCCAACCCCCTCCACCTCCGGGTGATCATGGTGATCCGGGTAACCAAAATGCAGGTAATGCACCAATTGATGGCGGGCTGGGTATCCTGTTAGCTTTGGGTGCGGCTTATGGTACAAAGAAGGTGTATGAATGGAAGAAGGAAGGGCTGGAAGACTAGGAGTGCCAATTAAACAGGCGTCTTCTCTCTTTGCTGAACTAACAGATTTCAGGTTAAAAAACGATAACTAATAATTCAGTAATGGCAGACTGGCGTCATTATTTGAATTTTTCATTTGCCTGTCAGGAGTTTTAGTAAAGCAGTTGATCTGGCTCATATCATTTTTTTCACTTGGTTGTGTGTAAATGAATATACGTTATTTCAAATTCAATAATGGAATAGTCTCAATCAAATAAAGATCGGAGTTTACAATGAAAAAATCATGCCTGTTATTTTTTGTTAACCTGGTTGCAATATCAGTATTAGTTGCGGAAAATCAAGTAGTAACGCTGAATACGGATGCCCACAGTGGCACAGGAGGAGAACCGGGTGATCTTCGCTACGCTATTGAGAACGTTGGTGTAGGCGAAGAAATCACATTTTCACTTGCTTTTGGCTATGAGACCATTACCCTGCAGGCCGAACTAACTATAGATAAGAGCTTAAGCATTGATGCTGACAACACAGCCGGATCGGGTACAGATATTACAATAAACGGTGCAGGTACTGTTCGTGTGTTCAATATACCGTCGGGAAATGTGATGCTGGAAAACATGAAGCTTAATAATAGCTATACCAGCAGTAATGGTGGTGGTGGTATTTATATTCATGGTGCTGATCTTACTCTGAATAATGTTAGCATTTCGAATTCGATCTCTTCCGGGGTTGATGGCGGTGGAATTTTTATTGAATCGGGAAGCCTTGTAATGACGAATTGTACTCTTAGTAGCAATGAATGCCGGAACGGTTTTTGGGATACCTATGGCGGTGGTATTGCTGTAGCTTCCGGAGCAAGCCTTACAATAACGGGAAGCACCATTTCAGGTAATTCGGCCGGTTCAAACGGAGGAGGAATTTATAATGCCGGTTTACTCACAATCAATAATTCAACCGTATCAGACAATAGTTGTAATAGTCATGGTGGCGGGGTTTATAATGCTGGTGTTCTGAACATCAATAATTCAAGTATTAGTCAGAACTCAGCAATTAACTCCGGTGGAGGAATTTATCATCATGAGGGCACTGTCAATGTTAAAAACTCTATTATAGCCCAAAATACAAATAATGATGATTATTATAAAAGCGGTGGTGCATTAGCAGACAATGGCTATAACATAGTTGAATATTCCAATGTAGGTGCCAACAGTGGCTTTGATCATATTAGCGATATATTATTTAATACAAAATATGGTGAAGGGGGTACTTCCTTCTCATCATGGACCAAAGGAGGAAGTGATGTTAGCGGTTCATTAAACCTGGCAACTGTTTTAGCTGATAATGGAGGTCCAACCAAAACTCTGGCTATTAGCCGGGGTAGTTTTGCCATTGGAGCAGGATTATACGACGAATCATTTGCCAGCGACCAAAGGGGTGAAAGCCGTTATAACCCACCCACCATAGGAGCTTATGAATACCAGGGCATCAACATTACCTGGACTGGTGCCGCATCCACGGTATGGGAAACAGCAGGCAACTGGAATGGCGGCTCTGTTCCATTGTTGCAGGATAATGTAATTGTCCCGTCTGGCATAAGCAATTATCCGGTTATTTCTTCTTCCTCTGAAGCCTCTTGCAATGATTTGGAAGTAGCTAACGGCGCAAGCCTCACTATTAACGATGGTGGTTCCCTGATTACTAACGGTACCATCACTAACAACGGTTCTGTTGCGATGTTACGCACAATTACCGACAGCAAATGGCATCTCATTTCAATCCCCTGCAACGGCATTAAGGCCAATACTTTCCTGGGTGATTACCTGCAGAGCTGGGACGAAATTACGCACAGCTGGACTGATATTGTTGATAAAGAAACTGTACTTGACACAAAAACCGGCTACGGACTTTGGGGAACCCCCGACAAGGCAACTTACACATACATTGGTACTCCTCTTACCGGAAACCAAAGTAAGCCTGTTACTTTTACAGAGTATTCCTCTGATCCGGAGGCTTTTGAAGGCGCCAACCTCCTCGGCAACCCCT
>DJVY01000160.1 GCA_002440885.1 Bacteroidales bacterium UBA6244
TCAATTTCATCCAATAAGGCGTTCCATTCTTCTTCGGTCATGTCGTCTTCCTTTACAGCGATTTCTTCCGGATCGGGAAACATGTCGGACGCTTCAATCACTTCGCAGTCAAATTCTTTGGGCACTGCAAAATACTCTTCCGAAACGGGAACATCTATGCTGATGCTGGTGGCTGTTTCTACCTCTTTGCCCACCTGCGATTTCAGGGTTAATCCCTTCCACACCCAGATTCTGCTTTTTCCCTGTTTCCAGATATCACATTCCTTTCCTGAAATGGTTTCTTGCCCGATGATTTCATATCCCATATGTATCAGTATATTGCGTCCGGTTTCTTCCCAATCGCGGTTGGGATTGGCCAGCCAATAGGCCGCCGGGTTGTGCATCCTGACGGCGCTTTTGCTTTCGTAGTCGATGCTGATCATGTCGCTTCCAACAAGTATCACGGTGGATTTTTTATCGGATTTACGCTCTTTAATCACCTCGTATGTTGCATATTTATATCCACCACGGTCGATATAAAGGGTTTTATTGCCTTCGTCAGATCCTTCGAGTTGATACTCCACGATGGCCGATTCAAAGCCATATCTTCTGTAGTCATCCGGATTTTTGCTGGCTACATCGGCTTCGTATCCCTCTACAAATTCGCCGTATTTTTGAAGACCCATTAAGGTATATTCCTCCCCCTTTTTCTCGGCTTCTTCAGCTTTTTGCAATCCGGGCTCAGCGGCTTCTGCTGCTTTGTCCAAACCTTTATCGGCCTCTTCCATGCCTTTGTCTTCGGCTTTTTCTACTCCCTTTTTGGCTTCTTCTTCACCTTTTTTTTCGTACTGGCTTCTGATTTTACTCTGTATGCCAAACTGGGCTTGCGTTGTTGTGGACAGGGACATGACAAACAACATGGCCAGAACAAGAATTTTTTTCATGTTTATGCTATTTCTTAAATGTTTCATTTTTATTTACTCAAGTTTCGCATGTAATTTTTTGAGCTATTATATATGATAGTCAATAAAATATGATTATATTTTAACCTTCGTGTCACTTCGTGGCTTCTTTGTGGTTCTTCGTGACATAGCTAATAAGTTGTTACACAGAGGTTCACAAAGAAGTCACAGAGGTCCACAGAGAAAATTTCGGTTTAGGAATGGAATCGGTAATTAACAGTATTTCAATTTCATTTATGTTTGATAACAATTTAATTATCTGATTTTCACTAAATAGGTTTAACTGCGAAACTTGAGTTATTTATTTACAGAGAATGTATAAATATCAGAACCTTGTCCGACAGTATACCCCAGATAAGGTCCACGGAAGAACACTTTTTTCATGGCCATGATGGTGGTAGCCAGGTCCATGGGCATCCAGGTGTGTCCTCCATCCTGTGTGTGGTATAGCTTGGTGTGGGTGATGTCTCCTACATCGATGGCGTCGACGGTTGCATAGCCTTCTTCCGAACTAAGCATCCAAATGGAACCAAAATTGTAGGCCGCTTCAACATTCACTTTTTCCCAGCTTCGTCCACCATCGGTTGTAATCAAAACCACGGCATATCCCTGACTTTCATGTCCTACGAGCCAGCCTTTGTTTTCGTCCAGAAAAAATGCTCCGTAAATGTTATCATCACGGGTGATTCCGGAGGCGTTTAACTCAAGTGATTCCCAGTTTAACCCACCGTTATCGGAAAGCATAAGGTATTGACGTAATGGGTTTTCCTGATCTTTTAGGTTGAAAACAATGCCCTTTTCATTTCTGAAATACACGCCAGGACTGGTGGGCATGTCATCATAATAGTATGGAATACCGATTGTTTTAACAGGCTGGAAATCGCCTGAGGAGGCGTTGGCCAGTCGGATCTGATAGGCTTCTTCATAGTTATAAATGCCTGTGGCCACCAAATATCCGGCATTGCTCAGCGCTAAGCCAGTGACCCAGAAATTGTTGAAGGTTAGGCCGCCATTGCCTGGAGGAGAGCTTTGCCAGGTGATATCATTCCAGCTCGAGGAGGTGATTACTCTGCCGGTAAAGGTTCGGGTCAGAATATCGTTTTCGTTCAGAAAAATGATTTGTTCCATCCTCTCGGGGAAACTCTCGGGGGCAATATTTTGCCAGTTTTGGCCTCCATCTGTTGTGTGTAACATATATCCATAGATTCCATATCCCGTACCCCCCGTCATCCAACCTTCGTCTGCGCTGGCGAAAAACACATCGGTGTTCATGGTTTCGTTATTTTGACCCAAGTGGCTCAAATCAACTACTTCCCAAATGGCATTTAGCAAGCTCACAGTGATGGTGTCGGAGGCCACAACCAGTCCGCCGATGAGCTCGTTAACTATCAGCGTGTGTTCTCCATAACCTGACGTAGCGGTGTTCCAGACGTATTCCCAGGGTTCTTGAGTCAGGGTGCTAAGCACCGCGCCATCGAGCAGAAATTCGATCTGGGTGGGACTGGGGCCACTAACCCGTGCTTTAAGCGTGGTTTGGCTACCCAAAGCTATCCAGTCGCCGTCGCCGGGTGACTCAAAATAGATGCCTGTAGTCATGGGTTCATTTTCAAGGTGCATCAGGGTTTTCTCAAACAGACAGAAATCAGTACTCCACTCATCTTCAAATAATAAGACATCTACCCGTATGCCTACTTCTGACTTAACGCCCACCTTATAATCCAATGTCCAGTTTTCTGTTCCGGTATGTAGTTCGGCTTCGAGTAGCGAGCAGGCCGTAACATTGGTAAAAGGACCGGCCACACCATACAACAGCAGGCTGATTTCGGGACCTACGTTGGCTTCCATGTTCATCGAAATATCGAGTTCGGGAGGGTAATAATCGGTGGTAAACGTTTTTTCTTTGATGGTACTCCATCCTTCCGAAGAAGTATAGCGTGTGCCAAGTCGTCCGCTGAAAGCTTCAGAAGCTCCAACAGTGAATTCAGCGGTAAGCATACCGTCGACACCAACAAACAGTTGTATCTTAGGAACAAATACAACGGGAACCGGGCCTATGGCGAACGTCCAGGGCTCGAAATAGAAAGTGGCCACCGGAATGCGTTGATTGATTGAAGCTCCATAGTGCGAAACCACATTGATTGTAGCACTTTGGCTTATTTCAACACCCGACTCGAAAAGCTCAATGGTGACTTCAGGTGGCAGACAAAGAATGCAGTAATCCCAGGTGAAGTTAAAAAACACGCCCATATCGAGTGACGTAGCACCATGCACCGTCACCTGATCGGTTCCACTGCCAAAGGTAAGGTCGTAGTCCATGTCAAAGACGGTGAAATCTGTATTCTTTAGCGATTTCAGTTTAACCCCGTCGGCCAGTTCCATGCGCGCAATCTGGCTTGTTTTCAGTAGTCCGCTGTTAAAATCAATGCTGCCTTTAAGCACGGCTTCGGTGAGTCCGGCCTGTGTGGTGAACACCATTGTTTCTCCTTTGCCTGTTTCGATGCTTGTGACTTTTCGCAGGTAGCCATATTGTGCAAACTCCGACGCACTATCCACCAGAATGTCTCCCACTTTTAAATCACTTATAAGTCCGCTTTCACCTGAAAAGGTAAAAGTATAGTTAGTGGTGTCAAGGCCGGAAATGGCCGAACGGGTTTCTGCATCCATCACCTTGGTG
The DNA here is from genome assembly GCA_002440885.1 of Bacteroidales bacterium UBA6244. Lineage (GTDB taxonomy): Bacteria > Bacteroidota > Bacteroidia > Bacteroidales > F082 > UBA6244. The sequence continues at coordinate 3,616 of DJVY01000160.1, forward strand.
ATATCGGCCACAATAATTTCTGTTGGCTCAGGTTCAGGCTCGGGATCGGTTGTTTTCTTTTTGCAGGCAAAAGGAGAGATGAGAATGCCGAGGGCAAGGAAAATCAGCAGTAGCTTTTTCATTATTTTGACTTTTGAAAGGGTTTATTGAAGCACTTTTTCAATGGCATAAAGTCATGCTGAACGCAGCCGGAAACCTCCAAAAGGAGATACTTTGCTGCGTCCGGCATGAAATGGAGACTTATTATCTCGAACAGGTATTTCCGTAATCACCGTAAACCTTAGGCCAACCACTGGTTGCCAACCCATGGCCGTCTCCTTTGAAGCATCTTACCACACTCTGTTCGGCAGAAACGCTGATGATGTTTCCTTCGTGGGTAAGAACAGGTGGATGCAGGTTGCCGTACTCTGTGCCGGCTTCTGTTTCGGCGTTTTCTTTCCAGTTTAACGTCCCGTTTGATTTCACAGAATACAATCCAAACAACTGCCCATCGTAGAAGTCGCCATTTGATGACAGAACGGGCGCGGTTTGGAATGAAGGATTTACAAGCCATCCGTCATTGATGTCGGTTTCCCATTCCATGATTCCGGCATGGCTGTATTTTACCAAATTTCCGTTGCCAATAACAATGGAATTGTCGGAGGTTAAGATGATTCCGCTATAACTGTTGTAGAAATCGTCGCCGAGATTAATTTCATTTACAAGTTGTCCGGAACGTGATATTATTTCAATTTTGGTGTCATTGCGCAGATAGATGTTATCATCGGTTCCAAAAACAACATTAAACGCATCAAAATAGCCTCGTTGTCCCCGAACACTTTTTCCTTCCATCAATTGGTATGCCCATACCGAATCGCATGAAGTTCCGTTGTCGTCGTAGCGATACAAATAATCTCCGTCGGTAAAATACAACTCATTGGCTATTGAACTGATGGAATAGGCTGAACCCATCGTTGGGCCTTGTTTTATCCAAAGTTCGTTGCCATCAAAATCGAGTGCCAGGAGGTAACCATAAAAAAACTGACCTGTCGACAAATACACTTTGTTGTTGTTCACGGCTACCTGGAGCATCCATTCGAAATCGTATTCAGCCGTGTAGTCCTTGCTCCACAATGTGTTACCGCTTGAAGCCTGCAGGCAGTGAAGGCCTATCGGGTTCTCGGTAACGGCAAACACTTTACCGTCGGCATAGGTAACTTTTTCGGTGGAAGTACCCGAAAATTCTTTTTTCCACAATTCGTTGCCGTTTTTGTCGAGGGCAAAAACCAATACCCCATTACCGTCTTCTTTCACCATGGAGAAATAGATGTTGTCGTTTTCGTCGATGGCCGGAATAATATCCGAAAGCCCACCATTACCTGTTTCGTAGCTCCAGAGCACAGGATGCTCGCCGGTGGAGGGGGTTGGATCAGGGATGAGGGGATTGTCCTTTTTTTCGCATGAGGTAATCATAAAAGCCATGAAGGCTGTAATGAATAATAAATTGACTAACTTTTTCATTTAGATAGTTTTAGTTGTTATGAATTGATTTTTTTAGATAGAAAACCGAGTCGGGAGGTGAACCCGATTGAATGCTGGTGGCCTCGGTATTAATTGAAACGATTGATAAATTGAGGGTTGATTTTAGCACTAAGCCTTTCCACAGGCAAATGGTGTCGCCCATAAGGGTGTAATTAATGCACGGCTTTTGCAGGATTGTACACTGGCCGGCTTCCTGATAGCCCAACTTTTTCAATAATTCACTGTTATATACAGGGTTTATTATGGAGTTGGTAAAGAGATTTTCTGATGAGCCATCGGGGGAATCACTATTTTCTGTTTTCTCTGTTTGCACGTGGTTGTCGATATACAAATCGTGGTAACGGTTGATGATTTCAAATCCTGCTGAATCCCGGTAGTTGGTGGTCTGCAATGACCTTTTTGCCCCATAGTCGTCGAAACACAAAACCGAGTTCGCTTTTATTGAACCTGTGTGTTCGTAAAAGATTGTGGCCGACCGGATCTCGAAAGGCTGAGCTTCCTGAGCGGTGGTTTCTGCCAGAAAGAATAACAAGAAATAGGTCGGCCACAGCTTTTTCACGGTTGCGATTATTTCAGCATGAATGTAACGCCGAACTTTACCGACGAAAGCGTTCCGTAGCCTACTTCGGCAAACAGCCCGAAGCCGTTTTTCATCATCATGCGGCCACCTACAAAGGCTTCAACATAGGGCGAAAGGCGTCCTTCACGTTCAATGTCGTTGGTGTTATCATCCCAGTCGTAGTCCGACCACAATCTGATGCCGGCACCAACGCCACCGTAAGCATCCCATTTATCGCTGGCGAATGTGTGTAAATGCCAGCTTGCACGTGGTCCGATGGTTAGTTGGTGGTAATTGTAGCTTTCGTCGAGCCAAACGCTGCTGTAGCTATAGCTCGAATATTTATAGGCCACGATACCACCTACCGAAACCAATCCAACATCTCCCGTGGGTATTATACCCAGTTCACCACTCACATTCACCGATGGGATAAAGCCATCGGCAGATAAGAGCCCGATACCCGCATTTAATGCCAGTGCTCCATTGTTAAAAACATGCTGCGAATAAGTAACCATGCTGATTATCGCAAACAAAACGATTAAAGTTAACTTTTTCATAAGGTTTAAATATTAATTGATAGTGTGTTTAAATTTGTGGCAAAACAACTACCTTTAGCTTGTTTGGGGCTCACCCTTTCGGGTGATATTTGAAAAAAATGCTTGTTTATCGGGGTTTATTGCACCAATTTAACCCGTTTTAGTGCCTCAACGCGGTTTTTTACATCTAATTTAACATAAATGTTCTTGATGTGTGTTTTTACCGTGTTCTCCGAAACAAAAAGTTTTTCGGCGATCTCACTGTTTTTATAGCCGCGGGCAATCATGTGCAACACTTCTTTTTCGCGGTCGGTTAATTCGAACTCATCAAATTCAGAAAAATCCGGGGTCAGGACCGGCGTGGCCCGTGTTTCTTTTATTTCGGATTCCATCTTATGAATTTGCAGGACGTAATTCTGTAACTCCAGTCGGAGTTGTTGTTGTTTTAGCTTATTCCGGTTGTAGTTAATCAGAAACACGATCAGAATGAGCAAGAATATGACTGTCAGCAGGGTGATGATACCTATTTGGTTTTTTATGCGCCTGTTGTTCATCTCGTCCTGGAGTTCAAGTAGTTTTATGGTTTTGTTTTTTTCCTTTACCTGAAATCTGGTTTCCATTTCAGCAATAACCGCCTTGCTTTCGGTATTCATAAGCGAGTCTTTCAGTTGATTTTGCTTACTCATAAATTCAATGGCTTTGGGGTAGTTTCCTGAGGCCAGATAGGCTTTTGACATCAGCTCACTCATCTCGAGCAGGCTTTTCTGATCATTTAGGTTTTTAAACAACGCCAAAGCTTGTCGGAATGCTTCGATGGCTTTTTTGCTGTTCATTTGCGAAAAATAAAGCTCCCCCTGGTTCCTCAACACCTTGGCTTTCCCATGCAGGTTATTTAAGCTGTCCATTAACCCATAGGCGGTGGCCAGCTCACGCGAGGCCAAATCCTGTTGGTTTAGCTCGAGGTGCATACGTGCAACGTTATTCAGGGCGTAGGCCCGTTGAGCAGGAACATGGTACGTCCAATATATTTGTTCCGCTCTTTGATAGTAATACAAGGCTGAGTCTGGCTGATTGCGGTATTCATCGAAAATTACCCCGATGTTGTTAAAATTTGTTGCCGTGCTGAGGGTATCTTTTTTTTGTTGCCTGATAAACAAGGCTGATTTGTTGTATTCGAGTGCCTTACCGGGGACTCCCATTTCTTCATAAACTACTGCAATATTGGTATATACGTGAGCCAGTGAAAGGCTGTCGTCTTGATCTGAAAAAAAGTAGGCGGCTTTCAGATACATGTCGATGGCTTCTTTGTAGTTTCCTTTAAGCTCGTTTAACACGGCCCGGTTGGCCAGCATACGAATGGCGGCTGAGGGAAGTCCGGCGTTTTCATAAAAGTGTTGACTTTTAAGGAAATATTCCTCCGACAGATCGTAGATGGATTTGGCATAAAGCATCAACCCGGTTTGCTGGTAATAAAGAGCCAGCAACGAGTCTGACAGCAATTCATCAAGCTTTTCTGATTCTAATGAGGCCAACATGACTAAACTATCCTGATCGCCAATGCTTTTCAATTGGGTTAAGCTATTTTCCAATGTGGTGACTTGAGTTGATTGTAGCTTGTCTATTTCATGTGATGAAGGTGATGGCCTACAGCCGAAAAATGACAACAATCCTATCAGGATCAGCGCAGTGAGGGGTCGAATGAAAAGCATAAAGCGGAAGTGAGGTAGTTTATTTTTTTGTGCCAAGACAGATTCCCAATCCCCAGGCCTTTTTTATTACCGGATGATTTTCAGGTAAGAGCCTGGTTTTTCCTCCTACTTCATCCAAAGGAAGTGATTTTATTTTTTCACCTTTCTTTATGACCATTCTGTCGAATTTTTCCTTGGCAATCAGGTCAACGGCATGAGCGCCAAAACGTGTGGCCAGAATGCGGTCCATGGGTGAGGGACTGCCTCCACGTTGGATGTAGCCTAAAATCGTTTTGCGGGTTTCGAGTCCTGTTCCTGACTCAATTTGTCCGGCAATATAATCAGCTGCCGACATCCCTTCGGGGCGTTTTATGCCTTCGGCAATTACCACAATTGAATATGATTTTTTCTTTCTGGCCCTGGCTTTCAGGTATTCGTTCACAATGTCGATGTCGTAAGGTAGTTCCGGAATCAGAATAACGTCGCCTCCTCCGGCCATTCCGGCATACAGCGTTAACCAGCCGGCGTCATGTCCCATTAATTCTATTACCATCACGCGTTTATGCGAGTTGGCCGTCGTATGTAGCCTGTCGATGGCATCCGTGGCTATCCACAGAGCCGAGTCGAAACCAAAAGTAACATCTGTACCCCACACATCATTGTCGATGGTTTTTGGAATGCCAATAACATTAAGTCCTTCTTTTGCCAGCAATGCCGCTGTTTTCATGGTTCCGTTGCCTCCTATGCACACCACGGCATCGAGTTTCATTTCGTCGTAATG
>DJVY01000002.1 GCA_002440885.1 Bacteroidales bacterium UBA6244
TGAAATCGCAGATAAATCCTCACTTTTTATTTAACAGCCTGAACTCAATTAGCTCGCTCACCATCACCAATCCCGACAAGGCCCAAGAGATGGTGATCAAACTATCTGATTTTCTGCGCTATTCACTTAGCCACGACAAGAACGAAAAAGCAAGCCTTAAACAGGAGTTTGAGAACTTGCAACGCTACCTGGATATCGAGAAAATCAGATTTGGCAAGCGATTAAAGTTTTCTACCGACATCCCCGAAAAATGCCTTAACCGTCAGATACCCAACATGATTCTTCAGCCGCTGATCGAAAATGCCATCAAGCATGGCGTGTATCACAGTACCGAAGAGGTACTTGTGGAGCTGAAATGTACCGAAACGAATGATTTCATCCAAATCGAAATCAGCAATGAATACGACCCCGATGCCGTTAAAAAAGTAGGCCAGGGAATAGGCTTGTCGAACATAAAAAAACGGTTGCAGCTTATTTACCACCGTCCTGACTTACTCGAAATACATGCTGAGAAAATGGTTTTCAGGGCCATAATTAAACTACCAAAACACACACATCATGAATAAATTACGTACTTTAATCGTTGAAGATGAAGAGCCTGCCCGAAATTTGGTAAAGGCCTACCTTGCCGACAACCAACATCTGGAACTGATTGGAGAATGCGCTGACGGATTTTCCGGTGTGAAGGCCATAAATGAACTCAAACCTGATCTGGTTTTTTTAGACATACAGATGCCTAAATTAACCGGTTTTGAGATGCTCGAACTTCTCGACGAACTGCCGGAAATTGTGTTTACCACGGCTTACGATCAATATGCCATTAAAGCCTTTGAGCTAAGTGCGGTGGATTATTTGATGAAACCCTTTTCGCGGGCACGCTTTCACGAGGCTGTTGAAAAGGTGATGCAGCGGATACAAACCAAACAACCCGATACGGGAAAGCTGCAACAGTTGAGCCGGCAGGCCAAAGAAAACAACACGGCAAAAGTGGAGCGCCTGTTTGTAAAAACCGGAAGTAAGATTGATGTTATTCCCATCGACACCATACACCGCATCGAAGCGGAAGACGATTATGTGGAAATTCATACCGACAAGGGTAAATTTTTGAAGTATGACACCATGAATTATCTTGAGAAATGCCTTCCTGAGGACATTTTCGTCAGGGTACACCGCAGCCATATCATTAACATTAACCTGATTGAAAAAATGGAAAAATATGGCAAAGACAGTTATCTGGTTATTTTGAAAGATAAAAGCAAGGTAAACGTGAGTAAGTCGCGTGTAAAAGAACTAAAAGAACAACTGGGTATTTAAAGCTGTTGGCTGTTGGCTGTTGGCTTTTAGCTCGTTGATTCAGTTACGGGAGACCTCTTTGTGTTTTTCATTTTTCGTCACGCTGTCGCTTAGTCACCTGTCTTAAAGGCTATTGGCTAAGTGATTTTGAAAACCAGCTCTTATTTTTTTTAAGCTAATGGCTAACTGGCAGTCCGTCTAATCACCTCTCTTACTATTAATTCTTTTAACCCCTCCCGACTACTGTACGGGGGACTACTGAACGGGGGACAACTGTAATGCGCCATGCTAAAATGGGTTGTAAATCCAATTTGCGATATACAAATATTTGATAGTAAATATGGAGCAGGTATTATCAGTTCGTTAAAACAGCACTAAGTAAACTAAAGCTGACCCTAAAACAAAAAAAGCAAGTAGATTTCTCCAGACATTGTAGATGCCAGAGGTAAAACATCCGCATGGCTAATGCGGACGAGGGGGGAACAGCCTGCAAAAACATCAAACAGCTTATAACCAACCTTTTCGATAGCCTCGATCAGGTTGCCTGAAACCTCTTTTTTAATCAAGTAAAGGGCAAGCGCATTATAGAAAGCTTTTTTTTTACTTTTGTGCTCACACTAATCCTGAATCGGACATGAAAAAAAGCTTCCTTTTACTAACTATTGGCTTGTTCATTTTAATACAAAGCCAGGCTCAATATGCCGACAACGCACCTGTTGCCGATGGGCAGGTACTTGTTCAACTCACCAAAGACCAGGCACCAACGCAATTAATCAGCGACTTTAAGCAATATGATTTTTATCGTTACGAAACAGTTTCAGCGCGCTTTCATATCTATTTGTTGTTTTTTGACCAAAATAAAGCACCATTAGATGATCTTGTAAATCACTTAAAAGTACATGAAGGCGTTGTTCATGCTCAGGGAAACCATCTGGTGACTGAGCGTAGCGGCGATGAAACCTGCACTCCTGACGATACTTTTTTTTACTCAGAATGGTCGATGCTTAACACAGGCCAAGCGGGCGGATTACCCGGTGCAGATATCGATGCCATGTCGGCATGGGATTTAACAAAGGGCGGAATGACGGCTACAGGCGACACCATAGTTATTGCCATAATTGACGGGGGCAGCGACCTGGAACATGAAGACATAAATTTTTGGAAAAATCACCAGGAAATACCCAACAACTCCATTGATGACGACAACAACGGCTACGTAGACGATTACGATGGCTGGAACGCTTACAACCACACAGGTAATATTCCACTGTATAATCATGGAATTCATGTAACGGGAATCGCGGCGGCCATTGGCGATAATGGCGTTGGCGTGTGCGGTGTAAACTGGGGAACAAAAGTACTGCCGATAGCCGGATCGTCAACTACCGAAGCTACGGTAGTGGAGGCGCTATCGTATGTGTACACGCAACGTGAGCGCTATAACTTATCGAATGGAGCGGAAGGCGCTTTTATTGTCGCCGACAACTGCTCATTTGGTGTGGATGCCGGGAATCCCCTCAATTTTCCTATCTGGGAAGCCATGTACGATAGCCTTGGACAAATCGGGGTTTTGAGTGTAGGCGCAACAGCCAATAAAGATTGGAACATTGATATTACAGGCGATATCCCAACGGCTTTCGATACACCATTTCTCATTTCGGTGACCAACACCACCAAGCTGGATGTCAAGTATTCAGGTGCAGGATATGGCCGAAATACAATTGATTTGGGCGCACCCGGAACAATTATCATGTCGTGCAGGGTTACCAATTCATATGGAACAAGTACCGGAACTTCGATGGCGGCACCCCACGTTACTGGAGCAGTGGCTTTGTTGTTCGCTGCTGCTGATGAAGACTTCATGGTTAACTACCACAGCGATTTGGCAAATGGTGCATTATCCGTTAAGGAAGCCATCCTGAACGGCGTTGATCTCCTGCCATCATTGGATACTTTAACGGTTACGGGTGGTCGTTTGAATGTTTTTAAAGCCATTCAACAGCTTTATCAAGGTGCGATAATCAGCCCAACTCCATGCGAAGTAATCGATTCAATTGAACCCAACAGCACCAAGGTTTTTGAGGTTCAGATACAAAATACCGGATTAAGTCAATTGGATTTTTCTCTCCACATTCCTGATCAACCCCAATGGATTCAGGCTTCGGCCAATGTTTACAGTCTTGCCCCGAATCAGATGGCCACCATCGATCTGAACTTTAACAGCAATGGACTACCAACCGGAAGCTATCAATGTGTGTTACTTATTCAATCGGAAGGTATGGAAGACAAAACCATTCCGGTGACACTGGTGGTAGACACAAGCGTTGATCTTGTTGAAACCCGATCGGTAGACGAAGTTCAATTTTATCCCAACCCATTTGTGGAAACCCTGCATTTAAATGGTTTTACTTCAAGCCATGAACACATTTCCTTAACTGTTTACAATCAGTGGGGAAGTAAAATACTTGATGAGCATGGTAGCCAAAGCGACTTTGGTTCAGTTGACACAAAGCTTTGGCCTTCGGGAATTTACTACTACAATTTATCGGGAAGCAACGGAAAACGCATTACCGGGAAGCTGATTAAACTATAAATTAAAGGGCCACACCTTCGTAGGTGGTGCGTTTTATTGCTCAGGTTATTTGGCAATCCAATAAGCCGGATTTTGCGGTACAGCACCTTTTCTGACTTCAAAATGCAGTTCGGTTTCTCCTTTTAGGTTGGTGTGAATGCGTCCGAGTAACTGCAAGGTGTTTACCCGGTCGCCTTTCTGCACAAAAACCAGATCCAGATTGGAATAAACGGTGAAATAATCACCATGCTTCACAATAATGGCAATGTTGGTATTGGATATTTTTGTTACGCTGGTCACCACCCCGTCAAAAACACAGCGGGCATCGCTATCCTTTGAGGTGGCGAAATCGACTCCGTTGTTTTTCGTTTGCACTCTTTTCAAAACCGGATGATTATGCAATCCAAAGGTCTCGGTAATTACGCCCCGCTCCACAGGCCAGGGCAATTTGCCTTTGTTTGCGAAAAAAGAATTTGACAATACGCGCTCTTCAGGAGTAAGCTGATAGGTTGCCGGTTTACCAGGTTTGGCAACAGGTTTCGTTTCGGTAGCAATAATCTGTTCGATCTGCTGAGCCAGCTTGTTCGCTTCCTTTTGCTTATCCTTGAGTGTTTTTTTCAGCTGACTTTCCTGTCCGCCAAGAGAGGTAGTAACCTGTTTCTTTTGTTTTAATTCATTTTCCAGGGCATAAACCTCCTCGTTTTCTTTTCGCAAAAGAGAGGTGAGTTTTTCGCGTTTTGCCGATAAAACCTGAACATTATTTTTCTTCTCAGCCTCAAGTTGTTTTATCTCCGAGGCTTGTTGACGAATATACGACCCCAGTTGATCGAGGTAGCGCATCCGCTGATAGGCCTGGTTTATACTTTCGGAAGAAAAAAGAAAAATGAGTTTGTTGTAGGAAGTCTTGTATTGATAGGCATACCAGGCAATTCGTGCGTATTCTTTTTTTAGGGTTGAAATGTCGTTGTTCAGATTACGCAAACTCAATTCTGCTGATTCGATGCTGGTGTTAAGTGAATGAACTTCAAGCTTGTAGTTGGCCAGTAGGTTATTGCGTTTATCAATTTTAACCTCGATTAGCTTTAATTGCTTGAGCGATGACTCGCGGGAACTTCTAACCTCCGAAAGCAGTTTATTGGTATAGGCAATTTCCGATTCCAGCTGCTTGCGTTTGTTTTCAAGCTCTTGCTGGCTCTGTTGAGCATAACCTGTTGGCAGGAAGCCCTGAAACAGGAAAAAACCAACCAGAAAAAGAGTTACCCAATACTTCATGCTAATTGAAGAGTTTGTCATATTTTACCGGAATGCTAAACGGAAAACTCTGTTCTTCATTCAAGTGTGTTTTATTGAATTCGACATCTATATGAATCGTTTTTTTACTGTTGATCTGGATATGCACTTTTGAGGGGAACAATTCGCCATCAACCGGGACATAATCATCATAAAAAACCTGTAACGCGTTGTCTTCCTCCTCTCCCTTTTCTTTCAGGTTAATCCGCCGCATCCTGAAGTTATCCGGGTCGAGCCAAATTTGTTGTACCAAAACACGGGTATCAATTTCACCTGATTTGATATACCGTTTTATTTTCCGTCTCTCCCTGATGGTCATGTTGTAAAGCCCGCCATCTACCGATGATTTGTATTTGTTGATATCGTATTGGCTTAAATCGTTGCCCACGAGCATTGATTCCAGCAGGTTATAATCGATGGTAGTGTTCAGCAAACTGTCGATCAGATTATAAGCCCCAGTGAAATAGGTTTTGTTCAACCTGTTGATAAACAGTACACTATCCTTACTCAACAAAACGCGGGCCGCTTCAATGCCCAGCGCCGGACTAAACGAAATCCATATCAGGCTGTCCTGCGCAATTCTTATCTGACCTTTCAGATTGGTTACCTTTTTGCCCTCCTCGTAACGCAGGGTGAACTTTGAATTTAAGGTATTGAATTGCAGCTGATTTTTCAGCATCTGGTCATATAAAAAGTCAAACCCGTATTCGTTTATCGAACGTTTTAGCACCTGTTTCTTGCTTTTACAAGCCGGCGAAAGCATCAATACCAAGGCGGCAAAAAGCAACAATATGTGTTGAATTTTTCTACTCATAGAGTTTTTTATCTTGAATTTTTTGCTTCAACAAAGCTGAATTTTCTTCCTTTTGTGCGGCCTGCTCCCAAAATACAAGGGCTTCTTCCTGACGATTCAGTTTAAAAAGGATATCGCCATAATGCTCTAATACAACACCACTTGAGTTGCCTTTGTTGTTGTAAGCTTTTTCGATCCACACCAACGCTTCGTCATATTTTCCAAGTTTATACAAAACCCAGGCGTAGGTATCCAGGTTATTGCTGTTGTAGGGATCAAGGCTAACGGCTTTTTTTGCCATCTCGGCAGCCTTATCCAGCTTGAGAGATTCGAGCGATAAATAGTAAGCATAATTATTAAGCACCAAAGCGTTTTCCGGATTTATCAGCAGCACTTTTTCATACGAATCAAAAGCCTTTTCCTGGTTGCCCATAGCATGAAAAGTATCGCCTAAAGTTGAATGAAATTGCTCGAGCAAGGTATTGTTGTTTACCACGAACTGAATACCACTTTCGAGGTAAGCCTGTGCTTTTACATAATCCTTTAATTGCGAATTGGCCAACCCGGCAAACAGATAAGGCAACGGATAATTGGGAAAATAGTCGATGGCATTTTCTGAATCTTTAGCAAGAGCGGCAAAATCCTGTAGGTTCAGGTCACAAAACAGCAATTGCTCCCAAACCGAATAATTGGAGGCTTGTTCCTTTAATATGTCTAAAAAAATGGGACGGGCCTTGTCATAGGCTTCATTTTCGTAAAGCATTGAAGCATAGAATGTATGCGACATCATATCATCAGGATGAGCTTGACGCAGGACTTCGGATAATTCGAGGGCATGAATTTTTTGCTGCGGCGTGAAGGTGCCCTGATAGTAATTAAGCAACAAATTAATTTTTGTTTTCAGGTCAAGGGTGGTGTTACTAAAACCTTTCTTTAACTCCTCAAACGATCGGTCGGTATCCCCTTTTTTGTTGTAATAATCAGCCAATGAAATGTGGACATAAGGATCATCCGGATTTAGCTCGACGATTTTTTCATATGCAGCAATGGCTTCCTCATCGAACCCATTTCGTGCTGAAAACTCAGCCATCAAGGCATAGTACCTGGGTTCTGTCGGGTTATAGTCAATCAGCTTACGGAATTCGTCTAATCCTTTTTCAGGCTGGGAAAGTTTTTCATAAAAGCTCACCTTTTGGATTGTAAGCGATTCGTCCACCCCCACTTCCTTCTCAATTTTATTGTAAGCTTCAATGGCGTTAGCATAATCGCCAGTAAAGTAGTAAGCAAAAGCCAGTTCGTCAAGGAATTCTAAATCAGTAGGATAAGCGGCGGAGAGCTTTTCATAGGTAGCAACATATTCCGTATAGTTTTCAGTTATTCTGCAAATCTTGGCATAAGCCACCAGATACCATTTGTTTTCTCCGTTCAGCTCAATAGCCTTTTCGATGGCCTCCAGAGCTTCGTCGTTGCGGTTGGTTTGCTGCAATATTTTACTCTTTTCGAACCATGAAGCATCATCATTTGGGTTTAGTGCCAAAGCTTTATCAAACAAGGCCAGTGCGCCGTCTAAATCTCCTTTGGATTTAAGGATCAATCCTTTGGCAAAAAAATCGGCAGACTCCACATACTCCGCTTCTGTAGGTGTATGTTTTTTTGTCTTCGATTTTCTATTCTGCCCGTAAACATTGGCCGTGCTGAACAAAACAAAGGCAACGAACAGCAGTATTATTGGTTTAACTCTCATGTGAGGTAATTGATTTCGTTTTTGGTTATTTTTTTCCTGTGTGGCCGAATCCACCAGCTCCACGTTCAGTTTCAGACAACTGATCGACAGCTTCCCATTGGGCTTGTACATGCGCTGAAATGATCATTTGTGCGATACGTTCTCCGTTTTCGATGGTAAACGATTCATCAGAAAGGTTGACCAGAATTACTTTTATTTCGCCACGATAATCGGCATCGACAGTACCGGGCGTGTTGAGCACAGTGATTCCATGCTTGGCGGCCAACCCGCTTCTGGGGCGAATCTGTGCCTCAAATCCAGCCGGAAGTTCAATAAATAAACCGGTAGGGATTAATGCTCTGGCCAGAGGTTTAAGCACCACTGGCTCGTTTAAAAATGCCCTGATGTCCATGCCCGCTGAAGCCGGTGTTTGATATTCAGGCAATGAATGGGAGGACAGGTTGACTATGCGTACCTTCATCGTGTGGAATGATTTTTTTCTAACTATTAAAAGGCAAAAATAACTAAAAAACAGGGGGACTTAATGAAGTATTTAATTTTGTCGGGATCAGGCGACAACAAAAAATCGATGCTTTCTGAATGAAACATGATTTTCGATCATCAAATTTTAATACTTTTGTTTTCGGCATTGGTAAACCTCACTATTTAGATGACAGTTTAAATAGCCGTATGTACGTAATACATCGAAAGTTTACATATGTAAAAAGTAAAATATTTGTACATTTGGCTGATGAAACAGAAGACTAAACCGAAAATTAAATCTAAGATTATGCAAAAGATTACTGTAATTGGAGCTGGAAACGTTGGCGCTACCGTGGCCAATGTAATTGCACACAAAAACCTGGCCAAGGAAGTTGTGCTGGTGGACATAAAAGAAGGGATTGCCGAAGGAAAAGCCCTCGACATTTGGCAGTCAGCGCCCATCAACCATTTCAATACCCGTGTGACGGGAGTTACCAACGACTATCTGGCCACCAAAGGCTCGGGAGTGATTGTAATTACTTCCGGAATTCCAAGAAAACCCGGCATGTCGCGCGATGATCTCATCAAAACCAACGCAGCTATCGTGAAAGAAGTTACTGAAAAAGCTACCAAGTATTCACCTGATGCCATCATCATCATTGTAAGCAATCCGCTCGACGTAATGACTTACGCTGCCTACCTGGCCGCCAACAAACCTTCGTCAAAAGTATTTGGTATGGCCGGCACACTCGACACAGGTCGCTACCGCGCCTTCATAGCTCATGCACTCAATGTCGACCCTGTAGATGTTCACGCCTTACTCATGGGCGGTCACGGAGATACCATGGTACCACTGCCACGTTATACCTCTGTTAACGGTATTCCTGTAACCGAACTACTTGGTGAAGAGGAGCTTAACAAAATTGTTGAACGCACCAAAAAAGGTGGTGGAGAGCTGGTGAATTTGATGGGAACAAGTGCCTGGTATGCTCCCGGTGCTGCTGCTGCCCAGATTGTAGAAGCCATTGTTGACGATCAAAACAGGGTGCTCCCCGTTTGTGCCATGCTGAATGGTGAATATGGTCTGAAAAACGTTTATTTGGGCGTTCCATGTAAAATTGGAAAAAATGGCATCGAGGAGATTATAAAAATTGAATTGAACAAAGAAGAAAAAGCCCTTTTGAATACTTCGGCAAATGCTGTCCAGGAGCTTATGAAAACCCTCGATGACATGAAGTTGTTCGATTAAAAAACAGTCTACTCAATAATGGTTGCGATTCTTGTTTAGACCTGAAAACGCTCTCTCCGGAGAGCGTTTTTTTTGATTACACTTATCTTTATCTTTGTGAAAAAATGACCATGAAAAAGATAGTCGTACTTACAGGAGCCGGCATGAGTGCCGAAAGCGGAATAAGTACTTTTCGCGACAACAACGGGTTGTGGAATAATCACCGCGTGGAGGATGTGGCCACACCCGAGGCTTGGGCAGCTAACCCTGCAATGGTAAACGAGTTTTACAACCTGCGGCGTAAACAATTATTTGAAGTTGAGCCAAATGCCGGACATCTGGCTTTGGCCGATCTTGAAAGCAACTTCGATGTGCAAATTATCACCCAAAACGTAGATGACCTGCACGAACGCGCCGGCTCGTCGAAGGTGCTGCATCTGCATGGTGAATTGAAAAAGGTAAGAAGCAGTGTCGATCCAAAACTGGTTTATGAGCTCGATGGCTGGGAGCTTAAACTGGGCGACAAATGCGAAAAAGGAAGTCAGCTGCGCCCTCATATCGTGTGGTTTGGCGAACCCGTCCCGATGATTGAACCAGCCGCCAAATTAACTTCCGAAGCTGATATTCTGCTGGTGATAGGAACTTCGATGGTTGTTTATCCGGCTGCCGGATTGGTGCATTATGTGCGACACGAAATTCCAAAATACTACATCGACCCCAAAGCCTTTGCTATCAACGGAATGCGCAACCTGCATGTAATTAACGAAAAAGCCGGAACAGGTGTGGCTATCGTAGCCCGGTTACTGCGCGAAATGGCTGAAAAATAGCTTGTACCACTTCAGGTACTGTAGGTTTTGTTCAGAAGATTTTCTGCAAAAATATTTTTCCGGCTTGAATGCAATCCCTTGTAATTGACAGAAAAATGATTATTTTTGAATGAATTCCTTATAGCAATGAATGAAGAAAGACCAATCATAAAACTAAAGTGGAGTACGGGCGATAAATTGTTTGAAGTGGCCGGATATCTATTGCTGATCTTACTGTGGGTTTTAGTTTTGTCCAGTTATGCGGCTTTACCTGAGACCATTCCTACCCATTTCGGTATAACCGGAAAAGCAGATGGATTTGGAAACAAGGGCATGATTTTCATGCTGCCGGTGGTCACTACCTTGTTGTTTGTCGGTATGACCATTTTAAATTACTATCCCCACAAATTCAACTATCCGACCAAAGTAACCGCACAAACAGCAAAAAAACAATACACCGTGGCCACTCACCTGATCAGATACCTGAAGTTTATCGTGGTTCTTGCGTTTTTCTTCATTACGCTCTTTAGCATGGGGTCAGTAAATAACCAGGAAAGTCAATGGTTCATTTTGTTTTTATTCTTGTTCGTTATATCAGTATTTGTTCCTCTAATTTA
The DNA here is from genome assembly GCA_002440885.1 of Bacteroidales bacterium UBA6244. Classification (GTDB taxonomy): domain Bacteria; phylum Bacteroidota; class Bacteroidia; order Bacteroidales; family F082; genus UBA6244. The sequence continues at coordinate 10,806 of DJVY01000002.1, forward strand.
TGGTATCTACAAGCTATTCCGTCTTAGCAAATAACCTGATCTAACGACTTTTTCACACAAACAATAAATCGCTTGTCTTTGGCAACAACAACCCCTATCACTCATTGTCGTCGGCGTACCATTCGGCATACGAGGTCACCGTTTCGCGTAATTGCAGGTATTTAAGCGAAACATGTGTCGGGAGTTTACTTTTTATTCTCTCGGCCATGTCAATCACCATGAGCTCACTGGTTGGCTGATAGGGCAGTAGGATGACTTTTTCAAAATGCGTTTTTAGTTTGTTGGTTAAATCAGCCGGCATTTTTTCGTTTAATACCAGGGCATGATCAAAGACATCCACCACCACCTCTTTCACAATTTTCTTTAAATCACCAAAATCCATCACCATGCCCAATTTTGGGTCAGTAATATCGGCAATTGGCGCGCCGATAAGCGTTACCAACAATCCATACGAATGCCCGTGTACGTTTTTGCACGGACCGTTATAGCCCAGAAGCGCGTGGGCCATTTCGAATTTAAACTCTTTCGTAATGCGGATAACCTGATTAGTTTTCATTATAGTGAATTTAGCTTTAGAATCTTTTGCTTGCTTATCACCTGTTTTTCAGGCGAGTAAATCTGAATAACATATAGGCCATTGGTTAGGTTTTCCAGATCAACTGTATGAGATGATCCTGCGAAAGAGCCTTGCATTACTACTTCGCCTAACGTTGAATGAACAGTATAAGTGTATTGGCCTTCAGCGACCGAAAGATTAATCCGGTCGCTAAACGGATTGGGAAAAACGGAAGCAACCAATGCATCCACTGGAATCACCAGGCTTGGATCACCCCAAATGGCATCAACAAATTCAGGATGGTCGATAAAAGGGTTTCTGTTGTGCTGATAATCGTAATATATCACGTCATTGCGGTTGCGCTCAAAATCATCCGGGGGATCGAGTTGATTCCACTGAAGCAGCACCGACAGTTTTCCATGTTCAGGACTAGGTGAAGTATTCACCCTGTCGACCACCTCCAGATCGGGCTCGCCGCCACCGCCTTCATAACGGGTAGCCATATAAAAAATAATGCGGGCAACATCGCCTTTTACGGCATCGCGGGGTTCAAAAGAATCGCTGTCGACATAGCATCCCGGCGCTTCCGAAACAGGATTACCTCCCATATCAAAATCCAGATTTCCTCTGGTGCTGTTAACGCTTGCATCGGTAGGTTTCATGTGGTGTGCATCTGTGCCTGCCGGTGGTGTTGTGCCAAAATCACCATGCGATTTAGCCCAAACGTGCTCTCTGTTCCAGTCGTTAGCACCACCGCCAAAAGTTGTTTTGGCCTGCGAGCGTCCGGTATAAAACAGCATCACGTTGTTGCTGTTGTTGGGATCTTCATCAGTTTTCCTGAGAATAAAATCACGCAAATCGTCGTAACTGTATTCCACATGGTCTTTTATTATATCATGAAGCTTTAGTTTCAAATCCTGGCCAGTCAATCCTGTTGTTCCATCATAATATCCGTTTGGTATTTGCGAAAACAAGCTGAGCGAAAAAACCAGCGCAAGGGTTAGAAACAAATAAGGTGTTGATTTCATATGATTCGATTATTGGTCATTAAAGATACATTCAATTGAGTTTGGTAGATATATTTCCGAGTAAACATCATTTTAAACACTGATTTTAAACAAAAAACGCAAGATAAATGCCTGCTGCCAACATGATTAACCCACCCAGAAAATAAAAAAAAGCAGCCAGCGAAAGGTTATTTTTTGTAGGACTGAGCCATACTCCCAACGTAGCCAGCAAGTAGGCCGAAATCAGCAAAATAACATATTGGGGAATTTGAATCATGGCATAAAAACTAAACAGCAATCCGGCCAGAAATGTATTAACTGACTGTGCCAACGAAGAAAACAAAGCCGGGACAAAACCATCGAACAGGAAGGTACGCTCACCTTTGCGAATAGTAAAAACCTCCATAAACATCCGTATTCCGATAAGAGAAAAACCGGCAAAAACAATGACTCCTCCAAAAGAGTCCATCCAATGCATGAAAAGATTTCCGAGCGACAATCCTGCCCAAAAAAGTACTAACTGAGTAAAGGCAAGAATCAAGGTATAAAACAATGGCTTTAAAAAACTATTTCTTGCTGAAACGCCTAAGGCCACCGGAAAAGTTTGGGTAGCTAATGAGATGAGTACAGAAATAACGACAACCGATTGCATTTTTTTCCTTTTAAGGGGGTGCAAAATTACAAAACTTTCAGAGGCAGAGAGGATGGAATACTGTTTTCGGCCTTAGTTGTCAGCATAAACCAGTGTGACGATTTTTTCAAGCCAGAAGACATCCACTTCATCAAAACTGTCGGGTTTATCGCTGTCAACATCCAGCACCCCAACAATGGTGTTGGCTTTATCTTTGAGCAGCACCACTACCTCCGAGCGGGAACGGGAGTCGCAGGCAATATGTCCAGGGAACTTGTGCACATCAGGTACTACAAGCGATTTGTTTTGGTTTATGGCAGCCCAGCAAACACCCGTATCTTTGGCCAGATTAATACAGGCCAACGATCCCTGATAAGGGCCTACCTGAAGCTTTCCATTCTGCAAAAGATAAAATCCTGTCCAGAAAAAAGTCTCCATCTTGTGGTGCAGCACGGCATTTATGGTGGCCATATTCGACCAGGGGTTATTGCTGCTTTTTTCGATCAGCGAACGAATCTGCTCAAAAAGTCGTTGATAGCGTTTATTTTTTTTATCAGCTTCCATAGGTGTAGTTCAGGCTGCAAAAATAGCAAAGCTTTTTAGCAAACACATAAAAAAGGGGAAGTCAGGCATCAAATCCAACTTCCCCTGCAAGAAATATCGATTAGATTATATCTTTTCGAGTTCAACGGTAAAATGCCTTAAGATGGGCGCTTCGCTGACGATACGTAATCCGGAGGTAATCTGCTCTCTTCGATCGAACACGTTGATCAACGAGGCCGCAATATAGTCCATGTGGTTGTTGGTGTACACCCGACGAGGAATAGCCAACCGAAGCAACTCCAGATCAGGATAACGGTTCAGTCCGCTCTCAGGATCGCGATCGGCTAGTAACGTGCCAATTTCAACACCCCGCACCCCGCCTTCTATGTACAACTCCACGGCCAGAGTTTGGGCCACGAATTGTTCTTTAGGAAGCTGAGGCAAAAACCGTTTGGCATCGACAAAAATGGCATGTCCCCCAAAGGGATACTGAACCGGGATTCCGTAATCTTTGAGTCGCTGTCCAAGATAAGCCACCTGGTTTACACGTGTTTCCAGGTAATCGAACTCCGTTCCTTCATAAAGTCCTTGGGCAAGAGCGTTCATATCGCGCCCCGACATGCCCCCATAGGAGATATAACCTTCGAAAAGGATATTGAAAACAGTGGCCTTTTTGAACAACTCCTCACTCCTAAAACCAATGAATCCACCCATGTTTACAATGGCATCTTTCTTGCTGCTCATGGTCATTCCATCGGCATAGGAAAACATTTCGCGCACAATTTCGCGTATGCTCTTGTCTCCATAACCCGCTTCCCGGATTTTTATGAAGTAGGCATTTTCGGCAAAACGCGCCGAGTCGTAGAAAACAGGAATCCCGTATTGATCAGCCATTTGTTTAACCGCCTTCATATTTTTTATCGAAACGGGCTGTCCACCGGAAGAGTTGCAGGTAATGGTAACAATGATGGCCGGTATTTGAGACGCCGGATACGTTTTTAATACCCGTTCGAGCTTTTCTAAGTCAATATCGCCTTTAAAGGGGTGATCGAGTGTGGTGTTAAAAGCTTCATCTATAGTACAATCGATAGCATGTGCTTTTCGGAATTCGATGTGCCCTTTGGTGGTATCGAAGTGAGAGTTTCCGGGAACAATATCTCCTTCTTTTATCAAAGCCGAGAAAAGTACATTTTCGGCCGCACGCCCTTGATGGGTAGGTAAAAAGTACTCAAATCCCGTGATGTCGGAGATCGCATTTTTTAGTTTGTAGTATGAGGAAGCACCGGCATAACTTTCATCGCCCAGCATCATTTCTGACCATTGCTGCTGGCTCATAGCACCAGTTCCGGAGTCGGTAAGCAGGTCGATAAAAACCTGATCGCTGCGCAGGTTAAACAAGTTGTAACGGGCCTCTTTAATCCATTGCATACGTTGTTCGCGTGTGCTGCGCCGGATAGGTTCTACCATTTTTATTTTGTAGGATTCAGAGAAAGGTAATTTCATGATCAATAAGTATTTAAAAACATTTTAATGAATTAAACAATAGACTGTTAAGCCAAATAAAACGTCTCGAAACCATCACGTTTTTTGATGTTTCGGTACACTTTTTTTCGATCAGATTTCTGAAATCTCTCCATAAAAACACTTCAAGGGGGTTCAAATGTAGAAAAAAAATCTTACAGAATGGAAACGATAAAAAAAATAAATTCTTGTTGACTTTGTAACCTGTTGGCCAAAGCGACGTCAAAACGGGTGAAATCAGTTCATAACATCATAAATTTTTAATAAAATGGAACTAACACCAGTATTTGTTTTAGCTATTATCTTCGGGTTTTCCTACGCCGTTATTTACCTCATTGTGCGCAAAAAGGAGCGCATGGCTTTGTTAGAGAGGGGCGTGGACGCATCATTTTTCATCAACCCGGTAAAACAGCAATCTTTTATCGCGCTGAAGTTTGGCCTGTTGTTTATTGGATTGGCCATTGGCATTTTTGCCGGCGGATTGCTCAATCATTACACCCCGATGGATCAGGAAGAGTCTTACTTTTCGATGATCTTTTTATTTGGAGGCATTGGCTTGGTAATTAACCATTACATGGAAAAAGCCGAGCGCGCCGAGATGGAGCGCAACAAGCCGAAAATGTAACCCTTAATCAAACAGAAAACAAGAGTAGCCTACTGAGCTTTCAAAGAAACAGCAGGCTGCTCTTTTGTTATTTTGAAAGACCTGATCAGCACGGTTGTAAAGGCTATCAGCAAGGCTATCAGGATGGCCACAACGAAAAAGCCCGCGTGAAGCGAAATTTGGTAGGCAAACCCGTCGAGCCAGTGATTCATCAGATAATAAACCAAGGGAATGGTAATCAATCCCGAGAACAACACCAATCGCAGATAGCCTTTCGACAGCATCAGAATAAGCTGATTCTGACTTCCTCCCAGCACACGCCTGATTCCGATTTCGCGTGTTCGTTGTTGGATTAAAAAGGAAGACAGTCCGTAAAGCCCCAAACTCGAGATAAAAACAACGAAGAGCGAGAAATAAAAAAACAGACCCAACAGTTTTGTGTCGCCTCTATACAAACTTTCCAGTTTTTCTTCGAGCGAAATAAAATGTAATCCGCTTTTTGTTCCAAACTCTGCCCACAAACTGTTGATATCCGGCTGCACCTGATCCCGTTGGCCATCCTCACATTTTATCATGATGTATCTTGGATTGGCCTCGCTCAGAATAAAAACCAGCGGCTCCACATTCCGATGCAAAGAAGAGGAGTTAAAATTGCTAACAACGCCAACTATTTTGCCTCCCGAACGCCCCACCTGATCGAAAGGAGTCCCAATAGCACTGTCGAGCCCGAGAAAATCAACTGCGGCTTCATTCAATATATAATTCGTTGATGTGTCACTTCCCGACAGCTCATTAAAATAACTGCCGCTAACCAGAGGAATCTCCAACAAACTGAAAAACTGTGGACCAACCCTGAAATAATTGATGGTTTGCATCGACCCGGCCGCATTGGTATCCGACTGGAATAGCAGTTTACCAGCGGTAAATCCAGGTACATTTTGCGTTGCACAAACCCCCATAACAGTTTCCAGTAGTTCGGTTTTTTTTATTAGTTCAGGGATCAGACGTCGCGATACAGTATCTTGCGGAACGTTGACCACCAATACATTTTCTTTATTAAACCCGAGTTCATGGTTATTTAAAAACGAAAGTTGGGCATAAACAATAAGCGTCGACATGATCATCCCGATAGAAACAACGTATTGAACAGTCACCAACAGGTGTCGTATACCGGGCGTAGAGAGTTGCTTTTTTTCTGTGCTTAGGGTATTTCCCTGTAACATTTGAGTAGGTTTATACCTGTTGAGCATAAAGGCCGGAAAACCTCCGCCAAAAACCGAAAGGCCTATTACCAAAACTATCAACAACACCACAAACGCCGGATCATCGCTTGAGAACAGACTGTCGAAGAGGTTTAATTTTTTGCCCAGAAGTTTGTTGTATTGGGGAGTCAACCATTCAACAGCCGCCAAAGCCATTAAAAATGAAATACTTGTAATGATAAACGACTCTGTAATATACTGAACAACCAGCTGAATACGGGAAGCACCCAATACCTTTCGCACACCAATTTCTCTCGATCTTTTAATTGATCGTGCCGTAGCCAGGTTGATGTAGTTTATGGAGGCGGTGAGCAAAATGAAGGCCGCGATAATACCAAAAATGATCAGATTAGACAAATCCACATTGGTAGGCGAATCGTACAAAAGTGCGGTGTTAAAGTGAATCTGTGAAACAGGTTCAAGATGGTACGAGAGATTGCCCTCGATATCAAGTTTTTCATCCTGCAAATAAATTCTTTCTCCCTTTCGTTGAAACTCATTGAAACGATAGCTGAAATCTAGTACATCGGTAGTATCGACTAGTTGAATGTAGGTGTAACAGGTCATCCAGAAATGATCCCGCTCGAGCATCGTTTTTTGCTCATCGGGCAATGAATTAACCGAAACGAGGGCGTCGAAATTGAGATGAGAGGGATGAGCCGACTGATCGATGACGCCTGTTACCGTATAGTTACGCAAAGAGGTTTGGAGCGACTGACCCAAGGCCAACTGCCCTTGAAATATTTCCGCTGCCACTTCGGAGCTGATCACTATGGAATTGGCATTTAAAAGGGCAGAATCAGGATGGCCTTCCAGAAAGGGATAATCGAAAACATTGAAAAAGTTTTCATCGCAAAGGCTGATGTCGGGCACTTCAAACTTCCGCTCTTTCCACGAAATGGTAGCCACGTCGTTTGCATCTGAAGGATCGGTAAAAAACAAGTTGGTGGCTTCTTTAACTTCCGGAAAATTTGATTTTAAGTCGTTAGCTAACCGGAAAGGGGTAAGCGCAATGTTTTCATGTTTCTCCTCGGAGGTAAAACGGCTGGTGATGCGGTAGGTATTGTCTTTATCGATCCACTTCTTGTCGTAGCGGATCTCATTTTCCAGATACAAAAGAATAAAGATAAACACCACGATGCCAAGTGTCAGCCCAATGATATTTAGGAGGGTATACCCTTTTTGTCTGAGTAAAAGCCTTATGCCAATTTTAAAATAATTTCCGGTCATGGGCCTTGGCTATTCCAGTTTATTGAGGTTTTCGTTAATTATTTGCCCGTCGAATAGATGCACTATGCGCCGGCTGTAGGAGGCATCGCGTTGCGAGTGTGTTACCATGATAATCGTGGTTCCTTCTTTGTTCAGGCTATCGAGAAGCATCATCACCTCTTCGCCATGCATGCTGTCGAGGTTTCCGGTTGGCTCATCGGCGAGTATCAACGGGGGATTGGCTACCACAGCACGTGCTACAGCCACCCGCTGCTGCTGACCGCCAGAAAGCTGAACCGGAAAACGATCTTTTCGGTGGCTAAGTTTCATTTTCTCTAACAACTCGTTTACCCGCTCATGGCGGGGTTTTTGTTTCCATCCCAGATATTGCAACGGAAGCTCAATGTTTTCGAAAACGGTAAGTTCTTCAATCAGGTTAAAGTTTTGAAATACGAAGCCGATGTTGCTTTTCCTTAAATTGGTACGTTGTTTTTCCTTTAACAAACCCACATTTTGCCCCATCAGGAAATAGTCGCCGGAAGTCCAGTTATCGATCATGCCCAGTATGTTCAACAGGGTAGTTTTTCCACATCCCGATGGCCCCATAACCGCTACAAAATCACCTGCTTTCACACTAAAATTGATTTTGCGCAGGGCAATGGTTTGCACGGCATCACCATGAAAAATCTTTTCTAAACGAATCGTGTCTATTAAGTTCATTCCAACCTTCCTGTTTAATTCTTAACAATCTTTAACTAATTCCATGCCACGACCTTTATAACGCTATTAAACAACATTTTACAAAATATTTGATGGCAATTGTAACATTTTATGTCCGAAAGCGTCCATATAGGTGTGCAAAGTTGAACAAAATATATTTACTTTTAAAGTTTTATTAAAACTCCCAAAACGGTTAAAGATGACGAAGATAAAAGCGCGCGTATTGATAGTTGATGATGATGCCGACATATTGCTGGCAGCCAAAATGTTTTTACGCCAACACATTGAAATCGTACACACCGAAAAAAATCCGGCTAATCTACCCGACATCCTCAAAAACGAGGTGTTTGATCTGATTTTACTCGACATGAATTTTTCGCGCGATGCGACCAGCGGGCAAGAAGGGTTTCACTGGCTGAATGTTATTCTCGATCACGATCCGGCTGCTACGGTTATTTTTATCACAGGTTATGGCGATATTGAACTGGCGGTGCAAGGTATAAAGGAAGGGGCGACCAATTTCGTGCTTAAACCATGGGAGAACAAAAAGCTTCTTGCTACCATCGAGGCGTCGCTTCGTGTGCGCGAGTCAAAAGTAGAACTGGAAAACCTCAGGTCTACACAAAAAATGCTCATCTCAGACCAGGATCAGGCCTACAACAACTTAATCGGGAATTCGCCCGCCATGCAAAAAGTGATGAAGATGGCATACCGCGTGGCGGCAACCGACGCAAACGTGTTGATATTAGGAGAAAACGGCACGGGAAAAGAAGTTGTTGCACGAGCCATTCACCGGGCTTCGGAGCGAAAAGACAAGGTGTTTATTAACGTTGATTTGGGAGCCATTACCGAAAGCCTCTTTGAGAGTGAGTTGTTTGGATACAAAAAAGGGGCTTTCACCGATGCGAAAGAAGACCGCGCAGGCCGCTTTGAAGCCGCCAACGGAGGCACTATATTTTTAGACGAAATCGGAAACCTGAGTCAAAACCTGCAATCAAAACTGCTGAGCGTGTTGCAAAGCCGAAAAGTGGTGAGGTTGGGTTCAAACAAAGAAATTCCCATCAACGTGCGCCTGATTTGTGCCACCAACATGCCGCTGTACCAAATGGTTAGCGAGAATAAATTTCGTCAGGACCTGCTTTACCGCATCAATACGGTTGAAATAAAACTTCCGCCTTTGCGCGAACGTATTGAAGACATCGAACCATTGACAGAGTATTATATCGATACGTATTCACACAAATACAAAGTGCCCAAAAAGCGTATCAACGCCGGCACACTGAAGCGACTTCAAAAACACGACTGGCCCGGAAATATCCGTGAATTACAACATGCGGTTGAACGTGCGGTTATCCTCGGCGAAAATGTAATGCTCGAACCACACGACTTTTTTGTCAGCGATCAGGATGAAAAACAAGAGGATAGTTTCAATGCTGATCACCTGAATCTCGAAGAAGTTGAAAAAGTACTGGTGCGAAAAGTAATTGATAAACACGGTGGCAATATCAGTCGCGCTGCCAAAGAACTTGGGTTAACAAGGGCTTCATTGTACCGCAGAATTGAAAAATATGGTCTATAAGCGCTTTCGTTTTCAAGTAATTATAAGGATACTGCTAATCGTGGTAACCTTGTTTTCTGTTTTCTACTTTTTTGATAACCAAGCTTATGTGGTAAGTACGGTACTCCTGTCGATCGTTTTTCTGGCGCAGGTTGTTTCACTTGTAAGGTATACCGAACAAACCAACCGAAAGCTGGCGCGCTTTTTCGAATCTATCCGTCATGCAGATTTTGCCACTTCATTTTCCGAAAACGAACTGGGTAAAAGTTTCGAAGAACTAAACACGGAATTCAACCAGGTGATTGATGCTTTTAACAAGAATAAAACCGAAAAAGAAGAGCATTTCAATTATTTACTCACTGTTATTCAACACGTGAGCATCGGCATTATCGTCTTTAAACGCGATGGGAAAGTAGACGTCTTCAATAATGCGGTAAAGCATCTGCTGCACATAAACCGACTTCGGAAAATAAGTCATTTACAAGAAGTTTCGGAAGAACTGCCTGAGAAACTAATTGCTATGAAATCAGGCGATAAAGCATTGATAAAATTGTTTGTCAATGATGAGCTGTTGCAGTTGTCAATTCATGCCACTGAATTTAAAATGCGTGGTGAGGAGTATATATTGGTTTCATTTCAAGACATTCATCCCGAACTGGAACAAAAGGAAATTGAGTCGTGGCAGAAACTTATCAGGGTGCTTACGCATGAAATCATGAATTCCATAACCCCCATTTCTTCACTGGCAGCCACCATAAAAGATATCCTCGATGACCGAAAAACCAATTACCCTTCGCGCGATGAGCAAGAAGAAGAAGACTTGGAAAACGTAATGCAGGCCGTTGCCACCATAGAAAGCCGTGGAAAAGGACTGTTGAATTTTGTGGAACTATACCGGAATCTGACACGCATACCAAAACCCAACTTCCGACATTTTAAAGTAAACACGCTACTCGACAGCACACTGGAATTGCTAAACCCAAAACTTGAAGAACACCAGATAACTTGCACCACACGCTTATATCCTAACGATCTGAAAGTACTCGCCGATCCAGATCTTATTGATCAGGTGATTATTAACTTGATGCTGAATGCCATTGATGCTGTTGCTGAAGTGGAAAACCCACGTATTACCATTGTGGCCACGGTAAATTTAAACAACCGCGTAACCATCGAAGTGGCCGATAACGGAAAAGGAATTAACCAGGACATCCTTGATAAAATTTTTATGCCCTTTTTCACCTCGAAAAAAACAGGATCAGGAATTGGATTAAGTCTTTCGCGCCAGATTATGCAAATGCACAAAGGCACTATAAACGTACGATCAAAACCAGGCGAAGGGGCTGTTTTTACCATCATCTTTTAACGAACTTCCTCGCATTTACGACATATTGACACTGTGTAATCCCGGGCATTTTATTTTTTTCTACCTTTACTGCCTTGATTTCTATTGTTTACAACCCATAACAATACTGGAGGCTAAATGAAAAGGTTAACTCTGTTTTTTATACTGGCTATCGGTCTCGCTTTGGTTACACAGGGCTGTCGCGAGGACGAAAAAAACAAAACCCTGTCACCAAAAGTGAATCAGGCAGAAAAACCGATTGTCAGGGCTGTTGTAAGAGACTCTTTGATCATCAGAACACCGGGCGATTCAAATACTCTGTTACCGGCCGTACAGCCAATAGTCACTGTTGATTGGGTTCCTTTCGGTGGAAAAAGAGATTATATCCCCGGAAAGTCGTACCTGCCCCAAACTGATGAACAACAAAAAGCCGGAGAGTCTCCCGTAAAAAGTAAAAAACCAACCCGTATCCGTGTAAATAACAAAAACCTTACTCCTCAACCCTTTTCCGAACCACCTAAAAAAATCACTGTGGCTCAACCTGTGTTTGTTAACGCCGACAGCCTCAGTACCATTATCCACTATTTTAAAAATAATGGACTTTTTTCTGTTCAAAATGGGGATACCATTTATCCTCCTGTCACGGTTTTGTTAACGCCACCAGAACCCACAACAGCACTTCCGTTTAAATACCAGGATGATGCCAGTTATGATATCAGCTTTTTAGATGCAGATCAACAACTACCCAATTCTTTTATTCGCGACATCTTTGCCGATGACCAAAGTGTATTGTGGTTCGGAACACACACGGGTGGCCTTATTTCATACGACGGAGCTTTTTTTCGCCAGTACACACAACCCAACGGTTTAACCACCGACATGGTTCTGGATCTGCTTCTCGACTCAAAAGGGCGCATTCTTGTTGGGACACAAGGGGGTGGCTTAAACATCTACGATGGACATAACATCACACAACTAACCACCAAACAAGGACTTCCTTCAAACAACGTGACCACAGTAATTGAAGATAGGAATGGAAATTATTGGATGGGTACAACTCTGGGAGTTGCCCGATTTGACGGGTCTGAAATAATTAACTATAACACTGAACAGGGACTTACCGCTAACTATGTTACAACCCTTTTTGAAGATAAGGAAGGAAATATCTGGTTGGGCACCGACAGCGGATTAAATAAATTTGACGGGGAGGGATTTATCCACTACACCACCGAAATTGGACTACCCCACAACCATATACTTTCCATTACGCAAGATCGCTCCGGCAAGCTCTGGATCGGCACTTATGGCGGAGGCGTATCGATGTTTGACGGAAAAACTTTTACCAATTACACCAAAGATCAGGGTTTTGATGGAGATGTCGTACTATCCATTATCGAAGACCAAAAAGGTGAATTGTGGTTCGGTACATTTGGGCACGGAGTTATCAGATTCAACGGAAAAGCCTTCAAACAGTACAGCACAAAAGAAGGACTGAACGACGACTATATCCGTTCGCTTTTTGAGGATAAAAACGGAAATATTTGGATCGGTACGGATGGAAACGGGGTTTGCCTTTTGAAAACAAACAGTTTCAATCATCTCACCCAAGACCAAAACCTTCCTAACGATTTGGTTTTGTCGATCTTTCAGGACAATAAAAACAGGCTTTGGTTTGGCACTTTCGAAGGCGGTGTCGTGGTTTATAATGAAACTCAATTGCCTGAACAAGAGTCTGAATTCGTACATATCACCCAACAAGACGGGCTAGCCAACGATATCGTGTCGGATATCATCCGGGACAGCTCAGGGAATTTCTGGATAACAACCTTTGGTGGTGGCGTGAGTCATATTAATGGTGAAAAATTTGACAATGGAATCATCGAAATAGCCAATTACGGAATACGTCAAGGATTGACCAATGAAGTTACCAGATCGGTTATACAGGACTCCCACGGAAATATTTGGTTCGCTACTGAAGGTGGGGCAACCCGCTTCGATGGAAAAACCATGGAAACTTTTACTACAAAAAACGGACTCGGTAGTAATGAAATTGTAGCCCTTTTCAACGACAGCCAAGGAGCAGTGTGGATGGGAACAATCGAAGGAGGGGTGAGCCGCTACCTGAACGACACCATCACCACCTACACGAGCGCACAGGGACTTTCTGGAGAAATCGTGTGGGCAATTGCCGAAGATTCAAACCATATGATGTGGTTTGGTACAGATGGAGGTGGCATAAGTTGTTTCGACGGAAAAGAGTTCACTACCATCAATACCAACAATGGATTGGTAAACAATTATGTTTTCTCTCTCGTAATCGACAACCAGGCCAACGTATGGGCAGGGACAATAAGGGGTTTGTCGAAAATTTCAATCTCTCCTGCTGCCACCCGTCAAACATCTTGCCTAGATTCCCTTAATATAATCAATTTCGGAAAACTCGACGGCCTCAAAGGCTTGGATTTTTATACCAATGCCGCTTTTCTCGACAATAAAAACCGGATTTGGTGGGGGACACAAAACGCCTTAACAATGCTGGATTTGAATAAGCATGAAATTGCCACCAACAAAACTTCTATCAGGATTAACAGCATTAGCATTAATGACAACGACATAAATTTCAGACAACTCAAACTCGATGAGGAAACCTACACTGAAAAGGGAATTTTCTTCGATACGGTGACACCTTTTACCAACGAACCGATAGGCCTTAGCGTTCCATACGATCAAAATCACCTGACTTTCAGGTTCTCAGGAACTGATTTGGGAGCTACCCATCAAGTGCTGTTTCAGTTCAAATTAGCAGGGCTTGAAAGCCAATGGAATGCGCTATCAACAGACAAGTACGCCGACTACCGCAACATTTCACCCGGCAGGTATGTGTTTATGTTGCGTGCAAAAAATAAAGCCGGACAATGGAGCGATACGCTTAGTTTTCCATTTATTGTAAGACATCCCTGGTGGCAAATGTGGTATGCCTTTGCAGGCTATTTGCTGCTTTTGATTCTGATGGTCTGGCGACTTATCAAATGGAGGGTAAATATCCTCCAAAAACAAAAACAAGCCCTTGAAAAAATGGTAAGTGAGCGCACAAAAGAGCTACACGAAGCACTCATTCTGGCCGAACAGGCAACAGTAGCCAAAAGCCAGTTTATCGCAACCATTTCGCACGAAATAAGAACCCCGCTCAACGCCATCATGGGTTTAACGCACCTTACCCTCCGCACGCCCCTGTCCGAAAAACAAAATGACTTTCTGCAAAAAATAAACCGTTCGGCTGTTACCTTGTTGGGGCTAATAAACGATGTACTCGATTTCTCAAAAATTGAAGCGGGAAAAATGTCTATCGAACAAACAGCTTTCGATCTTGAGATAGTTTTAAACTCGGTGATGATTTCAAACCAACAAACTGCCGCCGAAAAAAATCTGGAGTTCATCATCCATGTCGCCCCCGATATGCCTTCATTGCTTGTCGGCGATCCACTTCGCATATCGCAGGTAATCACCAATTTATGCAACAATGCCCTAAAATTTACCAATTCAGGAGGCGTGGTTTTAAAAATTGAAAAAGGAAAACAAATTTCAGCTGATGAGTTCTTTTTAATATGTACCGTATCCGATACCGGAATTGGGATAAAAAAAGAGCAAATGGCAGGTCTTTTCGATGCATTTAACCAGGCCGACAACACCATCACGCGCCAATATGGAGGAACAGGCCTTGGTTTGTCCATCTGCAAACTCATTTCAGAAATGATGGAAGGCGAAATCCAGGTGCAGAGTGAATTTGGTCAGGGTTCCACTTTTACTTTTACCGGTAAAGTAAAATCACAGCCCGAATCTTTCGAAATATTTGAAATACCTGATGAGTTAAAACATCTCGAAATCATGGTCTGTTCAGAAAGTCAGGCAACCATAGAGGCACTCATATCCTGCCTGATTCCTTTCAACTTTAATATCACCACAGCCACCAGTGGAAGAGACGCTCTTTCCAAAATTGAGAATTCTTCTATTGAGTTACTGATTGTTGACCTGAAATTACCGGACATGTCGGGACTGGATGTTGTTTTTACACACCGCCAAAACAAGGGTTCTTCTACATTAAAAACCATATTAATTGCAGAATCAGAACAGGGCAAAACCAACCTGGAACAAAACATCAAAGGGATTGGTGCGTTTTTAAGCAAACCCTTTTTGCCCGGCGTTGTCCGCGAAAAAATTCTGATTGCTTTTGGCATGAACAGTAGCCAGATAAGAAACCAACCGCAAGTACAAAAAACACAGGATACTTACGATAAGCTCCAGGGAAGCTGGGTACTGCTCGCCGAAGACAATGAGATAAACCGGGAAGTGGTGGTTGAGCTGCTCGGAAACATTGGAATTCAAACCCAAATAGCCGATAACGGCGAAATGGCTTGTCGCCTGGCGCGCGAAATGTCGTTCGATTTGATACTTATGGATTTGCACATGCCCGTGTTGGATGGATTTCAGGCAACAATTCAAATAAGAAAAGAGGGCAACAATACCCCCGTGCTGGCCATCACTGCCGAAGCACTTGAAGGGGTGCAGAAAAAGTGCCGCGAAACTGGCATTAATGGCCTAATTTCTAAACCTATTGATCCCGCTGATTTTTACCGTCAGGTTTCACAATGGATTGTGCCAAAAAACAGCACCCCCGAGATAAACCAACAGATAGATCCTCAGCATGATACAGAGTTTTCCTCTTTTACAATGGATGAACTGGATTGGAAATCCGGTATCAACAGATTTGGCAAAAACCGTGAACTCTATCTGAAAATGTTAGCCAAATTTGTCAGCTCCAATAAACACACTTGCTCCCGGATAAGAGATCTTTTGCTCGAGAACGACTTAAAACAAGCACACCTTAAAATACATTCAATTAAGGGTGAAGCCGGAAATCTTGGCCTCAACCGGGTAATGAAAATGGCTCTTGAGGTAGAGGATTCCATTCTGGAAAATAACGAGACTGCATTTAAACTTGCAATGGTTGTTCTGGAACAGGAATTGGATCAAGTGTTTGAAAAACTAACTGCATATTTTAAAATGAATCCTCCGGCTAAAGCCAGCACCCGATCCCGGCAAGAAATAGTGGAGGATTTGATTAAAAATCTGGAAGCCAGAAACCCGGAAGCACTGAATTTGCTCGATGAATTGGAGCAAAGTGGTATCCTCCCCTCAGAAATTTCTCGGGTAAACATGGCGGTTGCTAACGGCGAGATGCCTCTCGCTTTTGAACTTCTACGCAAAATGGCGGCAAAAGATCAATGATCGCTTTTCACTATGGCCTTAATGATTGTTAATCGCAATCCTCATCCGGGTAAAAAGCGTAATTTTGAAAAAATTTTTATCACATGAAAAATTCAGCTCCGGTAAATCATCCCGTGAATGAGCCCATCCGCGACCGTTGGAGTCCGCGTGCTTACGCCAAAACGCCTGTTGAAGCGATAAAAGTACTGTCGGTAATAGAAGCAGGACGCTGGGCAGCCTCGGCATTTAATGAACAACCCTGGCGCTTCATCGTTGGCCTAAACTTCGACGAAACGCATCAAAAAATCCTGCAATCTCTCGTCGAATGGAATCAGCAATGGGCTTCAAATGCGCCGGTTCTAATCCTGAATATTGCCAAACGGACTTTTTCGCTTAATGGCAACAAAAACGTAACTTTTAAATATGATCTGGGACAATCGGTAGCCAACATGGCTGTTGAAGCCGTAAATCAGGGATTACATGCTCATCAGATGAGTGGTTTTGATCCTGAAAAAGCAGCAAACTTATTTGGTATTCCCGATGATTTTCAAGCTGTATCGGTGACAGCATTGGGCTACTACGGCAATCCTGACACGCTGCCTCCCGACATGCAAAAAGCCGAACAACGAATCAGGGAAAGAAAAGCGTTAAACGAGATTGCGTTTTCGGAAACGTTTGGGAATGGTATTTCGTTATAAATATTTGAATAGTAATGAAAGGGGCAACGAAAACAGACCAGGATACCTGAGTTCATCTTGTTTTCCAGCTCCCATTAGAAAAAAATAACACATGAAAGCCAGCACCTATCTACTCATTTTTTTTGCAGGCCTCACTGCTTTCTCTTGTAGTTTCAGTGGAAATCAATCGCACAAGCAAACCGCGGAAACACAAAAATTGCAAACCGTTTCGTTTAATGCCGATTCGGCTTATAAATTTGTGGCTGAGCAGGTGGCCTTTGGCCCTCGTGTGCCAGGCTCTGACGCACATGGTGCTTGTGCCATTTGGTTGGCCAAAAAACTGGGACAATATGGGGCTGAGGTGATCAGCCAAAATTTCAAAACCCGCACCTACGATAAAGTCACGCGTAACGGAGTCAACATCATCGGATCGTATAACAAAGCAGCGAAAAAACGCATTTTGTTGATGGCGCATTGGGATTCGCGTCCTTTTGCCGATCACGACAGCAACAATGATTTCCACCAAACACCTATCGATGGGGCTAACGACGGAGCTAGCGGTGTGGGCGTACTGCTCGAGCTGGCACGTCAGTTTCAGCTAAAAAACCCCAATGTCGGTGTCGACATTATTTTTTTCGATCTGGAAGACTGGGGACCACCTACTCAACTTGAAATCTATCAGGATGAATACTGGGGGCTGGGCTCGCAGTATTGGTCGAAAAACCCTCACGAATTTGGCTACAGCGCTTCGTTTGGTATATTGCTCGATATGGTGGGAGCGAAAGACGCTTACTTCAGTAAAGAGTATTTCTCGATGCAGTACGCCGGTTTCGTGGTAGACAAGGTTTGGGATATAGCCGCTCAACTAGGCTACAGAAGCCAGTTTGTAAACCAAAGAGGAATTCCGGTAAACGATGACCACGTGTTTGTTAACAGGTATGCCAATATCCCAACTATCGATATCATTCATCAGGATACCGAAAGTGCGAACGGGAGCTTTTTCGACCACTGGCATACCGTGAACGACAACATGGACAAAATTGATAAAACCACCCTCCGTATCGTTGGAGAAGTGGTGGGAACGGTGGTGTACAACGAATAGAAAAAACTGATATTCAGGGTTTGTTTCGTGCTTTATTATGAAAAAACTATATCTATAAAACCATGAACGCTGAAATACTCGAAATCATTGGATTCATTGCCAGCCTGATAATTGCTGTTTCCATGACAGTGAGTTCGGTGGTCAGGTTCAGGTGGATAAATTTGGCCGGTGCTGGAATTTTTGCTGTCTATGGCCTACTCATTCAATCCTACCCGGTGGCGGTGTTAAACGGGTTTATCGTGCTGGCCGACCTTTATTACCTGTCGGCCATTTATGGCAGAAAACACTTTTTTGAAACCCTCGAAATAGAAGGCAATAACCCTTATCTAATGCGCTTTCTGGCCTTTCACCAAAAGGATATCAAACGCTTTTTCCCTGGATTTGAGTACAAACCCGAAGAGTACACGGTTTGCTTTTTTGTGTTGCGCAACATGGCGGTTGCCGGATTGGTACTCGCCCACCGCAACCAGGAAAGTATTCTACATGTGAGCCTCGACTACGTTGTGCCTGAATACCGTGACTACAAGAACGGGCGCTTTGTTTACGAAATACTAAAACAAAGCTTTAAGCAGGCCGGAATAAAAAAGATAGTGGCCGAAGCCAAAACGCCCACCCATGTAAAATACCTGAAACGACTGGGTTTTAAAAACAGCGGCATAGATTTGATGGAAAAACCTATTGGGTGAGGACTTTTGGTTAATGGAATCCATTAACTCGAGATATAACTAAGACAATTTCATCTTGTTGAGATCGCGTGAGGATAATATTTCGAGGTATCGAGACTCATCCGCATTGACTTTCAGTACTTTCAATTCACGAGAATCTGGTGTATAGGCCAAATCGACCAAAAAGTCATTTGAAAGTGTTGTTTTGCCAGTTTGTCTTGCTCCATAAAGAATAATAATCTTATTTGATTGATTATAGCTTTCATTTAGCAACTGCAATAAACTACGCCCAATTTCATAATACCTCATTGTTTTCCACTTAATTATCTGCTTCCCCAACTCCATAAAAAGTTTTTTACTAATACCAAAGCAACAAATATTCATTTTTTTTTGAAAAATTCACGTGAATTTTTCGATTAGGTCAAATCCAGGTAGATTTCACTGCTTTTGAAAAAAGTCCTATCGCACTTGTTTAGAATTGGGACTAAAATAAATTTTTATGTTCATTTTTCACAAAGAAAACCTAACTTTGGTGTTCCTTAATTTATTGAAGCATGATAGAAATTTACCATAACCCGCGCTGCCGGAAATCAAGAGCAGGGCTTAAGTTCCTCGAAGAGCATGTTGCCGAAATCAAGGTGGTGGATTATATAAAAAATCCTATTACAGAAGACGAATTGTCGGTTCTATTAATGAAACTGAACAAAAAACCGATGGAGATGATCCGAACACAAGAGGATTATTTTAAACATGAACTGAAAGGCAGGCAGTTTAACGACAACGAATGGGTGCGGGTGATGGTGGAAAATCCTAAACTTATCAAGCGACCCATCGTGGTGAAAGGAAATAAAGCCGTGTGGGGCGATCCGGCCGAAAACATCCAGGAACTTTTAAAATGAACCGTTTAACATAATTTACAGCAACAAAATTGATGACCATGAGCTACAGAATTGAACACGACACCATGGGCGAAGTGCAGGTTCCGGCAGAAAAATACTGGGGAGCACAAACACAACGCTCGAAAATGAACTTTAAAATCGGCCCTGAAGGATCTATGCCTGAGGAAATTATAATGGCCTTTGCCTATTTGAAAAAAGCCGCTGCCCTGGCCAATGCTGACCTCGGCGTGTTGCCGAAAGAAAAAGCAACGCTTATTGCACAGGCGGCCGATGAAATTCTGGAAGGGAAACTGGAGGGCAATTTTCCATTGGTGATCTGGCAAACCGGATCGGGAACACAGTCGAACATGAACATGAATGAGGTGATCGCGAACAGAGGTCATGTTATTCATGGCGGAAACCTCAACGACAAAAGCAAAATGCTGCACCCCAACGACGATGTCAACAAGTCGCAATCGTCGAACGACACTTTTCCAACGGCCATGCATATTGCTGCTTACAAGCTGATTATGGAAAATACCATTCCCGGAGTTCAACTGTTGCGTGATGCCCTGGCCGAAAAAGCCGAGGCTTTTAAAGCTGTTGTAAAAACCGGACGCACCCACCTGATGGACGCTACACCACTGACTCTGGGACAAGAGTTTTCAGGTTATGTGGCTCAGCTCGATTTTGGCTTGAAAGCACTTAAAAACACCTTACCTCACCTGAGTGAATTGGCTTTGGGTGGAACAGCCGTGGGTACAGGATTGAACACGCCCAAAGGTTATTCCGAAAAAGTGGCCGATCACATCGCCAACCTTACCGGATTTCCGTTTGTAACAGCACAAAACAAATTCGAGGCACTATCGGCACATGACGCCATCGTGGAAACCTCAGGTGCGCTCAAACAACTGGCCGTAAGCCTGATGCATATCGGAAACAACATACGTTTGCTGGCTTCAGGACCACGCTGTAGCATCGGCGAAATACAACTTCCGGCCAACGAACCCGGATCGAGCATTATGCCGGGAAAGGTGAATCCAACACAAAACGAAGCCCTTACCATGGTCTGCGCTCAGGTTATAGGAAACGATGCGGCCATCACTGTAGGAGGCATGCAGGGTCATTTCCAGCTTAACGTTTTTAAACCGGTAATGATATATAACCTGCTTCAGGCAGCACGACTGCTGGGCGATGCCTGTGTTTCGTTTACCGAAAATGCTGTGGTGGGCATCGAACCCAACTACCGCGTAGTACAGGAAAAACTCGAAAATTCGCTTATGCTGGTAACAGCGCTAAACACCCATATCGGATACGAAAAAGCGGCGAAAATTGCCAAAAAAGCACATGCCGAAGGTACTACCTTACGTGAAGCTGCGCTAGAACTTGGTTTTCTGTCGGATGAAGAGTTTACCCTATGGGTCGACCCTCGTAAGATGATTTAACTTGTTTTTGAGGTTTTTAACGCTTTGCTGCCCTGATGATTTCGGGGCAGCTTTTTTTTGGGTGTTACCGCACACAGATCAGTACCTTAAAATGTCATCTAAACTCTGCATCAGGGTGCTCAATTCTTCTTTTGAAATATTTCCAATCTTGTTCACTAATCGTTCTTTCGAAATTGAACGTATATGAAAAGTCAATATCTCAGATTTTAAAGGAAGTCCATTTTCATTGTTAGGCTCAAGTAACACATTTCCTTTGTAATTTTTTATTCTGGAAGTTAACGGACAAGCGATTACAATATTCAAATACGTATTTAATGCATCACCGCTGATGATGACAACAGGTCGATATCCTTTTTGCTCGTTTCCTCTTACGGGGTTAAGATCGGCATACCAAATTTCTCGTTGCTTCATGCGTTCAATTGCTTCAAATAGTCCTCCATTCCTTCTTCCGCCATCTCCATCAGTTCAGTGTCTAGAGCTGCTTGCTTATACGATTGAACATATTCGGCACGGTTAAGTTGGTCAAGATAAATCTGCAAGGCTTTTTCGATGATTTTATTCTTTGGCAAGGACAACCTTTTGGATACACTGTTCAGTTTTAAAAGTAGTTCTTCAGGGAGTGTGCTGGTAAATGTGGTCATAATTTAAATGCTATATTTTACATTTGCAAATATATATTATAAATATTATGAAGTCAATATCTAAATAATTGATGTAGCTCTACAACTTAAACAGAACTACTTCTTCTTTCCCTTAAAAATCCGATCGAAAAACCTGCCTACCCTGCTGCGTTGTTTTTCTTCGGTTTTTTCTTCGGGTTGACTAGCGGAATCCGGTACAACCTGATCATCGGCTTCTTTTCCCATCAGGCGATTGAAAAATCCGTCTATTCCCTTTTCGCGAAAAGCCGGACAATCGATTAGGCTGTCGTTACTGTATTGAAAAGGAACGAGGAATTCGGAACGCAAATCAGAGGTGCTTTCCATACCATGTAAAATAGAGCCTGCTATCGGCAACGCCAGTGCCGAACCACTCCCTAGTCCGTTAGTAAAATGAATGGAAGGATCGCTGGCTCCTACCCTGACGCCAATAACCAAATTGGGCGTGTAGGCCATAAACCAGGCATCGGTATAGTTTTGTGCTGTTCCGGTTTTTCCGGCTAAATCGCAGGTAAGCCCGTATTGTGACCGAAGCCGTGTGCCCGTGCCACTGTTTATGGCCGTTTGTAGCATGCGTGTTAACTCTTCGGCAATGGCTGGCTGGAGCGCCTGTCTTGTTGGCAATTCAGGCTGCTCCCAGATCACCGTTCCTTTGTTGTCGACTATTTTACTTATGAGGTTAAGTTCTTCGTTAAATTCTCCCTTTCGGGCAAATGTGGCATATACTTTCACCATTTCCAACAAAGAGATTTCGGCTGTTCCCAGAGCCAGAGAAGGGGTTTCATCAGGCGAAATATCCAGATCAAGCCTATAACACAAGTTGCGCAGGGCCTCATGCCCGGTTTTAAAGTATAAATCTACGGTGGGGATGTTCATTGAATGCGCCAGCGCATACCACAGTGCTACGCGTGTGTCCTCGCTGCTGGTATGATCGTAGTTCTCCGGCGACCATCCACCATAAGCTTCGTAGGTTTTTTGAGCGTTTTCGAGGTAGGTACAGGGTGTCAGACCTTGTTCCAGTGCGGCGACGTACATCAAAGGTTTAAAGGTAGAAGCCGCCTGACGCCTGGCCAGCACTTGATCGTAAGGCAGAAATCGAAAATTGTTGCCTCCAATCCAGGCGAGCACCTCTCCAGTCGCCGGATGCACAACCAAAACTCCTGCCTGCAACATGCGGGTATAGTGCCAGAGGCTGTCGACAACGCTCATCTCCAGGGCTTTCATCCCGGATGAAGTCACCATTTCCATGGTGCGAACTTCCTTTGCTTTGTTCTTTATCTCATTGGGCTGCTTTTTTAGCCACGATTGCTTTGCTCCCGCGTTCTTAAGTTGTTTGTCGAGGAGTGGTTGCATGGCTCCCAGCTGCTTTTTTACAGCCAGCTCTGCCAGCTGTTGTATGTCGTAATCCAACGTGGTTACGATGCGCAGGCCATCCTTTTCGATATCGAAAACCTTGTTTTCAAAAGTAAGATCGGCTAAAATATCGCGGGCTTGCTTCTTCACCTGATGCACAAAATAGCCGGCCTGCGGATTGATTTGGAGGTTGGCATATTTCAGCCCAATCGACGTTTTTTGGAGGCTGTCTTTTTGTTTTTCTGACAGATAACCCTGACTTTGCATGAGGGAAAGTATCTGGTTTCGGCGGTTGAGGGCATTTTCGGGGTTAAGCCTGGGATTGTAATAAGTATTGGCCTTAAGCATGCCCACAAGTACAGCCGACTCCTGAATAGTCAGGTCTCGTGTACGTTTTCCGAAATAACGGCTCGCGGCCGCCTCAATCCCAAAAACCTCCTCGCCGAAAGGAACTGAATTCAAATACAAAAGCAGAATTTCTTCCTTGGAGTACATTTCTTCAAGTCGCATGGCAATGATCGACTCCCTGACTTTATTCACGGGCATTGATAAAAAATGATGGTCGCCACGCCCATAAAGATTTTTAATCAGTTGCTGCGACAACGTACTGCCTCCGCCCGAGCTGCGGTCGCCGAGCAAAATTGACTTAAAAAAAACGCGTAGATAACTACGCCCGTCAACACCTTTATGGCTGAAATACCTCTTGTCCTCTGTCGAGATCAAGGCGTCGACCAAATGTTGCGGCACATCGTCCCATCCAATGTTGGTTCTGTTTTCGGCAAAAATCTTTCCAATCAATGTGCCATCAGAGGCCAGGATGAGGGAGGCTTCTTCGTTTTTGATGGCTTCCAGCTCCGTTTTGGTTGGGAGCGGTCCGAAAATCCCGATGTATACTGCGCCGAAGAATAGGGCAAAGACAAGCGCGAGCAACATCAACAGAAAAATAATCCACTTGATAAACTGTAACTTACGTGGCTTTGACTTCCTATTGCGCTTCTTTCCCTTAACTATTTTCTTTGCGGTCATATTGAAATAAACTTGGACGTGCAAAGGTATAACGGAAGGCTTACATAAATTGTATACAGGAACAAAAACTCAAGAGCACAAAAAACGGGGAGTATTTCTTCCATGAAAACGTGAGCCTATAGCGGTGCTAGGTTTTTGTACCAATAACGAGATTGTAGTCTATCAGACTTACTCAGATTTTAGCATGCTTATCAGGGCAGGGTGCATTAAAATGTTTACCAACATGGTGTTACTTCCTCCCGATTCGCGTACTATGTCGCCAACCTGCCTTCGTTTTTCATCTTCCTGGTTATCTGATGTAAACACCTGTTTTAATTTTTTTATCTGGCTGCCTTTCATCTCATCCAGAATAATGGCAAGTATGTCGTTTAGTGCCGTTTCTTTCCCTAAATGACTATCCTCCAGTCCCAGCATTTGGATTTCATCAATAGCCGATTGCAATATTTCGGTAGCCATTTTTTTACTTCGTTCTTCGTACGATTCATTCCCGGTAGCATCGCGCAACGACCACGAGTTGAAGGTGTTGTCGAGATTCAGCAACCTTTGGGTGAGGGGGTTGTCTTTTCCGAAAAGGGTATCCAGCATCAGGCAGGTAGAGGTTTCCCAAACCTCGAAATCAAAATCAGGTGTTTCCAGCTTTTTCATCTGGTTTTCAATCCACTTTATCGCTTTATGTGTCATATCATACAAGGTTTCGTGTAAAAATACATCATTTATTTGATTAATTACTATATTTGCGCCCACATTAAATCCTTAAATCATTGCTCTTTATGGAGAAACGCAAGATTGGCCATATTGCACAGATCATTGGCCCCGTTATTGACGTCGTTTTTGAGAAGGAAGAGGATCTACCTAAAATCTACGATGCACTGGAAATTACGCGCGAAAATGGTGAAAAACTCATTCTGGAAGCGCAACAGGCGATAGGCGAAAATACAGTGAGGACAATCGCCATGGACTCTACCGACGGACTTAAACGTGGCCTCGAAGTCAGGTCGCTGGGTCTTCCCATTTCGATGCCTACCGGCGATAAAATCAAAGGGCGGCTTTTTAATGTTATCGGTGATGCTATCGATGGACTAGGTGAGGTGGAGTCGAAAAAACGCTACCCCATCCACCGCGATCCCCCAAAATATGACGAGCTGAGTACCTCAAAAGAAGTGCTTTATACCGGAATCAAAGTTATCGACCTGATTGAACCTTATTCAAAAGGGGGTAAAATTGGTTTGTTTGGTGGTGCAGGCGTTGGTAAAACCGTAATTATCATGGAGTTAATCAACAACATCGCCAAATCTTATTCGGGTCTTTCTGTTTTTGGTGGTGTAGGCGAACGTACCCGTGAAGGAAACGATTTACTCCGCGAAATGATCGAATCAGGCGTAATAAAATACGGTGAAGCCTTTAAAGAAAATATGGAACAGGGAGGCTGGGATTTATCTAAAGTCGACCACAAAGAACTTGAAACTTCGCAGGCCACACTTGTGTTTGGTCAGATGAACGAACCTCCCGGAGCACGTGCACGTGTTGCCCTTTCGGGTCTTACCGTGGCCGAGTATTTCCGCGACGGCGATGAAGAATCCGGTGGCCGTGATATCCTGTTCTTTATCGATAACATTTTCCGCTTTACCCAAGCCGGATCTGAGGTAAGCGCCCTTTTGGGTCGTATGCCATCAGCTGTAGGTTATCAACCTACCCTGGCTACCGAAATGGGTATCATGCAAGAACGTATTACATCTACCAAACGTGGTTCAATTACCTCAGTACAAGCAGTGTATGTGCCGGCTGACGACTTAACCGACCCCGCTCCTGCCACTACCTTTGCTCACCTCGATGCTACCACGGTATTAAGCCGTAAAATTGCCGAGCTGGGTATTTATCCTGCCGTAGATCCTTTGGACTCTACCTCGCGTATTCTTACACCTGATGTGGTTGGCGATGAGCATTATAACACCGCTCAGAAGGTTAAAAACATCCTGCAACGTTACAAAGAGCTTCAGGACATTATTGCGATTTTAGGGATGGATGAGCTTTCGGAAGATGATAAATTAATCGTTCACCGCGCCCGTCGTGTGCAGCGTTTCCTCTCGCAGCCTTTCCACGTTGCGGAGCAGTTTACCGGACTAAAAGGAACTATCGTTTCTATCGAAGATACCATCAAGGGTTTTAACATGATCATGGACGGCGAGGTGGACGAATATCCGGAAGCAGCATTTAACCTGGTTGGAAACATCGAAGAAGCCATCGAAAAAGGTAAAAAACTTCTGGCAGAAAGTAAAAATTAGTAGCATGTACGTTGAGATAATCACTCCTGATGTAGAAATTTTTAAAGGCGAGGCCGAGTTGGTGCAACTTCCTGGCATCGATGGTTCGTTTGAATTACTGAACAACCATGCTCCCTTGATTTCTGCACTTGCCAAAGGTAAGATAAAAGTTAAGATCAGCGGGAAAGAGCGCTTTTTTGAAATCGCCGGAGGCGTGATAGAAGTGCACGAAAACAAGGTGCTCATTTTAGCCGAATAGTACAAAAAACCGATATCAACCCGCGGATGTAAGTTCGCGGGTTTTTTTGTATCTTGCCCCGATAAAACCCCCGGTTATGTCGCTGAATTCTTGGCTTATCGATCTCTTCGGACTGCTCTTTCCAGATCTTTGTGCCGCCTGTGGACAACCGCTTGTGCGTGGCGAAAAAGTGATTTGCATGGGTTGCCATTACAACCTGCCACGAACCGATTTTCACCTCTTCGAAGATAATCCGGTTTCCAGAATTTTCTACGGACGCGTGCACCTGGAGGCGGCTACATCCTATTTGTTTTTTAACAAAGGCGGAAAAGTTCAGCATCTGATGCATCAGCTCAAGTACAAAAAAAACAAAGAAGTGGGCACTTACATCGGAAAACTCCTCGGGCATGACTTAAAAAAGGATGGGCTTTTTCAACATACCCAGGTAGTGGTTCCTGTGCCACTTCATCCTAAAAAACAACGCATTAGAGGGTATAATCAGAGCGAACAGATTGCCATCGGACTGGCCGAAGCCATGCAAATCAGCTATTCGACAAACAACCTGATCAGGAATACTTTTACCGAAACCCAAACAAAAAAATCGAGGTACAGCCGATGGGAAAATGTTTCAGGGAAATTCTCAGTAATCCATCCCGAAAAACTCGAAGGTAAAAATGTGCTGCTGGTAGACGATGTGCTTACAACGGGCGCAACACTTGAGGCCTGCGCTCAGGAACTGATAAAAGTTAAGGGAATAAAAGTTAGCGTGGCGACGCTTGCATATGCTCAGGCATAGCCGGAATGGTATCGGAGTGCCGTCCCATTCTACGCATTAACTCATTGTATTGCTCTCTGTTACGTATAAGTTTGCGTTGCAGTCGTGCCAGGTGATTAAACTGATCGTACAAAGCCTGAATAGGCCCTTTTATGGTGAGGGGCTTTATGTCGCGGTACAATAAATCTGTTCCGTCCCAATTGGGGTAAAACTGACTTAAATCGACAGGTCGCATTTCAATAACCAACTGCTTAAACACCTCATAGTCGTAAAAAGCCCTGATAATGACTTCATTAATCATAATTGTGTCTTTATTCAAAGTAATCCGAACAACGCTGTCGAGACTCCGAATACTGTCGGTGATGTAGAGAATTTTGGGGCTAAACCCAATGGAAGTAATGAGCAAACTGTCGTGGGGATCGACATACATACGAAAACGCCCGTCGTTGTTGGTTATGGTACCTACCCGGTTAAATTTGCTGATAACATGGGCATTCGGGACAGGTAACAAGCTATCAGCACTCACAATCCTGGCATCCAGAATCACAACATTTCTCTCTGGCTGCTGAGCCTGGACAAAACCAAGAACCAGAAAAAAAAATGAAACTATGGATACAACTCTGAGATACATGCGATTAGATTTGAACAATTAAATCAATCTTTAAAATTACGTTAAACGATCGAATAAAAATAATACTTTAGCTAAATAAAGGCGAAATTGCATAAATGTTCAATCATTAAACGTTAAAAATATGAAAAAGTTCTTTACCCTGATTGCTTCAATCCTGCTTGCTGGTGTGATGCAGGCACAAACCATTCCCAACGCTTCGATGGAAGTATGGCAAGATTTTACCGGTCCTACCTACACTCAACCTGAATTTTGGAATACGCCCAATCCGTATACGGCCATGCTGGGCGAATCGGTTGTAACACGCTCTACCGATGCTTTTGCAGGTGATTACTCGGCTCGCCTGGAAACCAAAAGTCTCCTTTTCGATCAGTTTAGAGCTCCGGGACTTATCACGCTGGCTTCATTTATGGTAAATATCATTACTTATGAATACACGTTTACAGGCGGGATCGCGCTAAACGAGAAGGTTTTGTCGCTGTCGGGCAAGTACAAGTACACCGGAGTGTCAAACGACAGTGCTTCCGTATTTATGTATTGTTACCGAAACGAAGGCGGCAACCTCGACACGATAGGAATGGGTTCGTTGTTTTTACACGATGCAGCCGACTGGACCAGTTTTAATCTGAATATGTATTACCTGTCTGATCATCAACCTGATACTTTCAATGTAATCATCATGTCGTCTGGCATTACATCACTCACGCCAGGCTCTGTTTTGCTCATCGACAGTTTAAATGCAGAAACCAATGTGGGTATTTTTGATTTGGAGGCCAATCCCATTCAGGTGCACTGTTATCCTAATCCCGCCGGCGATTTTGTCACTTTCGACTCACCTGAAAGCGCAAACCAAAGGTTCATTACGTTTTTCGACCTTCAAGGCAAAAAGGTGAGCGAACATCCGTTTTTTGGTCAGTCGGTCCGTATTGATGTCAGCCCTTACAGCTCAGGAACTCTGCTGTACCGTGTTACCGACTCCAACAATGGTTTGGCGACCGGAACACTTGTTATCCAATAAATTAAATCAGAAGGCAAAGTCCGGCTTACCACAAAGAGGCAGGACTTTGCCCTCAACCACGAAACCGGACTAATGAATCGCCTCCCACAACTCCCGTTATTGTTTTTAGCCCTGTTGATTTTTCTATCACCGGCAGCAGTTGGCCAGTCGGTTGATTCAACTGAAAAAATAAAAACCAATTGGAATCTGGGAGGCTTGCCGGTGGTTTCGTACGATTCTGATCTTGGATTTCAGTTTGGCGCGCTGGTTAATTTATACCATTACGGAGATGGAAGCCGCTATCCGCGATACGATCACAGCCTTTACTTTGAAGCCTCGTGGTTTACAAAGGGAAGCGGCATTTTCAGGTTTTATTACGATTCGCAGAAGCTTATCAAAGGGGTTCGGGTTTCAGCCGACGTGAGCTACATTCCCGATCAAACCTATAGTTTTTATGGTTTCAACGGATACGAAGCAGTTTACCAGCACGACTGGGAGCTGTCGGACTCACCAGAGTATAAGTCGCGGGTTTTTTACCGACAAAAAAGGGAGTTTTTTCGTGTAAAACTCGACTTTCAAGGAACAGTTACCGGACATCTCAGGTGGCTGGCAGGGGTAAATTTCTTTCATATCTACACCACTTCTGTCGATGTGGAAAGGCTAAACAGGGGAAAAGCTGAAGACAAAAAACTACCCGATGTACCGGGACTGTACGATAAGTATACCGAATGGGGGATTATTCCGGCAAGCGAAGCAAATGGCGGATGGCTGACCAACCTGAAACTGGGCTTTGTTTTTGATAGCCGCGACAATGAACCCAACCCGATGAAAGGGATCTGGTCGGAGGTGATTTTAATCTCAGCTCCAAAGCCTACCAGCAACATGGCAGAAGGGTTCATGAAATTGGTGGTTACACACCGTCAATATTTTACTCTGATAAAAAGCAGGCTTTCGTTTGCTTACAGGCTTGGTTTGGTGACAACCATTAGCGGCAAAGCACCTTATTATGTAGAACCCATCATGTACATGTCGAAGATGAACGGAGCTTATTCCGAAGGACTTGGCGGCGCAAAGACCCTGCGCGGTATTCTACGTAACCGGGTTGTTGGCGATGGTGTCGGCTATGGAAACCTGGAGTTTAGGTGGAAATTTTTTAAAGCGTACTGGCTGAATCAAAATTTCTATTTCGCGCTCAACGCCTTTCTCGACGCGGGTATGGTGATAAAAGACTACGATGTGGAAAACGTGGTTCAAACACTCAACCTGACACCCGAAGAAGAGAAGCAATACTTCGATTTTGGCGCGGAAAAACCACACACCACCCTGGGCGGTGGATTACACATCGCCATGAATCAAAATTTTATCCTCTCGATGAATTTCGGCAAAGCCTTAAACCCACAAGATGGAAATACCGGTTTTTATATCGGACTTAACTTCCTGTTTTGAGGTTATTTTCCGGCAGGCCCTTTGTATTCGGCCAAACTAAATGCCAGAATAGGATAGAAAATAAAACTCAACAAGAGTAAACCGATTGTAAAGCCGA
Organism: Bacteroidales bacterium UBA6244; assembly: GCA_002440885.1. Lineage (GTDB taxonomy): Bacteria > Bacteroidota > Bacteroidia > Bacteroidales > F082 > UBA6244. The sequence continues at coordinate 41,274 of DJVY01000002.1, forward strand.
CGCCTTTACCAAAGCTTAACGACAACAGATTTGTCATCCAAATAGCAAAAATGATATTTACACCCGGGATAAGGAACAGGAGCAACCACCACCATGGTTTGCCAACAATTTCGAGCAAAATAATGGTGTTGTAAATAGGAATCAAAGCCGCCCAGCCGGGCTTTCCTGCTTTTTCAAAAATACGCCAGTAGGTGTAGATGTAAAAGGCGAACACAAACAAGATAAACAGCCAGCCTCCGGTTGAAAGGCCATCACCGTAATAGTTCATCGGATCTTCCATAATGCTATGATTTTTAATGGTAAATAAGACCAAAGATAGAAAAAATAGAAATATGAGGGGATGAGTTTATGAGTTTAGTATCTAACCACTCAAAACTTATAAACTTATAAACTTATAAACTTATAAACTCATCCACTTATAAACTTATCCACCCAAAAACCATCCACCCAAAAACCTATTTGCTCTCGAAATAACTCTTGGCCATAGTGTAGGTAAACTTTCCTGGAAAGGAATCGCCTTTTGAGTCGAAATAAATAACTCCTGAGGCATCTGAAATTTCCAAAGAGGCTTGTATTGAGCCATTCATGATGCGTCCGGTTAAGAACAAGCTAGCGTCATAGTTTTTCTCCGAGGTAAAACTATAATCCAGGGTGTTCAGGTTATATTTGGTAATTACCTCGCCCGACATATCTTTGTACTGCACGGTGTCAACACTTACCGTGTCGGTAACGTTGATGGTGTATTTAATGGTATAAACAGTAGCCGGAGTGGTGCTCGACTTAGAACAAGACAGCGAAATAAACAACACGGCTACGATTGAAAGGAGTAATAATTTTTTCATGATGTGTTTAAATTTGATTATTTCCAACAGGTCTATCATGCAAATGTAAAAAAATATCAACTGAAACCATTCTGTTTCAATAAAGTTTGTGCTATAAAAAATCAATTTTTAGCATTGCTCTTACAACCTCATCTCCGGTATTTCTCCTTCTATAATCAGGGGAGCACCGGTTTTGGCCACAATTTCCTCAACAGAAATACCCGGAGCCCTTTCTATTAACTGAAATCCTGAAGGAGTAACATCTACCACGGCCAGATCGGTAACAATGCGCTTTACACATTCCACCCCTGTTATAGGTAAAGTACACGCCTTTAATAACTTGGGGTTTCCATCACGGTCGGTATGGGTAGTGGCCACAATAATATTGCGTGCCGAAGCCACCAAATCCATTGCTCCGCCCATGCCTTTTACGAGTTTACCCGGAATTTTCCAGCTGGCGATATCGCCCTTATCGGAGATCTCAAAAGCACCAAGAACGGTCAGGTCGACGTGTCCGCCCCTGATCATGGCAAAGCTGGTAGCCGAGTCGAAAAAGGCTGCTCCTTTGGTATAAGTCACCGTTTGTTTTCCGGCATTTATCAAATCAGCATCCTCCTCACCGCTAAGCGGAAAAGGACCAATCCCCAAGAGCCCGTTTTCCGATTGCAGAATGACTTCCATGCCTTCGGGTATATAATTGGCCACCAGGGTAGGAATGCCGATTCCCAGGTTGACATAATATCCATCTTTTAATTCTTGTGCAATTCGTTTTGCAATTCCATTTTTATCAAGTGCCATAGCCGTATTTTTTGTTTTAACGTTTTTTTGCATCATTTTAAAGTGATTAAACATCGCGGGTGGTAACAAACTCTATCCGCTTTTCATAGTCTTCGCCTTTAAAAATGCGTTGTACAAATATGCCGGGGGTATGAATCTGGTTTGGGTCAAGCTCACCGGCAGGAACCAATTCTTCCACCTCGGCAATGGTTATTTTTCCGGCCATCGCCATCATGTTATTAAAGTTATTTGCTGTATGGCGGTATATGAGGTTTCCGGCAGTATCGCCTTTCCATGCTTTCACAATGGCATAATCAGCGGTGAGGGCATGTTCAAGCAAGTGCATTTTTCCGTTAAACGATCTTGTTTCCTTGCCTTCGGCCACTTCTGTTCCGTATCCTGCCGGCACAAAAAAAGCAGGAATACCCGCTCCACCGGCGCGACACCTTTCGGCCAGCGTACCTTGCGGAATAAGGTCCACTTCCAGCTCGCCTGAAAGCAGTTGTCGCTCAAACTCCTTGTTTTCACCCACATACGATGAAATCATTTTTTTGATCTGGTGTTTTCGTAACAGCGAACCCAGTCCAAATCCATCGACGCCGGCATTGTTACTAATACAGGTAAGTCCGGTTACGCCACTTTCTACCAGTGCCTCAATCGATTTTTCCGGAATTCCGCATAATCCAAAACCACCCAACATCAGGGTCATGTTGTCAGCAATTCCTGCGATGGCCTCTCTGGCATTTTTTACAACCTTGTTCATATCTTCTCTTTTAGTTATTCAAAATAAACACTACTCCTTTAACAACCGATAAGTCTGGAAATCACCAGCCGTTGAATTTCGCTTGTTCCTTCGCCGATTTGCAGCAATCGCTGATCACGATAAAACCGTTCAACAGCATAATCTTTCATCAAGCCATAGCCTCCGTGAATTTGAACAGCTTCGTCGGCCACTTCTCTGGCTATTTCGCTACAATAAAGTTTCGACATGGCGGCTTCTTTGCCATAAGGGCGTCCCTCATCTTTCAGCCAACAGGCTTTGTAAAGCAGGTTGCGTGCCAGCTCAATTTTCAAGGCCATGTCGGCCAATTTAAAGGCGGTAATTTGGAATTTCGAAATAGGTTTGCCGAATTGTTTTCGCTCGTTGGCATATGCCAAGGCCATTTCAAAAGCTCCCTGAGCCAATCCCAAACCCATAGCACCAATTGAAAGGCGTCCGCCATCGAGGGTATGCAACATAATATGTGAACCTTCGCCTACTTTTCCAAGCAGATTATTTTTTGGAACACGCACGTCATCGAAAAAAAGTTCAGCTGTATCCGAAGCGCGCCACATCATTTTGTTGTGCATGGGCACACGCCGAAATCCAGGCGTATCTTTTTCAACAATGATTGTGGTAAATATCTTTTTCCCGTCTTCATCACCTGAAACCGCCTGCACTGTGCATCCCAGGCTTATGTCTACAGAGGCGTTGGTGATAAAAATTTTAGAGCCGTTGATTACCCATTCATCCCCTTCGAGCACGGCAGTGGTTTTAGAACCACGTGAATCGGAGCCGGCACCGGGCTCGGTAAGGCCAAAACTCCATAATCCATGACCCGTGCATAAAGGAGGCAGATATTTCAGCCGTTGTTCCTCCGAACCGTATTCGAGCAGTGGACCTATACCCAGGCTATTGTGTGCGGCCAGCGTAGCGGCCTGCGATCCGTCAACCCTCGCTAGCTCCTCTACTGCAATTATATACGATAAGGTATCTAAACCTTGTCCGCCATATTTTTGTGGTATATTCATGCCAAACAGTCCTAACTCACCCATCTTTGCGGTCAGGTCAAACGAAAACTCCGCGTTTTCATCCAGTTCCTGAGCCACGGGTTTTATTTCCCTTTCGGCAAAATCGCGTACCGTTGCCCGGATTAGTTGTTGTTCATCGTTTAAATCAAAGTTCATATCGTTTCTTTTTTAGTTTTCTTTATCATGTAGTTTCACTAAGAGCTTGTCGGTGTCAACCATATCACCGGCAACAACATTTACAAGTTCAACGGTAGCATCGTGTGTGGCCACAATATTGTTCTCCATTTTCATGGCTTCGACCACAAGTAATACAGTACCCCTAACTACTTCATCGCCAGTAGCCACCTGCACTTTGATAACTTTTCCCGGCATGGGGGCAAAATAACTACCAGCATCTTTTCCGTGGTCTTTCAGTTCATAGAAATCAGGCATGACGAGCACATCCTCACGCCGCACATGGAAAACATTTCCCTGAACAGTAACAAAACCTTGTCCTTTGGCATCTTCTGAAAAATAGGCAAGATGAGGTAGTTCGTTAATCAAAACTTCAACAAAACCTGCTCCGGACGTAACTATTTGCGCGCTGAAATGTTCGTTGAGCGCAAGTATCTGTTTGATTGAAGAATTGATACCAATAGTTTCAAGCACGAACTTATTCCCATCTACATCTACCGGAATTACCGGCTGATTGCGCCAGAAACCAATGTGTTCCCAAATATTGGAAGCGGTTTTTTTTGTATGAGATTTAGCCAGATAGAAACAAATGGCCGGGAAAGCCAACGAAAGTTTATTTTTCCTGATAAGCAGCCCCTCTACAAGTTCATCCGTATGATCATCGCAAAACTTTGTCGAGATATGGTTGTTGATAAAAGCCTCGTGTTGTACCAGTTGAATAAGATATGGGATATTTGTTTGAATGCCTTGCAAAACAAACCCCTCGAGCATCTCCTTCATTTTGGTAATAGCTTGAAGGCGATCAGGCGACCAGGTAATTAATTTGCTGATCATGGGATCGTAGAAACTCTGGATCACTTCAGGCCGGTCGATCGCAGTGTCTACACGCACACCTTCAGCCTGTGGCAAATGAAGGAGGGTAATTTTTCCGGGAGAAGGCAAAAACTTATTGGCAGGATCTTCGGCGTAAATGCGGCACTCGATGGCATGACCGGTTTGTTTGATCTGAGACTGTTCGTAGCGGAGTTTGTTTCCCGCAGCCACCCGAATCTGCTCTTCAACGATATCGATACCCGTTACCATTTCTGTTACCGGATGTTCTACCTGTATGCGGGTATTCATCTCTAAGAAGTAGAAATTCAGGTTTTTATCGACAAGAAACTCAATAGTTCCGGCGCTGTTGTATCCAATTTCACGGCCAATTTTAAGTGCTGCCTCTCCCATTTTTTCGCGCACATCGGGGGTTAAGGTAGGCGAGGGCGATTCTTCGATAATTTTTTGGTACCGACGTTGGATTGAACATTCCCTTTCATAAAGATGAACCAAATTTCCATGATTATCGCCCAACAACTGAATTTCAATATGTCGGGGTTCTTCCACGTATTGCTCGATGTAAACTGTTTCGTCGCCGAAATAACTTTTCGCCTCACGGCTTGTAGCTTCAAGCACATCGGGGAGTTCCTCCTGGTGGTAAACGATGCGCATGCCCTTTCCGCCACCTCCGGCAGCAGCCTTTACGAGCACAGGAAAAGGCAGGTTTACGGCTTGAGCCAACAACGAATCAATACTGCCTGTAATGCCCTTGGTCATGGGCACGCCGATAGCTTCAACAAATTTTCGCGCTTCAATTTTGTTACCCATTAACAGGATGGCACGGGCATGTGGCCCAATAAAAATCAGGTTGTTATCGGCACAGGCCTGCACCAAAGCCGGACTTTCAGAAAGGAAACCATAGCCTGGATGGATGGCGTCACAGCCGGATTTTTTGGCGAGCGCAACTATTTTTTCAGTGTCCAGATAAGTGGATATCAACTCATTTCCACCCAGAGGATAAGCTTCATCGGCGCTTCGTACGTGCAGGCTATGCTTATCCGCGTCGGCATACACCGCCACTGTGGCGATGCCCAGTTTATGTGCCGATTTAATCACCCTGACGGCAATTTCGCCACGATTGGCAATCAATATTTTTTTAAACAACTTCATTATACCATATTATTAGTCCAGATCAGGGAAATCAGGTTTTGTCGTTTGGCGTGTCCAATATGGTTTTCTTTTTTCAAGAAAGGCCGCCATTCCCTCCTGCCCTTCCTTGTCGGCACGTAAATTGGCAATAATACCTGCCGTATAATCGATAAGCTCTTCAAACTCAACCCCATCGTAAACAATGTGTTGGATAAGTTGCTTGGTAGCGCGTGTGGCTTTGGGTGCTGACGACAAAAACTCGCTGATGTATTTCTTTGTTGTTTCAACCATCAATCCGGAAGAAACTGAACGGGTGACAAGTCCTGTTCTTTCGGCTTCTTTTCCTTTAAAGCGACGTCCGGTAAGCATTAAATCACGGGCAGGATATTCACCAATTCGGCGAATGATGAAAGGCATGATGGTAGCCGGACCAATACCCATTTTCACTTCACTAAAAGCAAAGGTCGTATTTTCGTCGGCGAGCACCACATCGCAGGCGGCAAACAGTCCATTAGCTCCGCCAAAGGCAGCCCCATGCACGATGGCCATTGTTGGCACATGACAACGGTAAATGGTTTTAAAGAGTTTTGCCAGACGTTGTCCGTCTTTATAATTGTCGTCTTTACTCTGGTGAGCGATATTCTTCATATAATTCAAATCAGCTCCGGCACAAAACGATTTCCCCTTTCCCTTTAAAATGATAAGGCGCAGGGTTTCATCTTTTGAGGATTCGTGAAAAACACGGGTAAGCTCCTCAATCATCGTTTCATTCAGCGCGTTATGTACCTCAGGGCGGTTAAGATAGACGTACAGAATATCTTCCTTTCTCTCAACAATAAGTGTTTCCAATTGATTCATTTATAATAGTTTTACATTCTGAACACCCCGAAATTCTGTTCGGGGAAAGGTTTATTAAGCGCACTGGCGATGCCCATGGCGAGTACTTTGCGCGTATCCACAGGATCGATGATGCCATCGTCCCACAGGCGGGAAGTACTGTAATAGGCCGATCCTTCTCTTTCATATTTCTCCAAAATAGGTCGACGCATTTTTTCCACTTCCTCATCGGTCATGGTAATTCCTTTGGCCAGAAGCTGGTCGCGTTTTACCGTCACCAGCACCGTAGCAGCCTGTTCGCCACCCATGACGGAAATTTTAGCATTTGGCCACATAAACAACAGCCGTGGATTAAAAGCACGCCCGGCCATACCGTAATTTCCCGCTCCAAAAGAGCCGCCAAAAATTATAGTAAATTTAGGCACATTGGCGTTTGAAACAGCATGAACCATTTTTGCTCCATCTTTGGCAATACCTCCACGCTCAAATTCTTTTCCCACCATAAAGCCGGTAATATTTTGCAGAAACACCAACGGGATTTTGCGCGAAGTACACAGTTCGATGAAATGTGTGACTTTAAGTGCAGATTCAGAAAACAGAACTCCAAAGTTTGCTATGATGCCTACAGGAAATCCCATGACATGAGCAAAACCGGTAACCACGGTAGTGGCGTAGCGGGCTTTAAATTCCTGAAAGCGGCTTCCATCTACTATACGCATGATAATTTCGCGGGGATCAACCATTTTCCGTAAGTCAACAGGGGCAATGCCATAGAGTTCAGCAGGATCGTAAAGAGGCTCTTCTATTGGTAAAAAGTCGAGCACTTGTTTTTGACGGGGATGGAGATTTTCAAAAATATTGCGACAAATCTGAATCGCATGAACATCATTATCAGCAAAATGATCGGCCACACCGGAAATACTTGTGTGCACATCAGCGCCACCCAGTTCTTCGGCTGTAACTTCCTCTCCTGTAGCGGCTTTCACGAGCGGTGGGCCACCCAGAAATATTGTTCCCTGCTCTTTCACGATAATGGTTTCGTCGCTCATGGCAGGTACATAAGCTCCTCCGGCAGTACACGATCCCATCACAATACTGATTTGCGGTATGCGCATTGCCGACATGCGGGCCTGGTTGTAAAAAAAGCGGCCAAAATGATCGCGATCAGGAAAAACAGTATCCTGCTCAGGTAAAAAAGCACCTCCTGAGTCCACCAGATAAATACATGGCAAATGGTTTTCCATCGCAATTTCCTGCGCACGCAAGTGTTTTTTTATGGTAAATTGCATGTAAGTTCCACCTTTAACGGTGGCATCGTTGGCAATAATTACCGTTTCACGGCCATGAATTACGCCAATGCCGGTAACAATTCCTGCTGAAGGGAAACCATTTTCATATTGGTTGTATGCCGCCAGAGGTGATAACTCCATAAAAGGAGTGTCGCGATCGATGAGCAAATCAATTCTTTCGCGCGCAAGCAATTTGTCACGCTTTTTGTGCCGCGCCACCGTTTCGGGGCTGCCACCACGTGTGTTTTCCCTGAGTACCTGACGGTAATGATCGAGCAAACTTAAAAATACTTTTTGGTTCTCTTTAAATTCTGTACTCCGTATATCGATCTTGGTTTTTAATCTGTACAAGGCAACTTTTTTTTAGTTAATCATTCAGATCGTCATGGCTTTAACAATCAAAATTAGTCCAGTGCAAGTATAGCAAAAAAAGGCCAACCATAAAAAGGTTGCAAACGTTTTAATTCAACAAACTTAACTATTTAAATATGAATATAAATTAAGATGTTTATCATAATCCATTGAAAAAGTATGAGCACCGGAACTGTTTTTATCTATATTTGATTTCTATTTTAGAAATCGTTAATTCAAATTAAAAAATCAATAGCATGAACTATCCCAAAAAAGTAGTGATTGGAGACATTACCGTTAGAGATGGATTTCAGCATGAAGAAACTTACGTGCAAACAGAGGCCAAACTTTGGGTTCTGGAGGAACTCATTTTAGCCGGTGTTAAACATCTGGAAGTGACCAATTTCGGCAATCCGAAAGGCATGCCACAATTCAAAGATGCCGATGAATTGTTTAGAGCCATCCGCACAAGCAAACGTGTAGAGCACCTGCTCCCGGAGGTAAGTTTAACGGCGGTCACCATTCGCGAAAAGGCCATCGAAAGAGCCATTGAAGCAAAAAAAGAAGGCTATGGTCCCGACAGAATTTTGCTCATGGTAAGCACTTCCGAGTCGCACCAAAAAAAGAATTCCGGACTAACCCTGGACGAATATTGGAAGATGGCCGAAAAATACATCCCTATGGCGCAGGATGCCGGGCTCACAGTGAATGGAACGGTGAGCACAATATGGGGTTGCCCTATTGAAGGGCCTACCAACATGATGGATGCTGTTACGTTTACCAAACGCTGGTTCGACATTGGAGCCAACGACGTAGAGCATGCCGACCATGATGGCAGCGCCTCACCAAACCGTGTATACGATTATTATTCCATGTTGCTCGACAACATCGACAATCCGCACAAACAAATAGTTCATTTTCATTCACTCAGGGGATGGGGCATGGCCAATGTGTTGGCGGCTTTACAGGCAGGCATGACCAATTTTGAGTCGACACTCGGTGGTATTGGCGGGCAACCAGCCAATTTTGTTGATGGAGTACCCGTAAGCGGAACGGGCGCATACTACTATAAGGATGCCGGAAATGTGGGGTTGGTTTGCACCGAAGACATGGTAGTAATGATGGACGAAATGGGAATAGATACCGGATTGAATATTGATCGGGTTTTGAAAACAGGTCGCATGGTTGAAAAGATACTTGGTAAGCGTTTGCGATCAGAAACGATCATCCACGGGAGAATACCTAAAGAACTTTCAGGCAGAAAATAGCTCCAACACCTCCTATTTAGCTCAAACCAGCAACGACCTGAAGGCATTAAAAGCACTTATTTTGTTGATATTGCTGACAACGTGTTGGTTTTAAACCCAAATTGAAAGATTTTTTTTCATACTTCGATCAACATTTGTACATTTGCACCTCATTTTTAAAATTTAACTAAATGGCAGTAATAGGAAATATCAGAAAACATTCCACATTTCTGGTGATTATCATTGGAGTTGCATTGGCCGCTTTTGTATTGGGCGATTTTGCCAGAGGAGGCGGAGGATCACGCGACGTGAACATCGGTGAAGTTGAGGGCGAGGAGATAACCATCATGGATTTCAATGCCAAAGCTGAGCAAAACATCGAAAACAAACTACAACAACAAAAAACAGATCGACTCTCGGTTGACGAGCAATTCAGAACCAAAGATGAAACCTGGAACCAAATGGTTTACAGCATCATCATGGATAAGGAATATGAAAAAATCGGTCTATCGGTTACCCCGGACGAACTGTTCGATCTCATTCAGGGAAGCAATCCGCACCCGGTAGTGGTACAGTATTTTTCGGATCCAAACACCGGTAAATTCGACAGAAACCTGATTATTCAGTATCTGCAAAACCTTGAAACCATGCCGGCTCAGGCAAAACAACAGTGGATTCAGTTTGAAAAGTATATCAAAGAAGACCGCTACCGCACCAAGTTCAAAAACCTCCTCATCAAGGGTTATTATGTTCCTGAAGCGTTGGCTCAACTTAACTTTGAAGACGAAAACAACAAGGCCGACATCGACTATATTGCAGCCACTTATAAATCGCTTAATGACAGCTTGTTTATTCCTGCCGAAAGTGATTACAGAGCATATTATGATGCCCACAAAGAAACCTACAAACAAGAAGCCACACGCGATATTCAATATGTTGTTTTTGAGGTAAAACCTTCGGCAGAAGACATCCGCAAGGCAGGTGTTGAAGCAGAACAGATTTACACTGATTTTACCAAAACAATTGATGTACAACGGTTTGTAAAAGTTAACTCCGACAGCAATTACGATAGCACCTGGTTTGTTGAAGGTCAGCTTCCGGTACAAATCGACAGCATCATGTTCAATAGCCCCGTGGGTACTGTTACCAAACCTTACATGGAAAACAACACCTTCCATACTGCCCGCCTGGTGGCCGAGGCCATGCGCCCCGATTCGATGAAAGCCAGTCATATCCTGATTGCCTTCCAGGGAGCGTTTCAGGCCGATCCAAAGATTATAAGAACAAAAGTAGAAGCCAAAGCACTGGCCGACAGCTTATATGCCGTTTTAGCAAAATCGACGAAAAACATGGGTGAGTTAGCTATGCAATTCTCCGACGATCCTTCTGTAGCCAATAATTCAGGCGATTTAGGCTGGTTTGCCGATGGAAACATGGTGACTAATTTCAACGAAGCCGTTATAAACTCTAATAAGGGCAGTGTAACAATGGCAGAAACTCCTTTCGGATACCACGTTATAGAAGTAACAGGTAAAAAACCCGAAGTTAAAAAAGTAAGAGTGGCCATGGTGGATCGCGAAATTATTCCCAGCAATGAAACTTACCAGAATATTTTTGCCAGCGCCAGTAAACTTGCTACCGAAAACAAAACCCTTGAACAATTCAATGAATATGTACGTGCCGAAAACCTAAGCCCACGTGAAATGCCAGGCATTCGCAAAATGAGTAACCGGATTCCGGGGCTTCCCAACCCACGTCAAATTGTGCAATGGGCGTTTAACGAAAATACAGCCGTTGGTGCAGTTTCTACCGTATTCGATTTGGAAGGCATGTTTGTAGTAGCTGTTGTAACAAAAGCCATAGAAGAAGGTTATCCCACATTGGACGACATTAAATCCCGTATTGAGCTTTTGGTTATCAACGAGCTTAAGGGCAAGCACCTGGCTAAGCAAATGGAAGCCTATAATGGTGATTTTGAAAAAGCCGCTGCCGAGCTTAACCTTACCAAAACCAATGTAACCCCATTCTTCTTTACTACCAGAAACTTAAAGGGTTTTGGTGCAGAAAACCAGGTTATTGGATCAGTATTCGGACTTCAGGAAGGAGCAAGCTCACAGCCAATTATTGGGAATGCAGCCGTTTTCATGGTAAAACTGAACAGCCTGACAAAGGCCACAACTCCCCCATCGTATGCTCAAACCATTTCAAAACTTGAAACTGCATTCAAACAAAATGTGGAACAGGACAGAGCTTACCGCGCATTGGAAGAGTCGCTGGAAATAAAAGACAACCGAATCAGATTTTATTAACAGGAAATATATTTTGAAAAAAAGCTGTCTGAATTTCAGGCAGCTTTTTTTTTACAGTACATTTAACCTATTGGCATCTTGTTTTATAAAAATAAAAAGCAGGATGGTAAACGCCCATAGCGAAGATCCTCCGTAACTAAAAAAGGGCAAAGGAATGCCCACCACAGGAGCCAAACCAATGGTCATGGCAATGTTTACCGAAAAGTGAAAAAACAATACCGAGGCCACACCATAACCATAAATTCTGCTAAACCGCGATCGCTGTCGTTCAGCAAGCAAAACCAACCTGATAAGCAAAGTCAAAAAAATCAGGATAACGACAGATGAGCCGATGAAACCCCATTCCTCGCCAACCGTACAAAAGATGAAATCTGTACTTTGCTCAGGAACAAAGTGATAGCGTGTTAAGACCCCGTTGCGAAACCCTTTTCCGGTAAGCCCGCCAGAGCCAATAGCAATTTTCGACTGGTTTACATTATATCCTGCGCCACGCAAATCCTGTTCTATGCCCAGGAGCACATTAATTCGCTTTTTTTGATGCGGTTCGAGCACATGTTCAAAAGCATAGTTCACACTAAAAACAAACGAAGAGGCCAACAGCAGTATCCCTATTACGGTTTTAGCCTGCTTGCGGTATTTTTTCAAAAAAGTCAGAAACAAAAGAACAAGCACAGCCATCCCGCCTATTACCCATAACTCACCTAGCATCAGGGTGCTGACAAACAAAATAGCCATTACTACTCCTACAACTAAAATTAGTCCCGAAAAACCCTGCCTGAACAACACCAGAACAAAAGAAAAATAAACCAAGGCAGATCCTGTGTCATTCTGAAGCAAAATAAGAACCGAAGGAGTGAAAATAAGCCCCACCGCAATAACCTTTGTTTTTAGCCTCGAAATGTCGATATGAAGTAAGCTCAGGTACTTGGCTAAGGCAAGAGCAGTGGCAAATTTAGCAAACTCGGCAGGCTGAATAGCAAAACTCCCTAGCTTAAACCATGATTTAGATCCGGCCACAGTGCTTCCAAAAAGCAAAACCCCGATGAGCAGCAGAAGAACAAAAAAATAGATCCAAAAGGAAAAAGCACTAAAAAACTTGGCATCGACGATGAGGATGACAACCGCCAGGAATAGAGCCAACAAAATCCAAACCAACTGTTTACCGTAACGCTCAGAAAAATCAAATAATCCGGCCACCTCATCGCCGGCGGTAGCCGTATAAATACTTAGCCACCCCATAAAAACCAAAATGAGGTAGAGAAAAACTGTCATCCAGTCGATTTGGCCTGTTATTTTTTCTCTGTTTCTCAACTTCTTCTAATTTGATTTTTTGACATTTCCTGTGGGGGACAACAAGTTACCCTCAAACATTTTCTGCTCCAAAGATAAGCGATCCGTTTCTCCCCTTAAATACTTCTCTATCATTAAGCTGGCTATAGGAGCTGCCCAGGTAGACCCATAACCTGAGTTTTCAACCACTACTGCCAACGCGATCTGTGGGTCGTTGATGGGAGCAAAAGCAATAAACAAGCTGTGATCATCGCCATGCGGGTTCTGTACAGTTCCTGTTTTTCCACATTGGCTTATGCTGTCGAGGCGATAAGAGCGTGCTGTCCCGTGTTCGCCCTCAAAAACTTCCAACATAAACTGCTGAACAACATCAAAATGATGTGGTTCGATGCTGGTTTGCTTTTTTACCGAAAAAACAGCTTTCAGACTGTCGGAACCATCAAGCGACTTTAATAAATGCGGAGGATAAAAAAAGCCTTTGTTGGCGATAACTACACTCAGATTAGCCAATTGTATGGGCGTGATTAATATCTCACCCTGACCTATACTCAACGAGCGAACCGTAAGCGCATTCCAGCTGCCACGATAAAGCTTGTTGTAATAATCAGCTGAAGGAATGTTGCCGTCCACTTCAAAAGGAATATCGGTGTTAAAGCCTTTTCCAAAACCAAAACTTACCACATCGTTGTACCATTTTTCGTAGCCTTCGTGCGAGTCTTTAAACTTGGGGTGATTCAGGATAGACTTAAAAGTATTCCAAAAGTAAGGATTACAGGACTGTTCAATGGCCACATCCAGCTTTAAAGGTGTTTGGTGATTATGGGTACATTTTATCGGCGCTGAAAGCTTTCCCTGGCAAGTGAACTCTGTGTTTCGGGTAATAGCTCCCTCCTGAAGTGCGATGAGTGCATTAACCATTTTAAAAGTAGAACCCGGAGGGTAAGTCCCCATAGTAGCTCTGTTTATCAGCGGTTTCAAACTGTCTTCGAGCAGTCGTGTATAGTTTTCAGAACGCTCTCTGCCTACCAGCAAATTCGGGTCGTAAGCGGGACTGCTGATCAATGCCAGAATTTCACCGGATTTTGGATCAATAACCACCACGCTTCCCTTTTTGTTTTGCATCAACAGTTCGCCATATTCCTGTAGATCCCGGTCGATAGTCAGCACCAGGTCTTTTCCCGGTAAGGCCAGTGTATCATACTTCCCATCCAGGTAACTCCCTTTAATTCTGTTATGTACATCCACTTCCACAACCCGCATCCCGCTCTGTCCGCGCAAAAACCGTTCGTAATACCGCTCGATTCCAGATTTACCAATATAGTCTCCCGATCGGTAGAATGGATCCCGCTTTAAATCAGATTGGTTTACTTCTCCGATATTCCCAAATAAATGTCCGGCAATGGGTTTGGTATAGTGTCGTAAGGTTCGCGTTTGGGTGTAGAACCCTTCAAACATAAAAAGCTTTTCCTCAATGCGACCCATGTCTTTTTTAGAAATCTGCTTGATAAATACAGATGGTTTGTAATAGGAATACTTTTTAGCCTTCTGCATCTGGGCAACAAACCAGGAAGTGTCAATATCAACCAGGCGACAAAAAGCCAAAGTATCGAAATGCTTTACCTGACGCGGGATAACCATTAAATCGTAAGCAGCTTCGTTGTAGACTAACAACTGCTGATTGCGGTCATAAATCCGACCTCGGGGCGGGTACTCCCTGATGTTTCGCAAAACAATATTTTCCGCTGTAAGTTTATAGCTGTTATCGATAATTTGAAGATAAAACAGACGAAATAAAAACGCCAGAGCCATGAGCACAAATAAGGCAATGATAATTATTTTTCGTCCTGAATAATCTTTTTGATACATGAACAGCTATGTTATTGGTACGACAAAAGTAGCTGAAAAGAGTGGGAGTATCTGTGCCATAATTTCTTTTTTTTCGCTAAAGCTCTGTCATCGAAAAACACTTGTCAAATTAAATAACACCAATCAATCAATCAATGAATACCCGCGAATATTCAAAGCCCTTGATTTTTTTTTCTTGTTGCACTATTTTTACACGGATAAACCAACACACTAAATTATGAACAGGATTGTTACATTACTCATCATTGCTTTAATCTCTTTTTCGGCGGTAAGAGCCAAAGAGGTGAGCCCACAGATGGCATCCAGGGTGGCTACTGTTTTCTATCAAACAGCTACCAATGCACAAACGGACACACAGCCAATACTTATAAAAACCTACTTTGGACAGACCTATGATTACGCTTCCGACAAAGCCATTGAAACCCCCTTGCTCTATCTTTTTTCAATGGGAGAAGACGGAGGTTTTGTTTTGGTGGCCGGTGATGATATAGCCTGGCCTATATTGGGATACAACATCAATGGAACCTATGACAACCAAAACCTCCCTGACAATTTCAGGAAATGGATTCAGGGATACCAACAGCAAATACATTTGGCCATCGAAAATCAATTTGAGCCAACCTCAACAACCCAAACCCAGTGGAAAAAACTGGTTACTAACGACATAAGTAATCTCAGACCTGTATCAGCTGTAAACCCCCTGCTTTCTACCACCTGGGATCAGAGTCCGTATTACAACGCCCTTTGCCCCGGAGGTTCGGTCACAGGGTGTGTGGCCACGGCCATGGCGCAGGTAATGAAATATTGGAATCATCCGGTACAGGGGACAGGCATGCATTCGTATAATCACCAAACTTATGGCACTTTATCTGCTAATTTTGGCAGCACCACCTATCAATGGTCGTCGATGCCCAACGCTGTTAGCTCCTCGAATAACGCTGTTGCCACCTTGATGTATCATTGCGGAGTTGGGGTAGACATGAACTACAGCCCTCAAAGCAGTGGAGCCTGGGTAGTAGAGGAAGATGATCCGGTATGCGCTGAAAGTGCCCTTAAAAACTATTTCGGATACAGCAACAATCTGCATGGCGAAAAACGTGATAACGGGTATTCCACAGCCCAATGGGTATCGATGATCAAGGGCGAGCTCGATGGTCAGCGTCCGGTTCTTTATGCCGGATTTGGTTCGGGAGGAGGCCATGCTTTTGTTTGCGACGGGTACAACAGCTCCGATTATTTCCATTTTAATTGGGGATGGGGAGGCTATTACGACGGGTATTTCAGCATCGATGCCCTCGACCCGGGTGGCACAGGCACAGGCGGTGGAACAGGCGGCTACAACAGTGGTCATCAGGCTCTTATAGGGGTTATGCCGCAAACAGTAACTACCAACTACGACCTCAGGCTCTATGAAAATGTCTCGGTTACGCCAAACCCCATCAGCTTCGGAGAATCCTTCTCGGTTTACACCGACATTGCCAATTACGGAACCGGCACTTTCAATGGTGATTACGCAGCTATCATTTTCGATCAAAACCTCAACTCGGTAGATTGGGTTGAAACCAAACTGGACTGGACATTAGGAAGCAATCAGCATTATACCAATGGGTTAACTTTTTCCACTTCAGGTTTATCCACCGTTTTGCCGGGCAGCTATTATATCGGCATTTTCTATCGGCCCACAGGTGGCGAATGGATGCAAGTAGCCAACGGTGATTATACCAACATGGTTCCTTTTAGTGTTGGCAACACCAGCAATATAGAACTTTACTCGAGCATGAATGTTACCGGAGGCACAACCATTACCCAAGGTCAGCCTTGTACTGTTACTGTTGACATACTCAATAACGGAACCACCAACTATTACGGCATGTTCGACATATCACTTTATTATCTCGACGGAAGTTTTGCCGAAACCATTCAAAGCCTTGGCGGGGCAGATTTGTCACCAGGGTATTATTATGATGATGTGGTATTTTCGTCAGGTTCGGTAAGCCTTTCGCCCGGAACTTATTTGCTGGCCTTACAACACAAACCCACAGGAGGCAACTGGGAACTGGCCGGATCAACAAATTATCCCAATCCAATTCAGGTAATTGTTAAAACCCAGGGCTACCAACCCGACATCTACGAAAATAATGACCTGATAAACAATGCTGCTAGTCTGTCAGTAAACTTCTCAGGTAACAATGCCCAAATATTTACTACCGGAAGCAACTCACACGTAGGCAACGATTACGATTATTACCATATCTCACTGCCTTCCGGGTTCGATTACACGCTGACACCGCGTGCACACGACTCGTACAACAGCGGGAATGGGCAAGTGTATACCAACGATGTGTTGTGGAGCTACAACACAGGAGCCATGTGGTCGTTTGCATACGATGATGTAATGTTTGGAAACTTAACAGTTCGTGGTGGTGGTGATGTTTATTTTTTGGTTGCACCTTACTTTTTAGGAGAAACCGGAACTTATCTCTTCGACATCCAGATAAACAGAACACCCACCGGACTTGATGAAATATCCACCAACGGTGATATCAGTGTGTTTCCTATACCGGCAAGCGAATCGGTGCACATTGCTTTTGGAAACCAGGCTTCATGTCAGTTTTTAAAAATAACTGACCTGAACGGCAGGACAATACTGTCGCAGGAAAATCCGGTTCAACTGGATGGAACAATTGAAATCCCGACAGCCGACATGCCAAACGGAACCTATGTAATACTGATTAAAAGCAACGAAAAGTGGCTACAGCAAAAACTTGTTGTGGTTCACTAAAAAGGTTATTGAACGCGAACGATTTCATTGGTAACGATGGTGTTGCTTTGGTTGAGAGCCCGATCGTAGATATAGGCTTCAAACTTGATGGTGTCGAAATCAGATAAGGGGTTGTAAATAAACAATGTGTCTTCAAAAATCCCTTTGATGGCCTGGTTACCTGACTCTGGCGTGAGTACCGGAAAACGCGAATTAAAAGTCAAGGTATCGAATCGTACTGAATCGGCATTCCACGACAACAGAGGCACTTCTACAAACACGCCGTACTGTTTTTCGTAATACTTGATAATCAAGTTATAGTAATACTTGCTGTCGCGGCTAAAAGGATATAAGGTATCGCGTGTGCTCAACCCCAGATCGCCATCGCCATCTTTATAGTCAAACACCAAAACTCCACGTTCAGTGATACCTGTTGTTGGATTCATCAGCACAATGAAATTGGTATAGGAAATTACCGGTATTTCCGGATACTCTTCAAATTTCCGGCATCCGGCAAAAATCAAAATCCCTGCCAGCAGAAGAAATAGTATTTTTGTCAGTAATTTCATCATGAAAATATAATTTGGTAAAAGTACTTAATCATAATCAAAAAACGTCTTGCCTCACAAACTAAACCATCCCAACTTTTCGATGAACAACCCGGATAACTATATAAACCATGTTTTTCGAGGGCAAAGTCCTGATGATTTTAACGCAAGCTGCCTTGAATTATTTCGGTTTCAATACAAAAACAATACCGTTTATAACCAGTTTGTCGATCTGCTTAACAAAAACCCTGATGAAATTACCCATTTCAGTCAGATTCCTTTTTTGCCAATTGGTTTTTTTAAAACCCACAAAGTAGTATCAGGCACGTTTTCTCCCGAGGTGGTATTCAGCTCCAGCGGGACGAGCGGCTTAAGTACAAGTCGCCATTTTGTAAAAAGTGAAGCCCTTTACCACCACAGCTTTTTGTCGGGATTCAGACACTTTTTTGGAGACATCCGCCAATATACCCTGTTGGCTCTACTCCCTTCTTATCTTGAAAGAGAAGGCTCATCGCTAATCCTTATGGCTGAAGAGCTGATTAAACAAAGTAATCAACCCAAAAGTGGCTTTTATCTTAATGAATATCAGCAATTAGCTGATACCCTGACAGAACTGAAAAACCAAAAGAAACCAACCATTTTGCTTGGAGTGACTTATGCGTTACTCGACATGGCTGAGCAGTTTCAGTGTTCTTTTCCTGATTTGATTTTGATGGAGACAGGAGGAATGAAGGGCAAACGCAAGGAAATGATCCGCGAGGAGCTCCATGAGCAATTGATGCAGGGATTTGGTGTAGATCGGGTTTTTTCCGAATACGGCATGACGGAACTTCTTTCACAAGCTTATTCCAAAGGCCATGGTCGGTTTTTTTCACCACCCTGGATGAAAGTTATAATCCGCGACACAAATGATCCGCTGAGCTGGCTCGACATAAATCAAAATGGCGGCATCAATGTAATTGATCTGGCCAACAGGTATTCGTGCGCCTTTATTGAAACACAGGATTTAGGTAAGATGGCCTCAGATGGCAGTTTTGAGGTGCTGGGACGTTTCGACAACAGTGATGTACGGGGTTGTAATTTGCTGGTCGACTAAAAATGATGAAAAAAAGGTATGATGGGTTATGTAGTTGAAAATGTTTTAGTAGTTTTACATCCCTTTAAATGATACCTGCTTATGAACTACCAGAATACACCCCAATTACAACTCGCTTTCGACTTTGTTGAATACACGGGCAAACATGTTTTCCTCACTGGAAAGGCCGGCACTGGCAAAACCACTTTTTTGCAAGAAGTTAAAAATAAAACATTTAAACGCATGGTGGTGGTTGCCCCAACAGGTGTGGCTGCAATCAATGCAGGGGGCGTGACCATTCATTCTTTTTTTCAACTGCCTTTTGGCCCAATCATACCCGGATTCCAATCTGCTGAAAACAAATCAGGCGGCAATTCCTTTGGTGGTGATGGAGGACACCGGTTCAGCAAGCAGAAAATAAATATCATCCGAAGTCTCGACCTGTTGGTGATTGATGAAATCAGCATGGTTCGTTCCGATATGCTCGATGGTATTGATGCTGTGCTACGTCGCCACCGCCGCTCGAATAAACCTTTTGGCGGGGTTCAACTGCTAATGATAGGCGATTTACGACAACTCTCACCGGTGGTTAAAGAAAACGAATGGGCTTTGTTGCAAAAACACTACCACTCACCTTATTTCTACAACAGCAAAGCGCTGATGCAAACAGAGTATGTAGGCATTGAACTCGATCGGGTTTTTCGCCAAAGTGATGATCGCTTTATAAAATTACTCAATGAAGTAAGAGGAAATCGGTTAACCGAACAAACCATTTTCGAACTCAACAAAAGATACATTTCAGGTTATCAGGTTGAAGAAGGCACGATACAGCTAACAACACACAACTATAAGGCCCGCGAAATAAACGACAAAAAACTAGATGAACTTGGGACTAAAAACCAAGTGTTTAAAGCAAAAATAACCGGCAATTTCCCTGAATACATCTACCCTACCGATGCTGTTTTGGAGATGAAAACAGGCGCACAGGTCATGTTTATAAAAAATGATCCAAGTCCGTTAAAAAATTTCTATAATGGGAAAATCGGAATTATCGTTGATATGGAGGAGGATTTGATTCGGGTGCAATGTCCTGACGAAGAAGATGCGATAGCCGTTACACCTCTTGAATGGAACAACATCAAATACGGGCTCAACGACGAAACCAAGGAAATAACAGAAAGCATTGACGGAACCTTTACACAAATTCCGTTGAAGTTAGCCTGGGCTATTACCATTCACAAAAGTCAGGGGCTTACATTCGAAAAAGCAGTAATTGATGCAGAAGACGCCTTTGCTCACGGGCAGGTATATGTTGCCCTCAGCCGATGCCGGTCGCTCGATGGGCTTATTCTGAGTTCACCACTGCGTCCCGAAGCCATTAAACATGACAAATCTGTTGATAATTTCTCGGAAAAAATTGAAAACAACCAACCCGATGAAAAAAGTCTGAACCAGCAAAAACACCTGTATCAGGAAGACTTGCTGCTCGGTCTCTTCGATTTTGAAAGCCTGCAAATAGGACTGTACACTTTAATGAAAATAAACCGTGAACACCGAAACACCCTGCCCGCGTCGTATACGGATAGTATTTCAAACCTGACGAATACTTTTAAAAAAGAGCTCACCGAAGTAGGATCTGCTTTTAAGCAACAAATAAAGCGTTTACATACACAAAATCAGCAAGATGAAATAAACACCGCCTTACAGGAACGCATTCAGAAAGCCTCTCTGTATTTTTCTGAAAAGCTGGATAACATCCTTATTAAAGTGCTGAAAGAAACAGAACCCGATATGGATAACCGACAGACTAAAAAGACCATCACAGAGCAAATAGACCGGATTTTTGAAGAAGCCACGTTCAAGCTGGAATGTCTGGAAGCCTGCAAAAATGGGTTTGAAATAAAAACATACCTTAACCGTCGTGCCAAAGCCATGATACCGGATCAACAAAAAAAGAAAAGAACCCCGGTACCGGCCGTTATAAACCCAAAAGAAACTACTCACCCCGAATTATACAAAAAGCTTCGCAAATGGCGTGAATCTGAAGCCGGTGGAAAAAACACGTATACCGTACTGCCGATAAAATCAATAATTGAAATAGCCAACCAAGCACCGGTAAACTTGAACAAATTGGGGAAAATTCATGGAATAGGCAAAAGGAAACTGGAGCAATATGGCGAACAGATTATCAACATTGTATTGGAAACCCTTCCAGAAAACGAGCGCAGCAGCAAAATAGAAGAAGAAATTGAAGTTAAAACCACCAAAGCCAGAACCTATGAAGTAAGCTTTGATCTGTGGAAATCAGGACTATCGCCCGAAGAAATAGCAAAAGAACGCGGTTTGGTGCCCTCAACTGTTTATGGCCATTTGGTCAGATTTGTAGCTACGGGCGATATCGATATAGAAAAATTAGTTTCTCTGGAAAAACTAAAAACTATTGAAGAGCTTTTTACCGAATGTGGTCCGATAACCTTATCAGAAGCTCGCTCTATTTTAGGCGAAGAATATGATTTCTGGGAACTCAGATATATCAAAGAATCCATGACCTTTCCCGAAGAAACAGATCCGCAAAAAGCCTCTGGAGATCAAAATGAATAATTGATTTGTTAAACATTTCTAATAAATCACTTTACTTTCAATCTTGGTTGTAACTTTGCGGGTCTAAAAATAAGTTTTCATGAAACGTAAATTCTTCTTATTCTTTTTGGTGGTCTCCACCTTATCATTTTTCATCTCCTGCTCAGGCAGCTCCGAGAGCAGGTTCGTGGGAACATGGAAAGCTCAAAAAGTTGAAACAGATTTTAATGAAACGCGAACCACCCCTGAAATGATTGCCCAAGTGGTTGAAATGCAAAAGCAAACTTACTTCAGGATGGTAAACGACAGTGTAATGAGCATTATCTCAAAAAACAACACCCACGAAGCCAAGTGGAAATACGACAAGGAAAATAAAACAATCAGCTACTATTTCAGCAACATGAAAGGTGTTCCCAACATTTTAGGAAGATATGAAGACGGAAAAATTGTGGCTGAGTCGAACGTTCCGATTGGAAAAATTACCATCTATTACGAAAAAGAATAGCCTAAACAAGTGATTTCCGCTTGCGCAAAAAGCCTTGTGTAACAGCTATTAGCAAGACCATAACACTTATAAAACCTGACACCCTTCCAAGGTAATCACCATTTTTTACATAGTAAGTCATTTTGGTGTTGGCAAAAAGTTCCTGCGAAATAACAGCAGGTTGCCAATAAGGTGTTTTTTGCAGGATATCGCCACGCTGATTGATAAAAGCAGAAATTCCGGTATTTGCCGAACGGGCCACACTACGTCGGGTTTCGATGGCACGCAACACTGAAAACCACAGATGCTGCCTGTGGCCGGGTGAATTTCCCCACCACCCGTCGTTGGTAATCACAACAACCAAACCTGAGCCCAGTCGTACCGAATTAGCCACAAATTCTCCGTATACAGATTCGTAACAAATCACTGGGCTGATGCCCTTTTCAGTCGTCTCACGCGAAAAAACCATCGGATAATCTTCCTTCTTCAAAGTGCCAACCGTACCCCCCAAATCCAAGGCCAAACCTTCAAGCGGTTTTAAAATTCCCCATGAGGGCATAATTTCAGCTCCCGGAGTTAATTTCGATTTATGGTGAATTTGATAGTTCTCCCCCTTTTCGATCAAAAACGCAGTATTGTAGGCATAATAGTGTTCATCACGATCGCGGAATTTGCGTGCGGCATGTGTTTTGGGCTCATCAGGCAACACCTTTTGGTAGGTTGTAGCACCAATGACTATGGCCAAATCAGGAAATTGATCTGAAAACTCACGCATACGCCGCAAGTTTGCTGAATAAGCCAGCGATTCTTCCCAAATGTCTTCCTGTAGGGCCGACTCAGGAAAGACGATTACATCAGTTTCAGAGGTAGTCATTTCACTGGCAAGTGCTAAATTCTTCGAAACCAGACTGTCGGGAGAAAGATAGTATTGCTCGGTGTAGGGATCAATATTGGGCTGTACCACCACCACCTGCATGGGCTTCCCCTGCTCGGAATAAGTGCTATAAGTAACCAGCGACCAAATAAAAGGGATAAAAATGATAAAAAGTGTTACTCCGCCTGTAAGCCATAACCTGGCAGCCGGAAGTCGACTTACAAACCCTTGTATAACATTGAAAAACATAATGTTTACTGCTAACACCCAAATCGTACCACCCAAACTCCCGGTAATTTCGTACCACTGAATCCAACTTGGTTTGGTGGCAAAAACATTACCTAAGTTAAGCCACGACCAGGTCAAATCCCAGTTCATATGAAGGTACTCAAACGTAACCCAATAAAACATAAGTATATACGTCCCGCCACGGTTACCAAATAGCCATTTTTTTGAAACATGAAAAAGCTGAAACACGATGGCCATAAAAAGAGCATTGAGCACGAAGGCCGCAATCGATCCCCACTGTGTGCTGTTCCATATCCACCAGGTAGTTAACACATTCCACACCAAAAAGGCCAGCCATGCATACCAAAACAACCCCCTTTTCCCGGCGTCACCAAGCCGTTGCTGAAGGATTAACAAGGGGACAAAAGCAATAAAAACCAGCGGTGTAATTCCTTGTTCGGGCCACGAGATGGTCAGCAAAATGCCCGTTAAAAAAGCCAGCAATAAACCAAAATAGATTTTCATAACATTACGATATTGTCGGCGAAGTTAGCAAAAACCAAACAATCAGATTTACCCGGGTATTACGCCAAAGTAAAATTATCTTTCGGAATGCCTGCTTGTTGATGTTTTTACGAAGTGGGAGGCTAAACTCCTCAGAAAGCATTATATTTGTTTTACTTTTTCCGAAAATAAAAAACTCATTGAAACGCATGGCGCCATCCACACATAAAACATTTTTTAGCCACCTGTGGTTGGTCGCTTTGATTTTCCTGAGTCACTCATCCTTTTCAAAGCCCGGTGAACATCCTGAAGCCACAAAGGGTAAACTAAATCTTTCGCAGTGGAGTTTTACTCACAACGGCAATATACCGCTCACGGGCGAATGGGAGTTTTACTGGAACAAACTACTCTCTCCGAACGATTTTAAGACAGATCACCTCCCTGAGTTTTATCATTTTCCACATATTTGGTCAGATCTGCCGCAACAGAGCAACACATACAGCAACAGTGGCTTTGCCACTTACAAGCTGACTGTTGACATGCCGCCTGATACCTCTATCCTTGCCATTCATTTAGTGGATTTTTATTCGGCTTACACGCTTTGGTTAAATGGAGAAATATTCGCCACCAACGGCATCGTTGGCTCATCAAAAGACCAATCGATTCCGCAATGGCTTCCTGTTACCAAATCATTTGTGAGTGATGGCAAGCCTTTGGAGCTGGTTCTGCAAATCTCCAACTTTCATCACAGCAAAGGTGGATTACTTATCCCACCAGTACTGGGAAGCGCCGAACAACTTTTTGCCGAACAGCAACAACTACTGGCTTCCAACCTACTGCTCACCGGTGCGCTCATTATGGGCGGGCTGTTTTTCATGGGCTTGTTCCTTTTTGGCCGCCACAACAAAGCGATTTTGTATTTTTCACTTTTTTGTCTGGTCTACAGCTATCGAATTATTGGTACAGGCGAGTATTACCTGCATTCGTTAATTCCTGATTTAAGCTGGTTTATTACAGTGAGACTTGAATACGTGACTCTTTTCTTAAGTCCGTATTTATTTATGCTGTTCATCCAGTCGGTTTATCCAAGAGAAACAAACAGGATAATTGCAGCTATTCTCAAATACATATCATTGGCTTTGGCTGTAATGGCTATCCTTTTGCCGCCAGGAATTTTCACCTCAATAGTTACTTCCTATCTGTTGTTTTTAGTTTTGTATATCCTTTACGGAACTTATGTGTTTATATTGGCCGGATTGCGCAAACGACAAGGCTCACTTTTTGCAATCTTGAGCATGGTAGTTATTTTTGCGGTCTTCACCCATGAGATTCTCAGTTATCTGGAATATACTCCTCACTATCCCTTTTTAAGTTTTTTAGGCTACGCGTTGTTCTTTTTCTTTCAGTCGCTTATTTTATCCTACCGGTTTGCTAACCATTTTAAACAGGCTCAGGCTAAAGCGGAACAGGCGGCCATTGCGAAAGCTGAATTTCTGGCTACGATGAGTCACGAAATCAGGACACCGATGAATGGGGTTATCGGCATGACAAGCCTGTTGCTGCGAACACCACTGAATGAAGAACAATCTGAATATGTTGAAACCATCAGAAGCAGTGGCGAGAATTTGCTCACCATAATAAACGACATTCTCGATTTTTCAAAAATTGAACACGGTAAAATGAAACTCGAGAGCAAACCTTTTTGTTTGTACGATATTATTGATGAGGCCATCGCGCTTCTTGCCAATATGGCCAAAGAAAAAAATCTCAGTTTGACCGTTGAAAAGGAGAAGTCCGTTCCGAATCACCTTATTGGCGACATGACCCGACTTAAACAGGTTATCGTTAACCTGCTCAATAACGCGATTAAATTTACTTATCATGGAGGCGTGATACTTAAGGTGGAAACAAAAGGAGAAAAAGAGAACGAGGTAACTATTTTGTTTACGGTGATCGATTCAGGAATTGGTATCGCGGAAGAAAAATTCAACCTGCTTTTTCAGTCATTTTCACAAATCGATTCGTCGAGCGCACGCCAGTTTGCCGGTACAGGACTGGGGCTCGCCATCTCGAAACAGCTGGTAAATTTAATGGGTGGCTCAATATGGCTTGAGTCTGAAATAGACAAAGGCTCCAAATTTTTCTTCACAGCACGTATGAAAAGAGACCTGCAGCAATCTCCTCCATGCAAGAAAGAAAAAGAATACTATCAGCCAGTGGAATCGAAGGCTGAAAAAATGAAATCACTTAAAGTACTTGTAGTTGACGACAATCTGATAAACCAAAAAATCGCAGTTACTTTACTCAACAAAATGGGGATAAACAGCGATGTTGCTTCAAATGGCCTGCAAGCTTTTGAAACCTGTAAAAAAGCCCACTATGATCTCATTCTAATGGACGTTCAAATGCCAGAAATGGATGGAATTGAAGCAACCATTGCCATTAACAATTACTATAAAGTCGGAAACAACACCCCTCCAAAAATAATTGCCATGACAGCGAATGTAATGGGAAATACCGAAGAAAACTGTACGCAAGCCGGCATGATCGATTTTATAACGAAACCTGTAAAATTCATTGATTTACAAGCTTGTATAACTAAGCATAGTTAGTTTAGAGGCTTATTGAGCTCAAAAACAGCACGGTTAAAAGTTGAGTCAATTTGGTGGAAAATGGGATAAAATCCTTTCTCATCAAGAATATTCCGGCCAACATAGGCTTTAAACAAGGTCTTGACTTTATTTTTCGAGAGATCTACCTGCTCCTTTTGGGCAACTATTCCCTTTTCTTCTGCATACTTAACAAGCTCATCATAGGTTTTATCAGTCATTGAAAAACCCTTATTGAAGGACGCAAAATCGGTAAACCGATTAAGTTCTGTACGACGCTGGTCGGTAAAATCGAAGGCAAACGAAAAAAGAAGTCCGCGATTAACGAGCAGGTTATAATAAGTATGGAGGGTATCGGTAACGAGCGGAACGTAAATATCAGGCATAATACCACCGCCACCGTAAACAACTTTTCCACCTTTGGTAACATATTTCAGGCTGTCGTTGAGCTGTGCGCTGTCGGCATGTTGCATCTCGCCAGACAAATAACGGTGATATGATTCAGAGAAATAATCCTCAAAATTCTCATCTTTTGTATAGGGTTTTTGAATACATCTCCCCGTTGGCGTGTAATATCTGGCCACTGTAAGTCGCAAGGCCGATCCATCGGGCAGGCTCATCTGTTCCTGAACCAGACCTTTGCCAAAAGACCGTCGTCCAATAATTACCCCTTTATCGTTATCCTGAAGAGCTCCACTCACAATTTCGCTGGCCGAAGCAGATCCTTCATCGATTAAAATGGCCACAGCACTGTTCTCCAAACGTCCTGAATTGGAGGCGTAGGCAAAGCGCTTTTTCCGGTTTTTTCCTTCCGTGTAAACAATTAGTTCGCCATCGGCCAAAAATTCATCGGCAATATCGATGGCTGCCTGTAAAAATCCGCCCGGATTGCCACGCAAATCCAGGATAAGCTTTTGCATGCCATCGGCTCGCAGCTTATCAACGGCCAGATTAAATTCCTCGTAGGTAGTTGCCGAAAAAGTATTCAGTTTGATATACCCCGTGCTAGGATTTACCATGTAGGCCACATCGAGGCTATAAGTCGGGATGACATCCCGCGTGATACCAAAATCGATCAGCTTCGGGACACCGCGTCGAAAAATGCTCACCATAACCTTTGTACCTTTTTTGCCTTTGAGCAGGCGCATGGCTGTATTATTGTTAACTCCGTTCCCGGCAATAAGCGAGTCGTCAACTTTTACAATGCGGTCGCCGGCCATAAGTCCCACTTTCTCAGAAGGACCGCCGGGGATGGTATTTATCACCGTAATGCTGTCTTTTTCTATCCGAAACGAAATACCAATTCCTTCAAAACTACCCATGAGCGGATCGTTAACCTGATGAAATTCCTCAGCAGTTATGTAAGCAGAATGCGGATCAAGGTCTTCGAGAACACCTTTAATGGCGTCAGTTTCTAAAATTTTTAAATCAACAGTATCCACATAATCACTTACAATATAGTCAAGAATGTCACTCACTTTGTTGTAGTTGGCAGCCTCGCGCGAAAACAACGGATCGAAGGAACTATTGCTTTGGGGCAAACGGCTTCCAAGCCAGATGCCCAGAATCAGAATGATAGAAAAGAGAAAGGGCAGATATTTGTAGAATTTTCCTGAAGTCATTTTTATTTTTTTTGCAAAAGTAGTGAATACCACCAAGTGTATTTAAAAAAAGAAAGGGTCATTTTACCAGTTTGGTTCTGAAAAGCTGATGGTCACCATCAGAAATCACCATGACGTAATGCCCGTGTGGCAATGGCAACGAAAGATCAACTTCAAGAACAGGCGACATGATGTGTTCATAAACAAGCCATCCAGTGTGGCTATAAATGCGAACACTGGAGAAATGTCGGTTCTGGCTTTCAATATGTATCCGATCGATAAATGGATTTGGAAAAACCTGCACCTCCGTAAGGGATACCGACTCGGAATAAGTTCCGATTCCTGTCTCCGAACGCCCTGTCACAAAGACCTGATGCGATTTCCGCTCAGCCACATCTTCAGAGATAAAGTCCTGCGCAAAAGTTACAAAACCGCAAATAACACCGGTGTCCTGAGGCACAAACCTGAGATTGAAAACGGCCGACTCCCCGGGAACAATATTAACCGGTAACTCATCGACTAAGCGATATTGAGGATCATCAAAGTAAACCTCGTTAATGGTTAAAGTGTCATGGTAATTATTCGTCAAACTAACTTGCCGTGTAGCCGAATCATGTTGAAGTATTGCGCCAAAAGCAAGTGTATCTTGAGTCGAGGTAAGAATGGGTGACTGCCAGTTAAACTTAAAAGCCCTGTAGTTGATGTGGTTAAATGAAAACTGCAACGCGATATCACCGAGCGTATTAAATTCAGTTATGCTGGGAATACCACTTCCCCATCCCACCACCGCATGTCCGTTTTCAAGTCGCTGGGCATTGCCTAAATAACTACCAAAGATATCCGGAGAACTCCTTAACCTGCTTACCTCACGGGCCGTCATGTTATCATAATCCATTTCAAATTCTACTGCGCTTGAGTATTGAGGCACATGACAATTTCCATTATCAAAAACACTTAAATTTCCCGATGAAGGGATTAGGCGGGCATCATGTTGATGACAAAACAGATCAGTTGAATCAATCAGGGTAAATTGGTTCATCTTTCCTCCGAACCGCCATATGATTTGCCCTGTATTGCGGTTTATTCGGGTAACTTCGTCCAGATTTCTGGAAGAAATAATCATTGTAGTGTCAGTATCAAGCTCTATGCTGTTTCCATGCACATAGTCAATAATGCTTCCCAGCAGATTGATCCGGTCGGCAGCATCTGTAATTGCAAAATGATCCCAGCTGCGCCACTCAATAATTACTTCGTCGTTTATATCCAACTCCTGTATAATCAGTCCGGTAACACTCGCATTAGGATTGCCACCGGGAACAATAAGGCTCATGTCAACCAATTGAACATCATAGGCCATAAGAAACTTATGTCCATTTTCAGTAAGGATTAGCTCGTGTATATCAGCAAAATATCCATTACCTGCCCTGATGGTATCTACCACATCAAAATAGGGATTCATTTCATAAAATTCCCAATGTGTGCGCCCGTAGTAACTCAAATTTCCATTGGGTTGAATTTTAAAATCTGCTCCCGTGTTACCTTGAAGCATGCGATAAAAAACGGGTGTTGCCGCATTATCGTAAATCGCCAGAAATTCGTTTGAACGTGATTTATTGCTGATGGTAGCCAGGAAAATATAACCTGGTGACGGATTATTATGGTGGGTGATGGTGATATCAGGCAATCCCTGAGGCAGGTCGTCACCAACTTTATCCGATAGCATGTCGTTCTGGTTTTCATCAATTTCTTCGCCCGTAATCGATTTCTGCAAAATTTTAAGCTGATGCGCTTTAGCGGTCCGGCTAATCTCAAACTGATAATTTACCAATCTAACCGACTGAAAATAAATTTCCACAGCAACTTGCTCTCCCCGGCAAAATGGTCGGTCAGGCCTGAATATTATTGTCTTTTTATCTGAGCCTAAGACAATACCCCCACTAACAATCCCACTTTCTGACCCGTGGACTACGAATTCGAAATCATCGGATGCGTATGGGAGGACCGGCGTTTTTAGTCGGCAAACAACAGCGCTTTCGGGGCTAACATACAAGGCATTGGGAACAGGAGAAAGGTACAACAACCTGCTTTCCTGACTTATGGCAGGTATGGCAATTAAAAAAACAAAAAAAAACAAAAGTGACCTCAGGCCGTGTTTCGCCCAGGACAATTCCTTTGATTTATAACAACAATCTACCTTCATTCGCTCAACGATTAAAATTTGATAACTACCTCCGAATGACACATTTTAACTGATCAGGGTTGGCAATACTTACCATACACTTTCCATAACAAGTCATTATTCCAAAATCGGGAAAACAAAAATAACAAAACAATTTTTATTTCATTGTTTTTCAGGCAATTAATTTTATGGCATTTAATTTGTCAATATATATAAATATGAGTACATTTAAACCAAATTGTATAATCATGAAAAGGCTGAGTATTTTCCTGTTTTTGCTGCTTGTTGTTTCCACAGGTTGTAAAAAACCGACCGATAACCCGGTTGATGACACAAAAAAATTAGAAGACCTGATCATATCAGACAATTTTACCTGGAAAACGACCCGGGAAATTCAATTTTCAATTACTGCAGGTCAGGCTCAGGTGATTTCCGTCAAGTCAACAGACGGAAAAATTCTGTACCACAAGGGGTTCTATAATCAACTTGAAGCACCATATGTTGTTGAGGTTACGGTTCCTGCCACAGTAGAAATGTTGTTGGTAAATGGCTTACAAATCCCGATCACTTCGGCATTTATCCAAATTGACCTGGCCGACAACAGCCAAAAATCAAGCGTTCAGGTATTGGATTATCCTACTGATGGCTTATTGGCTTTGTGGCATTTTAACGAAACCTCAGGCACACAAGCCACAGATGCACAAGGCGGTTTTAATGGTGAAGTTACAGGAGGCTCCTGGACACCAGGCATCAACCAAAACTGCATAAGTTTGAGCGGCGAAAACAGTAGCGTGATGATTCCATCAAATCCTGACCTGAACCTCACCAACGATGCAATAAGTCTTTCTTTTTGGTTTAAAATGGGTGAAATTGGAAATGACGGCACACTCATGTTTCACAACACAAAATATATTGTACGCATAGATAACCACGGAAAAGTAAATTTTGCACTCTATAATCCCACTTACAAATCTGTAACAACGCCCTGGGCCGAACGAATTATTGATGCCGACTGGCATCATGTGGCAGCTACCTACGACGGCGAAACCATGAAGCTGTACATCGACAATGAACTGAAAGCGAGCTTACTTACCTCTGGAAACCTAAATAGCAGAGTGACAAATGTATATATCGGCAGCATGCCGACATCGGAATATTTTGGCGGGCTTGTTGATGAAGCAGCACTTTTTAACCGAGCACTTACAGTAGATGAAATCAATACAATTTTTACCACCACGCCCAATCCCGGCACGGGTGATGCAAACCTGGTTTCGTGGTGGCCAATGAATGAATTTGGTGGCACAAACGTACCCGATGTGGTTGGTTCAAACAACGGTACGCTTTCGGGAGCCACCTGGACCACCGGCGTTATCGACAATTGTTTGTCGTTTAACGGCGAGAGCGATAACGTGAACATCCCGAACGATCCTTCGCTCGTTTTTACCAATACCCTCACCATCATGGCCTGGGCAAAAACCAGAGACTACAAAGAAGCGAAAATTGCGCAAAAAGGCGACTGGGACGGTCACGGCATTGGGGGTACTAAATGGACTGGATGGAAAGGCCATATTCGACTAGCCAGCGGCACTTCAGAATCTATTGAAAGCACCGATGGCCGCCCGTTACTCAACGAGTGGTATCATATAGCTGTAACCTATGATGGAGCTGTTTTGAAACTGTATGTCAATGGTCAGTTAAACAATTCAAGAAACGTTTCAGGCACTTTGAATTTAAATTCCCGTCCTGCTTCTATTGGGTCTGATAATGGAGCTCAAAAATTCTTTAACGGACTTATCGATGAGGTGAAATTTTTTAACGCCGCCCTGACCCAAACAGAAATACAGGCAGCCTACAACAACCAGAATGTGGCTACCGACAGCGACGGAGATGGTATTCAGGATGCCGATGATGACTTCCCTAACGATCCGGCCAGGGCTTTTATTAACTTCTTTCCAGCAGCAGGATACGGCAGTCTGGCATTTGAAGATTTATGGCCAGGGAAAGGCGATTACGACTTCAACGATCTGGTAGTTGACTACAACTTTGAAATAATTACCAATGCCAACAACAAAGTGAGTGATGTAATTTCCAACACAGTGGTGCGTGCCATCGGTGCAGGTTATAACAATGGATACGGGTTTCAGTTCTCCAGCAGTCAACTAGCATCAACTGACATTTTCGCCACAGGGAGCCTGTTAAATAATGACGTGGTGGTTTTAGACGAAAATGGCCTGGAAGCCGACCAGAACAACCCGACCATCATTGTTTTTGATAACGCAAAAGACGTTCTTCAATCGGCAACCGGGTTTATAAACGTGGAGCAAGATGCCCCATACGTTGAACCCGACACTGTAGTAATTAACCTTGTTTTTTCTCCCGGAATTTACGAAGTAGCCGACCTAAATCTGGAGAATTTCAATCCATTTTTGATTGTTGATGGCATCCGCGGAAAAGAAGTCCATTTGCCATATTACGCGCCAACGGCCTTAGCCGATCCTGTGTATTTCGGCACTTCTGACGACAACAGCGACCCGGCAACAGGACGTTACTACCTCACCTCAGGAAACCTGCCCTGGGCTATTAACATCGCCGAATCGTTTGATTATACCATCGAAAAATCTGAAATAATCAGCGGTTATTTGCATTTCGGTGAATGGGCTGAATCATCAGGAACTATATATCCGGATTGGTATAAGGATTTGTCGGGATACCGAAATAACAGCCATATCTATCAAGTGCCTGTGAGCAAGTAATACCGACGAAAGTATTTATTGCCCTCGTCCTTTGCGTTTTCCTTGTTGCAGTATGAACTGCCGTCGCGCTTATATGCAGATTATCAAACTTTGAGAGCGGGTTTTGTCATGTATTTTTTACTAATTTTGCCGACTTAAAAAAATCGCTAATCAGCATTATCAATGTCGAAAAAATACAGGGAATACAACCAGCTCAACTTACCTCATTTAGCTGAAGAGGTGAGGAAAATGTGGGACGATAACAGCATTTTCGAAAAAAGCTTGTCCCTTCGGAAAAACAACGATCATTTCGTGTTTTATGAAGGACCACCATCGGCCAATGGCGTACCCGGTATTCACCATGTTATGGCCCGTACCATTAAAGATCTGTTTTGCCGCTATCAAACCCTGAAAGGAAAATTCGTTCAGCGCAAAGCAGGCTGGGACACGCATGGACTGCCGGTTGAAATAAGCGTCGAAAAAACGCTTGGGATAACCAAAGAAGACATTGGGAAAAAAATCAGTGTTGAAGAATACAACAAGGCTTGTCGTGTAGAGGTACTGAAATACAAAGATTTATGGGACGACCTCACACGCAGAATAGGTTATTGGGTTGATTTGGAAAATCCATACATTACCTTCGACAACAAATATATTGAATCGGTTTGGTACTTGCTACAACAGCTTTATAACAAAGACCTGATGTACAAAGGATATACCATACAGCCCTATTCGCCTGCTGCCGGCACAGGACTAAGCACCCACGAACTAAACCAACCCGGCTGCTACCGCGATGTAAGCGACACCACTGTTGTGGCGCAGTTCAAAGTGGAGAAGAATGAAAAATCCGAGACCCTGTTTACAGAGGTGTTCGGAGATTTATATATCCTGGCCTGGACTACCACTCCCTGGACTTTACCCTCAAACACTGCACTTGCAGTAGGCGAGCAAATTACTTACCTAAAAATTGCCACCTATAACCCTTACACCGGGTTGCCCATTACCGTTATTCTGGCCAAAGACCGGATGTCTGCTTTTTTTAATGAGAAAAATACTGAAGTCGACCTAAACGATTACCAACCCGGTGACAAGAAAATTCCCTTCAAAATTATGGGCGAATACAAAGGCCATGAACTTACGGGTATTTCATATAAACAACTTTTTCCCTGGATTAAGCCCATAGGAAAAGCTTTTGAGGTTATCCCGGGCGACTTTGTCACTACCGAAGACGGAACAGGTATTGTACACATTGCGCCTACCTTTGGTGCCGACGACGACCGGGTTGCGAAAGCCACCGGTATAGCTCCGCTCATCCTGATTGACAAAAACGGAGAAACCCGTCCCATGGTTGATCTGAGAGGCCGGTTTTACGCTCCTGATATGTTGGATGATTCGTTCGTAAATGATTTTGTAAACCTTCGAGACTATAGTGAATTTGCCGGACGGTTTGTGAAAAATGAATACGATGAAACACTGGGCAAAGACGACACCTCTCTGGACGTTGATTTGGCTGTGAAGCTTAAAAAAGAAAATTTGGCGTTCCGAATCGAAAAGCATGTACACAGTTATCCCCATTGCTGGCGCACTGACAAGCCCGTATTGTATTATCCACTCGACAGTTGGTTTGTGAAAACCACCAGCTTAAAAGACCGGATGATCGAACTCAACAAAACCATCAAATGGAAACCACAGGCAACGGGAGAAGGCCGGTTTGGAAACTGGCTCGAAAATCTGCAAGACTGGAATCTGAGCCGCTCAAGATTTTGGGGCGTTCCTTTACCTATTTGGGTTACAGAAGATAAAACCGAAAAAATCGCCATTGGTTCGGCCGCTGAGCTTAAAAGTGAAATCGAAAAAGCTATCGCTGTCGGTTTTATGGACACAAACCCAATGGCTGATTTTGTGCCAGGTGACATGTCGAAGGAGAATTATGAATCATTTGATTTTCACCGCCCTTACGTGGACAACATCATTCTTGTTTCACCGAGCGGTCAGAAAATGTTCCGCGAAAGCGGTCTTATAGACGTGTGGTTTGATTCAGGGTCAATGCCTTATGCCCAGTACCACTACCCTTTTGAAAACAAAGAATTTTTTGAATCAAATTTTCCCGCTGATTTCATTGCCGAAGGGGTCGATCAAACCCGTGGATGGTTCTTTACTCTTCATGCCATTGCCACCATGCTTTTCGACTCTGTGGCCTTCAAAAACGTGGTCTCTAATGGATTGGTTCTCGACAAAAACGGAAACAAAATGTCGAAACGTCTCGGAAACGCTGTCGACCCGTTTACCACAGTCGATCAGTACGGACCTGATGCCACACGCTGGTACATGATTACCAACTCGCAACCCTGGGACAACCTGCGTTTTGATTTGGCAGGCATCGACGAGGTAAAACGGAAATTTTTTGGCACTTTGTACAATACTTATAGTTTCTTTGCATTGTACGCCAACATCGATGGATTTAAATACAGCGAAAACGAAATTCCCGTTGCCGAACGCAGCGAACTAGACCGCTGGATACTCTCAGAGCTCAACTCACTCATTATCAATGTAGATGAGTCACTCTCGGCCTATGAGCCCACAAAAGCAGGTCGGGCTATTCAGGAGTTTGTAACCGAACACTTGAGCAACTGGTATGTACGTTTGTCGAGGAGACGTTTCTGGAAAGGAAACTACACCAAAGACAAAATTGAGGCTTACCAAACACTTTATCAGGTGTTGGAGGTAATTTCACAACTCATTGCTCCCATAGCTCCATTTTTTGCCGACAGGCTTTTCATGGACCTCAACGAAGTAACCCACCGTCATCAGGTCATTTCTGTACATCTGACAGATTTTCCTGTGGCAAAGAAGGAAATAATAGATAAAGATCTGGAAGAAAGAATGCAGCTGGCACAGCAAATCTCAAGTATGGTGTTATCGTTGCGCAAAAAAAGCAACATCCGGGTGCGTCAGCCTTTATCCAAGATAATGATTCCGGTGTTAAACGAGAAGTTCAGTGCACAGGTTCAGACGGTTGAAGATTTGATTCTATCCGAGGTAAATATCAAATCCATCGAATATCTGTCAGAAGATGCCGACGTGCTGGTAAAAAAGATAAAACCAAACTTTAAGGCACTTGGTCCTAAATTCGGGAAGCAGATGAAAGTTCTGGCTTCACTGATACAGGAAATGACTCAGCCACAAATAAAAGAAATTGAAACACGAGGTCAGTTTAACCTCGTCATCGAAGATCAGACCATGGTGATTACACTGGAAGATGTGGAAATACTTACTGAAGATATTCCGGGTTGGAGTGTATCCACCGAAGGAAAAGTAACAGTTGCTCTCGATATAACAATCAGCGACGAGTTACACAACGAAGGATTGGCCCGCGAATTTGTAAACAGGGTACAGAACCTGCGTAAGGAATTAGGCTTCGAGGTAACCGACCGAATTGTATTGAAAATATTAAACAACCCGGATACTGATAAGGCGTTTTCAGCGTTTGAGGAATACATTTGTTCCGAAACGCTGTCGAAACTTATCTTTTCTAACGATGGCCTGGTCGAAAACATGACTGAGGTAGAGTTAGTTGAGGGCGTTGTCACACATTTTGTTATAGAAAAAGAATAGTTGATTAAAAAAACACTATATTTACCTGCCAAATTTGAATATTTGACCGGTTTATATACGGAAAGAATTAAAAATTGGCGATAAAAACTGAAGGATATGAACGATAAGATTACAGATGAAAAGAAAAAAACCAGGTATTCTGATGAAGAGCTTGAGGAATTCAAGGCCATCATCTTAAAGAAACTGGAAAGCGCACGTGAAGACTTAGCCATGCTGGTAGAAGCATACAGTAACCAAAGTGATCACGACATTAACGATACCTCGCCTACTTTTAAAGTACTCGAAGAAGGACAACAGGTATTATCGAAAGAAGAAAATAGCCGTATGGCCGCCCGACAACAGAAGTTTATCAATAACCTCGAGAATGCGCTCATCCGCATCGAAAACAAATCATACGGAATTTGTCGTGCTACCGGTAAGCTTATAAGCAAAGAGCGTTTGCGTGCTGTTCCCCATGCCACTTTAAGCATCGATGCCAAAAATAAGCAGTCGAACGATTTCAATAATTAACTATCTGTTAAACAGTTCTCTGATTTGAAAAGAGCAGCCCTAATTATTTTCCTGATCTTAATACTTGATCAGGTATTGAAGTTTTATATAAAACTGAACATGACAATGGGGGAAGAAATCCCCATGTTGGGATCGTGGTTTAATCTGTATTTTACTGAAAACAAAGGCATGGCCTTTGGTTTTCAGTTTGGTGGTGACTGGGGCAAGCTAGCCCTGAGTATTTTCAGGATTCTTGCCGTTATGGCCATCGGAGTGTATCTGGTTGTTGTTTCACGGCGCAAAAACCACGGTGGACTCGTTTTCAGCATCTCCATGATTTTTGCTGGAGCAGTAGGTAATATTATCGATAGCGCATTTTACGGGATGATCTTTACCGAAAGTACCTACCATACGGTGGCCAGTTTTGCTCAGGAAGGACAGGGGTACGCTTCATTCCTGCATGGACATGTAGTCGATATGCTGTATTTTCCTATAATCGATCTCGTTCCGTCTGATTTACCTTCCTGGGTTCCCTCTTTCTTTTTTGGTAGCGATGGGCATTTTATTTTCTTTCGACCCATTTTCAACATTGCTGACTCCGCCATCACCATTGGAGTATTTTGGCTTTTGTTGTTCGAGCGAAAGAAACTCTCTATCTAACAGCTTCAATCCGGAACTCCTGACCGGCGAGCTGCTTGTCTTCAATAAATCTGGTATTGTATCGGCTGTCCAACCACAGCTTATTGCTTTTTTTGTGCCCCACAGCATAGTTTATCTGCCCCGGAGCAATATGAATTTCAAACCTGCTGACTTCAAGGCTTTCAGTGGCCTTTTCTAACTGATTTCTCCAGATATGACTAAGCACCAACTCTCTGAATTGAGGATGAAAAGGACCGGCAATCAATTCCTTTCCCAAAACAAGCCCTTCAGACTGATGAAGTCCAACCCGTAAAATATCGATGTCGGCGGCTTCAAATACAGGCAAAAGATGTGCCGTCCAGCGGATAGCTTCATCAAGACTTAATGGTTGGTACTTACCCTCTTCATACCATTGGTGTAACGCGGTTTGGTTGATAACCACTGTGGGATATATACGGGTTGAGGTAGCGCCGAGGGCAACAATCCGGCTGGCCGTATGCAAAGCGGCCTGCAACGAATCGCCCGGAAGTCCAATCATCATTTGTAAGCCAAGATGAAAACCGCTCTCCAGGATCAGTCTGGAAGCTTTTTCCGTTTGCAAGGCGTTATGCCCACGATAAGATTTTCGCAGCACTTCATCATCAAATGATTGAGCCCCAAGTTCGATGGTGGTAACATGGTAGCGCCGGAGCAGATCAAGCACTTGTTCATTGATATAATCCGGACGTGTGCTTATCCTGATGCCCTGCACCTGATGCGACAGCACAAAGGGTTCCACCAGGCGCAGATATTGCTCTTGTTCTTGCAAGGGAATTCCTGTGAAATTTCCGCCGAAAAAGGCAATGTCCACATTCCGAGACTCATGCGTAAAGGTGGCTAGATGATTGTTAACAATTTTTAAGATGTTGTCGGGTGATGGAATTGAAATATGGCCACTGATTTTGCGTTGATTACAGAATACACACCGAAATGGACAAGCCAGCTCGGGTATGAATATAGGTATGTTATAATGTTTTGGCATATTTTAATAAGCTGCAAAGTTCACAATATTTTAGATATTTTTGCATTGTTTTAACTTTAGAAAAAACACACCATGAATAAAATTTGGCATATGAACCACTTGATTAAAAAAAGTTCAGGACTGTTGTTTATAGTTCTGATCAGTCTACTAATGTCAGGAGTAAATACCTCCTGTAAAAGCAAAAAGAAACTGGCACGCGAACAAGCCGCTGCCGAGTACGCCGCTAAAGTTGTTCAGGCCAAAAGCGACCTGAATGCCATTATCGATGGTACCTCACAATGGACACTCGACGAGCAGGATAAACGATTAGAGGTGATAAAATCCTATAATATCGATGATCCGGAAGTAGTTTCTCTGATTGACAAAGCCGGTTCGGCTCTTGCCATGAAACGTGCAGAAATTGAACGTAAAGCAGAAGAGGAGCGCTTGCGAAAAATTGAGGAGGAAAGACAAAAGGCGGAGCAATCAAAAAATCAGCCTATCGAATCGGTATTTGACGCCATTGCCGGGGCAAGCAGCGTGGAGGCGGCCAACAGTCAAATCAATTTGGCCTTACAGCAATATGCCACGCCAGATGTTCCGGTTTTAATCATTATCAGCCAGGCAGGCGGATTTAACGATTACGACAGACCAACTACCATTGCGCTGTTTTTGAACTATCTAAAAGACAAAAAACAAAACAACTTCAAAGTAGAGGCCGTGAAATACGACAGCCTGGGAAAAATTACTGAACTTGAACTCATTAAAAAATAGAAACCATGAAGAAGCTCACCATAATCTTTTTACTCTTTTTGGGTCTTACCTCGATATCATCGGTAGCACAGGAATTGAGTCCGGAACGAAAACAAGCCATCGACAGCCTGGCCCTTGAGAAAGTA
The DNA here is from genome assembly GCA_002440885.1 of Bacteroidales bacterium UBA6244. Taxonomy (GTDB): domain Bacteria; phylum Bacteroidota; class Bacteroidia; order Bacteroidales; family F082; genus UBA6244. The sequence goes on from DJVY01000002.1 coordinate 80,805, forward strand.
CGCGATTTAAGTAAGTACATCAGCATTATTGGCAGCAAGGAAACTCCCTGGAGTGAAGCCAATAGAGTGATCGACCGTGCTGAAGAACTGTTTATGCAAGGCAGTGAAATGGGTGTTTCATCGCTAACCAAACAGGAAATAAACTACTACACAGTGCGCAAATACTTTGAAAGACTCATGCGCCTTAACTACAACAAAGTTGATATTGAATGGTATAACATTGAGTATGTAAGTGATTTACAACAACAACCCGATGGAACTTATGTTGGGGTAATTACCATTTTTCAGAAGTTTAAAGGCTATGATGCCGAAGGGCGCTTAATCTATCAGGATACCACCAAAAAAGACATTACCGTTTATGTAAAACGTAAAGAAACACAAATCGGAGGAAGACTTATCGGTTTCTGGGATGTACTTCTGGGCGATATCCGGGTTAAAGAAACAGCCAAATAATCAGTAAAGAAGAAATATTTCGTTTTTGCTGCCTGTTATATCAGCAAGGTGATTAGCTTTGTCCACTCGTTTCCTATGGTTTAATTAAGACTCCACATTCATGAAAAAAATTTTAAACGTACTTTTAATTGCTATCGTTGTATTGATAGCCGCTTGTAATCAGCCAGCAAAAAAAACCGGTAATGCAAGCCTTCAAATCACCCTTAACGGAGCTAATGGCGACAGTGTATTTTTAGCTCAACGTGTTGAAGGTGTGGTAGTAAAATTCGATTCGGCGGTTTTCAGTGAAGACAAAGCACAAATTTGGGCAAACGTTGAATTGCCTGAGCTTTTCTACCTGACTTTTAAAAACACCAGAGGAAATATCCCTGTTTTTATGGAAAAGGGCGAAATGAACATCATCGGCGAGTATAACGATTTAGAAAACATCACCATAACCGGATCGGTTTCGCAGGATGATTTAAATGCCTTTAACGCCGAAACAACGGCCATCGACATGCAGATGAACATGCTGGGACAGCAATATGGGCAGGCACGACAAGCCGGCGACACCGACAAAATGGATGCTCTGGAAGCTGAATACATTGAGTTAGACAATCAAAAATCAGCCTTTATCACCCAATACGCTTTTAACAACCCTGATAAAATAGTTGCAGCGTTCATGATTCTTAGCAATTCGTATCAGTACGATCTCGATATGCTCGACAGTCTGGCCAATGCCTTTTCACCTGTTATAAGTCAATCAGTTTATGTTAAAAAACTCCAGGATCAGGTAGCCACCTTAAAAAGCGTGGCCATCGGTCAGCCTTTTGTCGATTTCACCCTCGACAGCCCTGAAGGCGTTCCAACACCTCTTTCTTCAGTAGTGGGCAAAAACTATGTTCTTGTAGATTTTTGGGCCGCCTGGTGCTCCCCTTGCAGAGCCGAGAACCCCAATGTGGTAGAGGCTTATAAAAAATATCACGACAAAGGATTTGATGTTTTTGGCGTTTCGTTCGACAAAGACAAGGCCAGCTGGGAAAAAGCCATTGCTGACGATCAATTGACCTGGACTCAGGTTTCAGACCTCAAATACTGGAGTAGCTCAGCCGGAAAACTTTATGGTATTCAGTCAATTCCGCAAAATATCCTGATTAGCCCCGAAGGTATTATTATTGATAAAAACCTGAGAGGTGAAGCGCTCCAAGTAAAACTACAAGAGCTACTTGATTAAAAGCCGGACGATCTTTTAGTTTGTTCAAAATCAACAAAAGAGCCCATTACAATTCGTTGGCTTTTTTGTTGATTTTGTGTTTTAAAGAATCCTGATCACGCACAAATCGCAACCAGTCCTCAGTGTAACCTACAGATTGTATTTGATTATTCTGATCTTTTATGTATCCATCGTTGTATTTGGTAATGAGAAAATTACCAAGATTAACCCACTGTTGGTGAACGTAATTGCCCATTTCAATGGAATACTGAGTCAGATAATTAATTCGTTTCTCGCTGTCTAACGACATGGCTATTTGTTCAACCGAATCCTGCTGCAGGATCAGCAAATCTTCAACTTCTTCCTGCTTTATTTGAATATCTGCCACCATCAAATTGTAACGGATGTTGGCGTAATTGGCCGCCAGGTTGAAAGCCCACCAAGCCGACTCACTGGAATAAGCGTTGATATCTCCGGTTCTGAATGGTTTTGATATCTCCGTCACCTGGCAATACACAGGAAAATAACATGTCGTATAACTATCATCAACGCCAAACCACATCACACCACCTATCTCGTTTGGAAAATAACTGCGTAACTGGGCAACAAAACTGAAAGCCGTGTTATAAGTGCTAATGGCTCGCTCCCACGAATAAGTGGTAGAGTCCAGCTCCCACGACAAGGGTCGGATTCTGTTTGGATTTCCAAAAGGTCCTGCTTCAGGGCCTACGGTCATGTCCATGGGAGTGTTTTCGTAGTGATCGCGGGCAAGCCGGAAAACATCCTGAAGAGATAGCTTTCTGTCAGGTTTTATAAACAACGGATAAGGATCAGCGGTTTGTATTCCACGGCTGTAGTCGGGCGAAAAATTGACTGAAGGCGCTGCCCGGTTAAAAATGCTCCAGACCCTTGTTTCAGTATATTTTAAATGTTCAGGCGAGGGAGGATCATACACATCATTAAACCGAAAAGCTTGTCCACTTTCAGGATCATAATATCCTTTTTCGATGGCCAGGTCAATTACATTGGGCGAATACAGGCAGTTGTCCGGATCATCGAGCGGGAAATTGCCAATACGGGCATGATTGGCATGGGCCGTAATCATGCCATCGGGCACACGACAAGCCACCCAAACAGCCTTTCCTCTTCCTCCTGTTCCAATCATTTCAAGTATCCAGGCTTCATTGGGGTCGGCAATAGAAAAAGATTCCCCTTCGCTTCCATAACCATATTGTTCAACCAATGTGGTGATAACTTCAATGGCTTCGCGGGCAGTTTTGGCACGAAGCAAAGCCAGACTCATCAAATCCCAGTATTTTAAAGGCAGGTCTTTGTCCCAAAGTTCCTCACGTCCTAAAAAAGTGGTCTCGCCAATGGCCAGTTGGTGCTCGTTTATCTGAAAACCAATGATGGCAAAAGTGTGCGCTACCTGATGAATTTTAGCCGCTTTACCTGACATACTGGTAAAAGATAATGAATCGCCTGGCAGATGATCAGCCGCCGAAGTGGTATTCAAATGATAAAGCCATTCTCCATCGTTACTATAGTATAAGAAAGTAGAACTATCGGCTGAAGCTCCCTTCGTTACCAGAATATTGGTGCACGAAAAACCCGCAAAAGAAAGATTCAAAAAGGCAAATAGCACAAGGATTTTCTTCATCAGCATGGTGTTGTATAAAAAGATTAAAACAAAATTAACCGAAAAAAGGATAAAACAAAAAGGGAGCCCTTTTCCGACTCCCCTTGTGCAGTATTTAGTGAGAACTACCGGTGACCTTTAGTTTGTCACCCGTTTCTCTTATAATAAGTTTATAAGTTTCGGGGCTATAACCCGGGAACTCAACATGAGGAGCAACATACAAATAACCTTCGGGGAGTTCAGCTTTGGTTTTGGTGTTGCCATCCATATATTTCATAAAAAGATATTGGTAGAGGTCTTTCCAGATATTGAAAACGTCAGCACCCACGCCGCATGAATAGCCAGTAAGGTAATTCAAGGCCGCTTCTCTGTTGCTTTCGAGCAGAGCCAGCGCACCGGCATCAACGGCAGGAGTCATGCTGATAAATCCTGTTTCGAGTTCAGTTTGTACTTTTTGGATTTCCGGATGAATCGCGTTGTAACGCGCATAGGCGAAATTTTGAACCTGGTTAAAAATCCAAAAACCTGAGGTTTCTGACCACTCCATCATTGATCCGTTTCCAACTTCAAAATTATAAGGAATTTTCGTGATGCTGCTATACATAGGCATATAAACCGCTCCAGAGGCATCGTCAACACTCCACCAAATTATCCCGCCAATTTCATCAGGAAGCCAACTTCTGGACTGGGTTACAAATGAAAAACCGGTTTGCTGAGTAGCAGTTGCGCGTTCGTTACAATAGGTTACTCCATCAACTTTCCAGGTTAGCGGACGCCAGCGGTAAGGAGAAGCAAATGGTCCTGCTCCGACGTCAAGGCTCATATCGAGCTCGGTGTTTTCCAAGTGGTTGCGCATAAAATTCATCATATCATGCACACTCACTTTCTTTTCAGGCTTAATCCATAAAGGCATCCTGTTGGTAGCATAGTGATTTGGATTGGATTTTCCGTTTTCAAATTTGTCGTTATGCAGGATGTCTCCTTTTACATAATCCCAGTATTTATCCATGCCTCCGGCAACAACATTAAACATTGTCCAAACACGGATTTCGCAAAATCGTGCCCCACCAAAATCAACAGGTGCGTAGGTGTCACTAAATGAGAAATCTGCATCATCGCCGGTGTACCAACCTTTGTTGCGTGCAAAAGACACAACATCAGCAGCATATACGCATTCGATTTCCGGGTTGTTTATCTTATCCATTTCGTTTGAAGAAATAGCGTTCTTTTTAATCGACTGAGGGAAAGTGGTGATGCGTGCCTGGTTGGCGTGCCCTGACACATATCCATCGGGGATTTTAAGGGCTACCCAAACAGCTCCCTTTTCACCCTCACCTTTTCCGATCATTTCCAAAATCCAGACTTCATCTTTATCAGCAATGCTAAACGACTCGCCCGAACTTGCGTAGCCATATTCAGCCACGAGATCAGTCATTATTTTAATGGCTTCGCGGGCATTGGCTGCACGTTGCAGGGTGATGTAAATCAAACTGCCATAGTCAACAACCGCACCGGGCTGACTTCCAAGTTCAGAACGTCCTCCGTAAGTGGTTTCACCAATAGCTACCTGATGTTCGTTCATGTTCCCTACTACGTTATATGTGGTAAGGGCTTGTTTGATTTCACCCAGATATTTCCCTGTGTCCCACTCGTATACCTTTAACATTGAACCGATAGGATGCGTAGCTGCAGGCCAGTGATACAACTCACCATAAAGCACATGAGAGTCGGCAGCATAAGAAATCATGGTCGACCCATCAACTGAGGCTCCCTTTGTAATTAAATAGTTTGTACAGGCTGTGGCGTTGTTTACAACCGCAAAGGCCAGCAGCAAGGCCATTAAAAGGCCGGAGATTTTTTGTTTCATAGTTATTATTTTATGTTGCATTTTATCAAGAGTTCACAAAAATAGCAGAAAAATAATAACAGAAAAATGTTTATCTGCTGATGTGGCTATCAATCAGTAGTTTTTATTGATTATAAAATGGACAAGGCCATTTCGCGGTCTTTGGTTAGTTGCTGCTTTAACGCCTCCAGACTTTCAAATTTCCGTTCATCGCGCATCCTGTCGACAAAGTCGATGGTTATCTGCTGATCGTAAATTGACTGATTAAAATCAAAAATATGAACCTCGATGGTTAAATCACCGTGGTCTACCGTTGGCCGAAAGCCAATATTACTCATTCCTTTGTAAACCTGTCCGTTGTGATGAACCCGACAAGCATAAACACCGCCGGCAGCAATCAGTTTATAATGATCATCCACCTCAATGTTGGCGGTAGGAAAACCCAGATTACGGCCAATTGATTTACCTACTACCACCCTGCCGGTAATAGAATAGTCGCTCCCGAGCATCCGGTTGGCTTTGCGAATTTCTCCGGCTTGCAATAGATTTCGAATCTTTGTGGAGCTCACAGTTTCGCCGTCGATTTGCAAGGCCTCAACCATGTCCACCTCAAATCCAAACTCTTGACCTAAAACATGAAGTAAATCCATGCTACCTGACCGGTCTTTTCCAAAATGATGGTCATATCCAACGATGAGGGCAACCGGCTTAATTTTTGGCACCACCAAATGGCGAATAAAATCGCTTGAAGAAGTATTGGCAAACTGTCGGGTAAAGGTTACTACAATTAAATGATCAATGCCCGCTTCGGCAATATCCTGTATTTTTCGTTCCTGGGTTTTTATAAACCTGAGGGCAGCGTTATCAGGGTCGAGAACAATTCTGGGATGTGGATGAAAAGTGATTACTACCGTTTCTCCGTTGTGAAGTTCGGCCTCCTTCTTCATCCGTTCAAAAATTGCGCGGTGTCCGGCATGTACGCCATCAAAAGTGCCAACAGTTACAATCGCGTTATCAACAGGTTTAAAATCGGCAATGCAGTTGTATATTTTCATTATTTAAACCTGCTTTTGTGATAGTAAGTATTCGGCAATCTGTACGGCATTGGTAGCTGCACCCTTTCGTAGATTATCAGAAACAACCCACATATTCAAGCAATTGGCTTTCGACTCATCGCGACGGATGCGTCCCACGAAAACCTCATCTTTGCCCTGAGCCATAACAGGCATGGGATAAAAATTGGCTTCCGGAAAGTCAAAGACAACCACCCCGGGCATGCCACCAAGCAGCCGTTTCACTTCAAACAGGGTGAAATCTTGCTCAAATTCAATATTTACCGACTCAGAATGCCCGCCAACTACAGGTACACGAACAACGGTAGCCGAAACCGCAATAGCCGGATCAAGGATTTTCTTGGTTTCACGAATCAGTTTTAACTCTTCGGTAGTATGGCCTTCGGCGTCAAAATCGCCGGCATGTGGCAACACATTCAAATCTATCTGATGAGGATAAAACTTCTCGTGAGGCTGGTTACTTCTTTCAGCCATAAGCTGATCGATTCCCTTTTTCCCACTTCCGGAAACTGATTGATAAGTACTTACCACCACACGCTTTATCTGATATCTGTGATGCAAAGGAGCTAACGCCATAACCAATTGTATGGTGGAGCAATTTGGATTGGCAATGATATGATCAGTAGGTTTAAGCACATATCCATTGACCTCAGGAACTACCAGTGGAATGTCGTCATGCATCCGCCAGGCTGAAGAGTTATCAATAACCTTCGCGCCATATGCAGCAAACTGTGGCGCAAATTCAAGCGATGCAGATCCTCCGGCCGAAAACAACACCAAATCAGGACGGCGCTTAAGCGCTTCTTCTGCTGAGATTACAGCTACTTCCTGCCCGCGAAACAAGACAATATTTCCAACAGAACGTGCACTAGCCACGGCCATTAACTCACTAACGGGAAAATTCCTTGACTCGAGTATTTTGATCATCTCCCGGCCTACCAGTCCGGTGGCTCCAAAAACCGCAACTTTCATTATTACTATTTTATTGGCGATCAGAAAAAACACCTTTTAAAAAAAAATTTACGTTAATAAATCCTCTCTATTCTATTTTCTGATCAATTTTTGACTACATTTACCTGCCCAAAAAACGGTACAGCAAAAATATCAAAAAATGAAATAGCCATGACTCCAAATCCAACAACAAACGATGATATTACAAGTCATGGCGTATTGGTGCTACCCAAAAAAACAAAATTTTATCTTATGAAACAGTTAAGTTTTTTCCTGCTATTCTTTCCTGCGCTACTCTTAAGTCAGGTTACAGACAATTTTTCAGATGGTAATTTTACCCAAAACCCTACTTGGACGGGTGATGATGCTCGTTTTATCGTAAACGCCGATTTTCAGCTTCAGCTTAAAGATACCGCTGCCGGAACTTCATACCTTGGAACAGCAAATCAGCCGCAAACTGATGCCGAATGGCGTTGTTATGTCAGGTTGGCCTTTAGCCCATCGTCGAATAACTTTGCCAGATACTACCTCATCAGCGACCAACCATACCTTACCTTGCCATTGAATGGTTATTTTGTACAGATTGGAGAATCGGGGAGTGGCGATGCACTGGAATTATTTAAACAAGAGGGAGAAACCATTACATCCATCTGCAGAGGAACCGAAGGCCTTATTGCTTCTTCTTTTGCCATCAGGCTGAAGATAACAAAAAACCCTCAGGGCGTATGGAAAATGTACGCAGACCCAACCGCTAACGAGAATTATCAGCTTGAAGCTGAAGGGGTAGACAACTCCTTTACCCAAACAACAACCCTTGGTTTTGTGTGCACCTATACCTCCAGCAACAGCAGCAAGTTTTATTTTGATGAGGTGTATGCCGGACCTGTTGTAATCGACAACACCGCACCTCTTTGGACAAACACCTGGGTTACAAACGACAGCACCCTTATGCTTGCATTTGACGAATCGCTTTTGCTGACAAGCGTGGTTAATCTCGATCATTACGAAGCCAACAACGGACTTGGAAAACCCAGATCAGCCGCTTTGGTTGAAGGAGATCCCACCACCATACAACTGATTTTTGAAAAGAAGTTTCCTTCAGGGCAAACCAACCTGATCACGGTTTATGGTATTCAGGATTTAGCTGAAAACCAGATGCAAGCCGGATCAATGGAATTTGTGTATTACCAGGCCGCACAAGGCGATGTGGTGATTAACGAAATTATGGCTGACCCCAATCCTGTGGTGGGTTTACCCGACTTCGAATACCTGGAACTTTATAACACATCGCCTAACAGCATCGACCTCACCGGATGGAAACTAACCATTGGCACAACAGATAAAATATTCGAGTCAGGCCTGATTCCATCAAATGGATATCTCATTGTTTCAAAAGAAACAGCCGAAACAGAACTGAGCCCATACGGAATTTTTTATGGTTTTTCCAGTTTTACCCTGACTAATGCCGGCCAAAGTCTTTGGCTTACAAGCAAAGAAGGACTACAGATAGACCAGCTTACCTACTCAGATCAATGGTACAAAGACCCGGATAAAGCAGACGGAGGCTGGGCACTTGAGCAAATGAACCCGAAAAACTACTGCTCGGGCAGCGAAAACTGGGGAGCCTCCAAAGACGAGAAAGGAGGAACACCAGGTACGCAAAACAGCAACTACAACGAAATCGTTTTGTCCCCCGCTCCCGCCAAGCTGATTATTCTGGCTAACAACATCCTACAGCTTTCATTTAATCAACTGATGGATGAGACACAACTACAGGTATTGGCGAATTATACAGTTGACAACAACATGGGCAACCCGCAGTTTACCTACCTTGTTCCTGATGATTTAAGAAAAATAGAACTGTATTTTGAAACATCTTTTGTCGAAGGGCAGCTATACTATCTCACAGTACTTAAAAACCTCACCAACTGTGCCGGTCAGCCGATGAAAGCAGATACTTCTCTGCCATTTGGCTTACCAGAAACTATTGGTCAGCAAGACATTGTAATAAACGAGTTGCTTTTTAATCCGTGGACAGATGGAGTAGATTATGTAGAACTGTTCAACCGATCACAAAAAGTCCTCGACCTGTCCGGTTTGTCGCTTGGGTCAGTCAGGGTGAGTCCGCCTAACCCGCCCGACACCACAAGTTACCCTCTGGTAACTGAGCAACAACTTATAACACCCGGAGCATATCTTGTGCTCACCTCTTCGCCAGATGTCGTACAAAATCAGTACTATACGCAAAACAAGGAAGCCTTCTTGCGCATGGAATCCTTTCCGGCCTTCAACAACGACTCAGGACAGGTGTTGCTGCAACACAACGGACATGAATTAATTGACAATTTCCGTTACAACGAAGACATGCAATTTCCTTTGTTAAACTATGTTGATGGGGTTGCGCTGGAACGAATCAACCCGGATCTTTCGGCAGCAAATGCCGACAATTGGCACTCAGCAGCTGAAAGTGTTGGCTTTGGCACACCGGGTTATCTAAACTCGCAGTATCTGGTTCAGGGACAAGGAGAAGACCCTGTTCAACTTGTGCCGGAAATTTTCTCTCCCGACAACGATGGCTATCAGGATGTTATAACCATCGAATACCAGTTTGAAGCAGCTGGTTATGTAATGAATGTGCTAATCTTTAACAGCGAAGGTCAGAAAATCAGGGAGCTTGTCAACAACCAATACCTGGGAACATCCGGCATGGCCATTTGGGATGGTATAATGGACGACAACAGCAAAGCACCTGTAGGCATTTACGTGTTTTACATCGAAGTGTTCGATTTAGATGGAAACGTTAAAAAATATAAAAAAGTCGGTGTTTTGGCCACTAATCTTCAATGAGTTAAACGATTTACAATAATCCTCCGACCTTTATATAATTTCACCGAAAGGTTTAATTTGTTCCTTTGCAAAAACAGTCTGGAGAATTAGTGTATAACACAATGAATAGATCGCCAAAAGAAGAATTCAACCTTCGGCTCACGGCCTCCGGGGAGGAATTAGCTAAAATAAAAAAACAAATTCAAAAAATCTCTTTTTTAAGAATTGCTGTTTTTCTGATCACCGTTCTGGTTGTTTTTTTACTCACCACATTCAATCTTGCCGCCGTTGGAATTGCACTTGCAATCGGCATTTCCCTGTTTATCATGCTAATTCGCAGGCATAATCAGCTTGAGCTGCAAAAGGCGCATCTTTTGGCCATTATTAAAATAAACACGCAAGAAATCAATCTTTTTGATCGAAAAACCGAAGACTACCCAACTGGCGAAGACCACCTGGAAACAGATCACCCTTATGCCGCAGATTTAGATTTGTTTGGTAAAAGATCTGTTTTTCAGCTTATTAATAGAACAGCACTCCATTCAGGAAAAGACTTGCTTATTCAATCGCTGCTAAACCCGATGATGAATCGTGAGGTCATCAAGGAACGACAAGGAGCCATTGATGAACTTCAACATAAACTTGATTGGCGGCAATTGTTTCAAGCCAAAGGAATAGAGCCACAATTTCTAACTGGAGAACTTCCCGAAAATCCGGACGATTTACCCCGTTTACTGCAGTGGGTATCTGAAACCAAGAAGACATACAACAAGATGAGCTACAAAATATGGCTTTTACTCACGCCAATCATCGGATTTTCTGTAGTATTTGCCATCATATTTCGGCTTATCCCTCCGGGTATCTTTTTACTTTTCTTACTCTTGCCCCTTGCTATTTTAGGTCCTCGAATGTCGGAAATCAGCCGGATTCATGTCCTGCTTTCAAAAAAGAATAAATTACTCCGTCTCTATGCCCGCCTATTTAAACTAGTTGAGAAAGAAACCTTTAGCGCCCCCTGCAACCTCAAAGCACAACACAAAATTACTTATGGAAAAGCGGAGGCAAGTAGCGAAATTGATCGACTTTCAGCCATAACGGCGGCATTGGACTACCGACTGAATCTCCTGATGGGTGTTGTGCTCAACGTTTTCTTTTTATGGGATATACTACAGCTTATCAGGATGGAAAAGTGGAAAGACAAAAATCGTGAACAGTTAACAAGTTGGTTTAGCGGACTCGCTGACTTCGACGAACTCAATTCATTTGCCGGCTTTGCCTACGGAAATCCCAACAGTGTCTTCCCTGAAATTTCAGAAAAAGAATTTGAGCTAATGGGGCAAGACCTGAAACATCCGCTCATGCCACAAAACAAATGCGTTGGAAATCCTGCATTCTTTATCGGTTTTAAGCAATTTCAGGTGATTACAGGTGCGAATATGGCCGGAAAAAGTACTTACCTGCGCACGGTCGGTGTTAATATGGTCTTGGCCATGACAGGTGCGCCCGTGCTTGCCCGACAATTTAAGTTTTCACCTGTTCAACTCTACACAGGAATCAAAACCACCGATTCGCTTCAGGATGGCGAATCTTACTTTTTTGCCGAACTAAAACGACTTAAAGAAATAATAGACAGGTTACAACACAACCAGCCGCTTTTCATCATCCTCGATGAAATCTTGCGAGGAACCAATTCCGCCGATAAACAAAAAGGTTCTAAAGCGCTTATCACCCAGTTAATTGGACTTCAGGCTTCGGGAATGATTGCGACACACGATTTAGCACTTGGAAAATTAGCCGAGCAATTCCCTGATCATGTAATTAACAAACGTTTTGAAGTTGAAATAGCAGGAGATAACCTGTCGTTTGATTATACGCTTAAAGACGGTATTTCGCAAAATTTAAACGCCACTTTCCTCATGGAAAAAATGGGAATAACTTTGTAATAGATTATTAAAGACTTTGCACAATATTACACCAAAAACAAAAGTTTGCTTTTAGTAGCTATTCTCTTTAACTTTGCACGTAAATTATATAGTCATGGAAGCGCAGGAAAACAAAATGCAAACCCCGCAAAAAAGCAGTTCAAATCTGTGGATGTACATCGTACTGGTAATTTTGGCTCTCGGAATTATTGGGTTATCAGTGTGGCTGATTTCTCTAAAAAATAACATGAAAGATTTGGTTACCGAAAAAGAATTGCAGCGAATAGAGCTCCAAACTGAATTGGATTCGTTGGTGATTCAGCATGAGAGAATGAAGGTTGCCTATGGTGAAATCTCAGATTCGCTTGTTATTATGGACAGTGTAATACAAGCCAACGCCAAGGAAATCAAACAGATGCTTAATTTTAAGTGGGAATATTATAAGATAAAGAAAAAAATCGATCGTTTACAGGTTATAGCGCAAGGATATGTTCGGCAAATGGACAGCATTGTTACCATTAACCAGGAGTTAACCCAGGAAAATCTGCAAATAAAAGAAGAAATAAAAATAGAAAAACGTAAAAACCAACAACTTGAGGAACAAACCGAGGTGCTTGCCGACATCGTTACAACCGCCGCCATACTCAATGTTTACAACCTCACCGCCATGCCAATGCATCAGAAAGGAGGAGGAAAGCAAGTTGAAACCGACAAAATTAAAAGAACCGATTTAGTAAAAGTTTGTTTTACGTTAGGTGAGAATAAAGTAGTAGAACCCGGTAATAAAACCATCTATGTCCGCATAGCTGAACCAAACAAAGAAATACTTTCGGCAGGAAGAACCGACGACTTTTCGTTCGATTTCAACGGAGAAAAACTCCAATATTCTGCTACCGAAACGGTAGATTATCAAAACGTGTCGCAAGAGGTTTGTATTTCATGGAATCGCCGCAGCACCAAAGAGCTAAAACCCGGCTTATACCATGTGGATCTTTTTCTCGAAAACAACAACATCGGACATACTACCTTTATGTTGAAATAGAGGGTTTTTCCGCTTTTATGTTTTAACTTGCTCAGATTTACTCCGATTCTGTCATCCGGGTAATAAGCCCAACACTTGCCACACCAGGTGTTTGTACTTTGTACATCTTGTTTTCAACACGCACCTTGGAAATTCCTGTTGAACTAAATTTTATCCCCTTAATTACCGTGAATGAACCTTTAATTATACCTTCCTTATCTGTTTTGGTTTTATCGATATCGAAAACATAATCCGCTGAACGCATACCCCCACCCGATTCATAAAAGGTGATGTTAAGTTCCAGATAATCCCAGGGATAATCAGTGGTGAAGTCAGCATCAAGGTAGAAATCATACAACTGATCATCCTGCACGGGGACTTCAAAAAAAAGAAAATCGAACCTGTTCCAAATCTGGTTGTCCATTTTAACATGGTTTTCATAAACAGGAGGCTGTGAACATCCGGCAATTATAACAAGGAACGATAAAACTAAAATAGTCCGGCTCATGATAACGGGAAAATTTTATGCTGACTCAGGTACAGTAATACATCTTCAGCATGTTGATCTTTTTTTTCTGCCTTTAAAACAATGGCTGGCGTGGGGGGGATATCAAATGGCATATCAATACCAGCTAAATGTTGAATTTTACCCTGATCTGCTAACTCGTAAATACCATATTTATCGTTTTTACGACAAAAGTCGAGATCGGCATCGAGATACGTCAAATGGAATTTGTCTTCACCAATGATGCTAGACACCTGATCGCGCACCGATTGGTCGGGAGAAACGAAGGAGCAAATCACAAGTATTCCCTGATCGTTAAGCAAACGGCACAGGTGAGCAACACGCCGCAAATGCTCAGCCCGGTCGGCAGGAGAATAGTCCAACTCGCGCGATAAGCCAGCACGAACTGATTTGCCATCGAACAGCACCACAGTAGCTCCCTGATGAAACAACTCGCGGTAAAGTGTATAAGCCAACTCGTTTTTCCCCGATCCATGCAATCCGGTAATCCAAAGGGTATGAGGTTTTTGATTAAATCGCCTTTCCTTGGTATCCAAATCAATAAGTAATTCCCCTTTGACAACCTGTTGAAACTCGTGTTGCGTTATCCGGTGTGTTTGTTCAGCAGATGTTTTATCGGTAATCATGCCAACGGCAACCGTATTGTGGGTCATAGGATCGATTAAAATAAACGACCCGGTTTGTCTGTTCTTTTGATAGGGATCAAAGAATAAGGGCTTTACGGAAGTAATGGTAACGTGTCCTATTTCGTTGAGATTAAACGCACGGGTTTGATATTTTTCGAGCGTATTGATGTTCATCATGTAATTGATGTTGTCGATACGCGCTTTGGTGGTGTTCGAGTTATGCTTGATATAAAACTGCGTGTTGAAATTCATTGGTTTTTCGTCCATCCAAACCAACATGGCCTCAAAATGCCGTGAAATTACAGGAATATTGGCTGGATGTACAAGCATATCACCACGTGAAACATCAATTTCATCTTCTAAGGTCAGACTCACCGATTGAGGGGGAAAGGCCATTTCGGGTGATTCATCAAAGGTAACAATTTCCTTAACACGAGAGGTTTTTCGCGAAGGCAACACCAGCACCTCATCACCGACCGACACAATACCTGAGGCCACTTTTCCGGCGAAAGCCCGATAATCGAGGCTTGGACGAATGACATACTGAACCGGAAAACGCCAATCTGAAAAGTTACGGTCGCTTGTGATGTGAATGGTTTCCAGGTATTCAAGCATGCTTTTTCCATGATACCAGGGCATTTTATCCGACAGATCGACTACATTTTCACCTTTTAAGGCAGACATGGGAAAAAAGCGCACATCAGGTATGCCTAGGGGTGTGATAAACTCCTTATAATCAGTACAAATTTTATCGTAGACCTCCTCGCTATAATCCACCAAATCCATTTTATTTACAGCCAGGGCCACGTGTTTGATGCCCAGTAGCGAAACCAGAAAAGTATGTCGTTTGGTTTGGGTAATAACCCCTTTGCGGGCATCAATCAAGATAATGGCAAGGTTTGCCGTTGAAGCGCCAGTCACCATGTTTCGGGTATATTGTTCATGACCGGGCGTGTCGGCAATAATAAATTTACGCTTAGCTGTAGAAAAATACCGGTAGGCCACATCAATGGTAATGCCCTGTTCGCGTTCAGCTTTTAATCCATCGAGGAGCAGCGCATAATCAATTTCTTCACCTGCATGACCTTCGCGTTTGCTGTCGCGTTCCAGTGCCGAAAGCTGGTCTTCATAAAGCTTTTTACTGTCGAACAACAACCTTCCAATGAGTGTGGATTTTCCATCATCGACACTACCAGCTGTTAAAAATCGCAGCAAATCCTTTTTTTGATCCTGATCAAGAAAGTCTTTTATTTCCATGTATATGATATTCTTTTTTTATTGTATAAAATTACAGAACCCGAAACGCCTAAGTTAAAAATATCCTTCGCGTTTCTTTTGTTCCATGCTGGCCTCCTGATCGAAGTCAATAACCCGGGTAGTACGTTCGCTTTTGGTAACTACCATCATTTCTTCCACAATTTTTTCAATTGTATCAGCCTCCGACTCGATAGCTCCCGTGAGGGGATAACAACCCAAAGTCCGAAAACGCACCTTCCGCATTTCAGCCTTAGCCGCCATTTCGGGAGGCATACGGTCATCATCAACCAGAATAAAATTGCCATCGACGTTTACCACCGGGCGCTCCTTTGCGTAGTATAAAGGCACAATGGGAATCTGCTCAAGCCTGATATACTGCCAAATGTCTAATTCGGTCCAATTGCTAATCGGGAAAACACGAATGCTCTCCCCTTTGTGCACCTTGGCGTTATAAATATCCCACAGTTCAGGGCGTTGATTTTTCGGATCCCATTGATGGTATCTGTCTCTGAATGAATAAATCCGCTCTTTGGCTCTTGATTTCTCCTCGTCACGACGAGCACCACCAAATGCAGCATCAAATTTATACTTACTCAATCCCTCCAATAAAGCCTGTGTTTTCATTACATCGGTATGCACCTTGCTGCCATGGGTATACGGACCTACTCCTTCTTCGTAAGCCTTTTTGTTATAATGCACAATTAAATCCCAACCATTTTCTTTGGCATACTTATCACGAAAGGCAGTCATTTCGCGGAATTTCCACTTGCTATCGATATGCATCAAAGGAAAAGGAACTTTACCGGGATAAAAGGCCTTTTCGGCCAGACGAACCATCACCGAGCTGTCTTTTCCTATGGAGTAAAGCATAACAGGATTTTCAAATTCAGCAGCCACCTCACGGATAATATGGATACTTTCGGCTTCAAGCTCTCTCAGGTTGTTGATATGATATGACGGAACGTTCATGCTTCTAAAGTTAAAAAGCACAAAAATACGATTCTTTCTTGTTTTGGAGGCAACTATGTTTACAGCTATTCGATTACCCTGAGCTTTGAAGGGGGTATTTGCAGGGTAATTGATTTGGCTACGACATCGATTTGAACCTTGACGCGGTTTTTACCATTCACCTCAACCAATTCACCTTTTAAGCCAGTCATACTACCTTGTATGATTTCGACCATCATACCTCTTTTCAAGTCAATTTCATCGGGCATGGGAGGCTCTGTTTCTTCCAAAAAGTACTTTATGGCCTCAATCTGTTGTTCGGGAATAATAACAGCTTGTTTTTCAAACGAAACATATTTCAAGGCATTGGGAACATAAATGGCCTTATAATATTCCGACTTGTTTACATACACAAAAATATAGCTTTTGAATAAAGGTTCTTCAACCCATTTTTTGCGATCAGTCCAGGATCGCAGCACTTTTATCAATGGAAGATAATAGGTTACATTCTCAGCTTCAAGCTCGATAGCCACCTTTTTCTCAGCACGAGATTTTACATAAATGGCGTACCAGTGTCGTTCGTTAGGATCCATTTATTACAAAGAATGTTTAACAAAAGGATGCTGATCATCCGAATGGTTTTCGACTTGTTTATGACGGATATCATGCACTATTTCAATGCTGGTGCGCGCTTCGTTTAGGCCAAACCCACCACCATGGAGTATATCTGAATAACTCTGGGTATGAAGATCGGTAAATCCACCGCTAAACTCGATTTCTTCACCATTAACCGCAATCGAACGGTAAGTGCTTTGGTTACGCTGTTTTACAAACTCAGGCAAATCGTTACCGTCGATACTTAAGTACCACCTGACCCGTGCATTTTTTAACTGCAAAAATCCTGAGGCTTTACTATCGTTCATCAGATGCACCCTACTGTCGACAGGTTTTCCAAAAACCCAACTTAACATATCAAAAAAGTGTATACCGATGTTGGTTACAATTCCACCTGACTTAGCGTGATTTCCTTTCCATGAGTAATAATACCATTTGCCCCTGGAGGTGATATAAGTCAGGTCGATGTCATGAATAACATTCGAGGTTTTACCAAATTCTTCCTTCAATTTAATTATGGCAGGGTGGTGACGTAATTGGAGAATATTGAATATCTGCTTCCCTGTTTCACGTTCTATTTCAGTTAAATAGTCCAGATTCCAGGGGTTAAGCACCAGTGGTTTTTCGCAAATGGCATCGGCATCGTTGCGCAGAGCCATGCGGATATGTGCATCATGAAGAAAGTTCGGTGAACAAATACTTACATAATCTACTTTGTTGTGCCCTGAGCGACGCAGTTTATCCAAATGCCGATCGAGCCGTTCAGGCTCAATAAAAAAATCGGCATCGGGAAAATAGCTGTCGATAATTCCAACACTGTCCATGGGATCGAGAGCCACAACCAGTTTATTGCCGGTTTCCTTAATCGCTTTCATGTGGCGCGGGGCTATATACCCGGCTGCACCAATCAAAGCAAAGTTTTTTGGTTGCGCGTTCATGCTTATCATCATTAATTTATCCCTAAAAATTCACCTGAAATTGATTACCTGAAATAATCAAAAACAGACCTTACAGCTTATTAAACAACCGTTTGGCAAACGACTTTTTCTTGTCGGGCTTGTCATCGGTATAATAGCCGTAGCCATAGCCGTAACCATAGCCGTAACCATAACCGTAGCCATAGCCGTAACCATAACCGTAGCCATAACCGTAGCCATAACCTCCACCCGAAAGTTTGATATCATTGATTACGATATTCATTTTCATGCCACGATCTTCTATATCTTTAATGATGGAAGCAAAAACCTTTTTATGTGTAACTCCCTGGCGAACAAGGAAAATATTGACATCGGTATGTTCCATTAGCAAGTAAGCATCTGTCACCAACCCAACAGGCGGCGTATCAATAATGATATAGTCATACCTTTCGCGAAGTTCTCTGAACAACTCGCCACAACGCTCGCCTGCAATTAATTCGGCAGGATTGGGAGGTACCGGACCAGCCATAATCATATCGAGATGTTCACTTACGCCGGAAGGCTGGATAATATCTTCTATAGTAGCTTTATTAATAAGATAATTGGTTAAGCCGACACTGTTGGATAAACCAAAATCCTGATAAATCTTAGGTTTACGCAAGTCGAAGCCGAGCAATACCGTCTTTTTACCATATTGGGCATAGATGCTGGCCGTGTTGATGGAAACAAAGGTTTTACCTGCACTAACCATATCGGCTGTAATCATAATACAGACCTTCTCTTTTCCTTTGGCCACATATTGAATGTTGGTACGCATGCTTCTAAAAGCCTCGCTGATACTTGATTTGGGCGACTCCAGAACTACCAGCTGGGTTTCTTTATTGGAGTGCAGCAGCTGACCAATTATGGGGAATTTGGTAGCTTGCTCAACGTCCTTTTTCTCAATAACGGTATCGTTGAAATAATCCTTACCCAACACATACGCTACCGGAAACAACAAGCCAAGTAGCAAAGCGATCATGTAATTGAGCGACTTTTTGGGAAATACCTGCTTGGTTAGTTCAGCGCGAGCCACGTCGATCACCTCGTTGTCGGGTAAGTTACTGGCTTTGGCAATCTGAGCTTCAGATCTTTTTTCAAGCAAGTAGGTGTATATATTGTCGGCCAACTGAAACTCCCGTTGTAAACCAAATAACCGACGTTGGGTTACAGGCAGATAGCTGGCTTTGTCGGTAATTACTTTGATACGTTTTTCAATTTCCAGAAGGGCTTGATCAGAATTCTGGATAATATTGTTGATATTACCCAGAATGGCGTTTTGTGTGCTTCTGATCTGGGTGTTCATGCTGATAATCGAGGGGTTGATTTCGGTTGAGTAGAGCAGTTGCTCTGTTTTTTTGTTGTACAGCGTAATAAGCTCGCTGACCAATTTATTCAACACAGGGTCTTCTATTCCCATGGCAGAAGGCGCTACAAGTTCATTGATATTTTCGGATTTCTTCGTGATGTAGTTCTTCAGGTTTTGATAATACCTTGATTTTATAAGCAACTCGGCTTTCTGTTTTTGCAGGTCTTCGATGTAAGTAAATACTTGTTGAGCCTGAAAACTCATGTCCATCACTTCATTTTTCGACTGAAAATTCTGCAAATTAA
This sequence comes from Bacteroidales bacterium UBA6244, assembly GCA_002440885.1. Taxonomy (GTDB): domain Bacteria; phylum Bacteroidota; class Bacteroidia; order Bacteroidales; family F082; genus UBA6244. The sequence goes on from DJVY01000002.1 coordinate 100,270, forward strand.
TCTCCGCGGTGTTTAAGGTATCCGCAATAATTTTCAATTGCCCGTCGATAAACCGGATTGTATTATCCGTGATTTGGTTCTTTTGTTCCAAACTACGTGTGAGGTAAACATCAACTAAGGTATTTAAAAAGTTAACTGCCTTTTTGGTATTATCTTTTTTAAGTTTGATGTCCAGAATAGAAGCTTCACGGTTAATGGGTTCAATTTCAAACCCCCTGAATTGTTCCGTAAGACTGTAATAATCGTTAAAAACAAAATAGAACGACTCCTTCAAATTTTCTTCAGGATCAAAAAAGTCGGTGAGTAAAATGGAAAAGTTACCATACGGTGTTTCTATCCTTTCACCAAAATTAAATTCTCCATTCCACTTAACCCGCTCAATAATTTCGTCATCATACTTACTTTTAGCAAAGTTGTATTTTTTAATCAACTCAGCATCGGCCTCAAGGGTAAAGGAGTTTTTGTCAACAAATTTAAGCCGGTATTGCAGACCCACTGCCTGAGCAATAGCGGTGTCGAATACCACTTCAAAAGGGGCATTTTGATACAATTCGGTGTTAATAAGTCCTTCATCAACATAGTAAGCCACCTCAAAATCCAGACTCTGGATGGCCCGGTACGAAAGAGAGAAGGAGGTTAAAATCCCGATTTCATTCTGCACATTTTGTTGGTTGTTACTCAAGCCCATTCCAATCAATGAAGAGGGATCAAGTTTCGACTTATCGTCTTTTACCAAAACGGTGGTATTTACCTCAAAAACAGGACTTGTGTACTTGTTAAACAAGAAAGCGACTACAACCGCCACAAAAATGGTGAGTGCAAACAAATACCAATACCTGACAAATTTAAAAAAGAGCGCCTTTATATCTATGGTTTCCTCTTGTGGCTGTATTCCATCAAAATTTTCTATTGCCATTTTTCAAAACTGTTGGTTACTTAATATAACTTAAAATCAATACTGTGGAGGAGATTGCGCCAAACACAATGCCGTACGGGAAGTTGGCAAAAGTAAACTGTTTGCCTTTAACCGGTTGCACGTAAACAATATCATTGGGTTTGAGGTAGTAATATTCCGAAAGCAGGATGTCACGTTTGGTCATATCAACGTATACTACTTCCGATCCGGTTTTGTTTTGGCGGATGATGGCTACTTTATTGCGGTTGGCAAAATCGGTTAAGTCGCCCGACATCGACACGGCCTCAAACAAGTTAATGTTGTCCTGATATACTTTATACTGTCCAGGGCGGTTAACCTCACCCAACAAGGTAAGGTTGTAGTTCACCAACTTAACAATCACGACAAACTCTTTGAGGTACACCTTTAGTCTGTCTTGAAGCATCACCGTAACCTCTTCGATGGTCATGTTTTGCACATTGATTTCACCGATCATCGGAAAATCAAGGTTGCCGTTTTCGTTTACATTATAACTGTTCAGGTAAACAGAGGCATCGTTGTTTATGTTGTTTCCCGTACCGCTGGTAAGTGGATTCAGCAACAAGGTAGTCTTTTCGTCAAGTGTAACCACCCTGATATACAGGTTGTCGCCAGGCTGAACACGGTAATCAATTTTTCTTTCGTTGTTGAATGAACTTAAGGTATCAAGTTCGTTTTTTACCTGTAAGTAAAGCATTTTCTTCTGCGGAATGCATGAGGTAAAAAGGAAAGCTGCTAAAGCTATCCAGAGTAAAGTCCTGAATGGAGGTGCGAAGGATTTTTTCATGAATGATCGACTTCTAGGATAATAGCGTTATATTTGGAATAATTCGGCAAATGTACTTTTTTTTTAAACAGATCTATATAAAAAACACCATGTGTCCCTGCTTTTGTGGGCACAATGGGGTAAAAGTAACAATTTTTGAGATAATTAACCCCTGTTTTACCTAATTATCAAAAAAATCTTTAACTTAAATTTAACCTCCTCCTAAAATTTTTAAAAGCGTTCACCCTTTGATGGCTATTTGTTTACCTTTGATGCTGAATAATTAACCACTTGCTCATGACAATAAAACCTGTCTTTCTTTTTCTGGTTTTTCTGGCAACTGCACCGGTGTTGCTGCTATCACAAACTGCACCTGTTGACCCCTCAGTTCCAGCCGTGTATTCCGGAATAATGGTTCACCCTCAAAAAGGTCTGTATCACCTACCCGTCATTTCAGGCGATACTTTTTGGCTTAAAAAATCTTCCGACACCACCAATCCTTTTAAGTTATTGACCCTGCCCCGAACTGAGCATCAAAACCTAATATTCGACTTCGGCAATCCCAAACTATTTGGCACGCTCGTATACGGAACTTTTCCTGAAGAAAGAATGAAATATAGTTTTCCTGCATTCTCAAAAAACTGCAGGATAATCTCTGGAAAAGCAAAAGCAGACCTCTCCGGATTTCTAAGCAAAAACAAATCGCAGCCTGTCATACTTGTTGCCTATAAGGTGCATGACCAATACGGCCAGCGGCTTTATCAAGGAAAAATTGCAATAAAAACCAGCAATCCTCCGGTACTTAAACCTTACCTTATTGAAGGGCCAATGGTTAATGTGGTTACCGATACCTCAGCACGCCTGTCATTTATCGCAAGCAAGGGAGGCGAAACAAGTCTGACGGTGAATGACAAGTTGTATAATCAGGCTATAAAAACCAACGAACTCAACACCGGGACTTTTTATGAGTTCGATGTCAGAGGATTACACCCTTTAACGGAATACAGTTACACCATTACTTACGGTGAATTTTCTGAAACCTATAGCTTTGTTACAGCTCCCACTTCAGGCAGCAGTCACCCGTTTGTTTTTGCCTTCACCTCAGGATCGATGGCCAACAAAACCGATATCGCGCAGAGCGAATTGGGCATTAACACAAGCATGCTCGAAAGGCTAGGTATTTTTGCCGGGGATAACCAAGTGTCTTTTATTCAGTTTTCTGGCAATCTGATCTCCGGCTATTGCACAGAAAGAAGGCAGGCTGCGTTTCAATACCACAATTGGAAAAAGGCTGTAGAATTCTTTGGACATTACCTGCCAGTTTACACCACGATGGGGCATCACGAATCACTCAGGTATGTGTTTGATGATGGACAGGGTTCAAGCCTGTCCGTTGACCAGTTTCCCTTCAATACACAGGCCGCAGAGGCTGTGTTCTCTGCGCAGCTTATCAATCCCGAAAATAGTCCTGAGAGTGAAGATGGAAGTAGGTGTGATCCTTATGAAAACCGGGATGATTTTCCCCGATATGACGAACAAGTATATCATTATCAATACGGTAATCTGGCTGTGGTGGTGCTTAACACTCAATATTGGGTTTCGATGCCACGGAAAGCCGTACAAGACATAGGAGGCAATGTATCAGGATACATTATGGACAATCAATTGGCTTGGTTGCAAAAAACGTTAACACAATTGGATGAAAACGAAACAGTTGATCACATCGTGGTGGTTTGCGATGCTCCACTTTTTCCGGTAAACGGGAATTTTGCGACAGGCATGTGGTACGGTGGAAACAACCTGATAAAACCAATTGTGGCTGCCGAACCTGCTATGGTGGGAATACTTGAGCGCCGTGATGAGTTAATCGACTGTATGATTAACGAGACCGAAAAGGTGGTTTTGTTACTGTCTTCCTCCGAAGTGGGTTATTCGCGTTTGTCGGTAGAGCGCGAAATGCCGCTTTATCCTGAGATATACCGATCAAAAAAAACAAAAATTAAAAAGTCTGTCACCCAACTCTGCTGTAGTCTTGCCGAAGGCCAGGTTGATTCAAATGAAAATTATCCGTGGCAGGACTTTGTAGCCAAAACCACGTCGCAAGCCGCAACAGCACTCATCAGCGTAAATGGAGAACAATTAAGCATCAGTGTGGTCAATCCAAAAACAAATGCCCTTATTGACACTTTTCAAATAAAATAACCCGGCACTTTTAACAGAAATTAAGGCCAAAAGATAAAGTTTCTGTCTGTCAATACATTTTATATTACTTTTGCGCCTTCAAAAAATACCTTAATAATCGATAAACTTTTTAGTAATGACAAAAAACCTCGTAATTGTAGAGTCACCGGCAAAAGCAAAAACGATAGAAGGATTCCTTGGAAAAGAATTTGTGGTGAAATCAAGTTACGGACACGTAATGGACTTGAACAAGACAAAAATAAGTGTAGATGTTGATAACAATTTTGAGCCGAAGTATGAAGTCAGCGCCGACAAGAAAAAGTTGGTGGCGGAGCTGAAGAAAATGGCCAAAGAAGCCGAAATGGTTTGGCTGGCCTCTGATGAAGACCGCGAAGGGGAAGCGATCTCTTGGCATTTGTACAATGCCCTGGGTCTCAAAGAGGAGAAAACCAAGCGCATTGTGTTTCACGAAATCACAAAAAACGCCATTCTCAACGCCATACAAAACCCCCGTTCCATTGACCATAACTTGGTTAGCGCGCAGCAAGCCCGCCGCGTTCTGGATCGACTGGTGGGTTATGAATTGTCGCCCTTGCTCTGGAAAAAAGTTAAACCATCACTCAGCGCAGGACGTGTACAGTCGGTAGCAGTGCGACTTATCGTTGAGAGAGAAGAAGAAATAAAAGGCTTCAATTCGACCTCTTCCTATCGTGTGGTTGGCGATTTTGTTTTGAGTGAAGACAAAGAGAAACAAATGTTTCAGGGCGAATACCCCATTCGTTTTAACGAGAATAAGGAAGCGCACACCTTTTTAACCAGTCAAATCGACGCCAGTTTTAAGGTAAAACAGGTTGAAACAAAGCCCGCGAAGAAGTCGCCTGCCGCGCCATTTACCACCTCCACACTGCAACAGGAAGCGGCCCGAAAGCTAAGTTTTTCGGTTGCCAACACCATGCGTGTGGCACAAAACCTCTACGAGTCAGGGAAAATTACGTACATGCGTACCGACTCGGTTAACCTATCGGATTATGCCTTGAAAATGGCCAGAGAGGAAATCACAAAATCCTACGGCGACAAGTATGTGAAAACCAGAAAGTATGCCACCAAAACCAAAGGGGCACAAGAGGCACATGAGGCCATCAGACCTACCGACCTTCACGAATCGACAATAAAAGCCGGTTCCGACGAGCAGCGTTTGTATGAATTGATTTGGAAACGTACCATCGCTTCGCAAATGAGTGATGCCGAACTGGAAAGAACCCAGGTAAAAATTGAATCCAGTGGCGCTGAACAGTTTTTTGTGGCCTCAGGAGAAGTAATCAAATTCGACGGATTTTTAAAAGTATACCTCGAAGGATCAGATGATGAACCGGGTGAACAAGAAGGAATTTTGCCTGCAATGAAAGCCAACGATCGGCTTAACCTATTGCAAATGACCGCAAAAGAGAGGTTCTCAAAACATCCGCCACGATACACCGAAGCCAGTTTGGTAAAGAAACTCGAAGAGCTGGGTATTGGTCGCCCTTCTACTTATGCTCCTACCATTTCAACCATTCAAAAACGTGAGTATGTGGTTAAGGAAACCAGAAAATCGGAGAAAAGAACCATCCAACTGATTACGCTGTCCAGCAACAAAATTACCGAGAAGAAACTTTCAGAGAACATCTCATCCGAGCAATCGAAATTGTTTCCTACAGATATTGGTGCTTTGGTTACCAAATTTCTCATGCAATATTTTGATGATATTCTGGATTATCAATTTACGGCCACCGTTGAAAAAGAGTTTGATGAAATTGCTGACGGATTAAAAGAATGGAATCAGATGATTAAAGAATTCTATGGTCCGTTCCACAACAAAATTGCTGAAACTCAGGAAAATTCAGGTAAATTTAGTGGCGAAAAACTGTTGGGTGTTGATCCCGATACAGGCAAAAATGTTTTTGTTAAAGTAGGCAGGTTTGGTCCGTTAGCACAAATTGGCGATACCGAATCAGAGGAAAAACCCCGATTTGCCGGTCTGCGCAAAAATCAGAGCATTGAAACCATTACGCTCGAGGAAGCCTTACGTTTGTTCGATTTTCCACGATCCCTCGGAGTTCTCGAAGATGAAGAGGTAACAGTTGCTATCGGAAGGTTTGGTCCGTATATTAAATTTAACAAAGGGTTTTTCTCACTAAAAAAGGACGACGATCCGGGCAGCATTGAACTGGAACGTGCCATCGAAATAATCCGTGATAAGCAACAAGCTGATAAGGAAAAACTCATTAAAAAATTCGATGAAGATCCGGATGTGCAACTTCTAAACGGAAGATACGGCCCTTATCTGGTCATCAAAAAGAAAAATTTTAAACTTCCGAAGGGTACTGATCCTCAGACGTTGTCGCTGGAGGATTGTTATAAAATAGCTGAGGATCCAAACAATACGCCTAAGAAACGTTTTGTGAAAAAGAAAAAATAAACCTTTTGACAGGATGAATATTTCAGTACTTTCGTTTCCAAAAGCATGAAAACCCGGGTATGGAATTGAATCAATATTTTCATCCGATAGAGGCCAGTTGGATAAATGAGCTGAAACACTCAGGCCGTTATAGGTTTGCCGATATGGTAGCAACTTATACCACCGAAAGTTCGTTTCCTGATCTTTCTGAATTTAAGCTGGCCATAATCGGTGTTCCCGAAGATCGTGGATCGGTGTTAAACGCAGGGTGCTCGCAAGCTCCCGATCAGGTACGTGTTCACCTATACAAACTTTTCACCCATTGGAATCACTTGTCGATATGCGATCTGGGCAACGTGATTCAGGGTCATCGTCTTGAGGATACGTATTTCGCCGTGAAGGAAATCATATCTTATCTGGTACGAAATCAAATCCTGCCTGTCATCATCGGCGGAAGCCAGGACCTTACTTATGCCAACTACCTGGCTTATGAAAATATAGGACGCATTATCAATATTGCGGCCATCGATCCGATGTTTGATCTGGGTCATGATGAACATGAACTCAATAGCCAAAGCTATCTGAGCAGAATTATTCTCCATCAGCCCAATTTTCTTTTCAACTACACCAACATAGGATATCAAACCTATTTTGTGGATCAGGATTCGCTCATATTGATGAAAAACCTTTACTTCGACGTGTTTAGGTTGGGAAATGTGCGCGCCAACATTGAGGAAACAGAACCCATGGTGCGCAATGCCGATATCCTGAGCATTGACGTAACTTCAATCCGTCATTCAGATGCTCCGGCAAGTAACCAAAGTTCACCTAATGGCTTTTATGGGGAAGAAATTTGCCAGATTTGTCGGTATGCGGGCATGAGCGACAAACTGACCAGCATAGGTTTTTACGAACTAAATCCTGCACTGGATGTGAGCGATCAGTCAGCCTTTCTCTTTGCCGAAATGATTTGGTATTTTCTGGACGGATTTGCCAACCGTCAGCACGATTTTCCGGAAAAAACAAGCGAAGACTTCATTAAATATACTGTTCATAACGAAGAGTTCAGCGAAGAACTGGTCTTTTTAAAAAGCAAGAAAACCAACCGCTGGTGGATGGTGGTAGGGACAAAAGAGGTGATTGGGCGAAAATATACCAGACATCAATATGTTCCATGCAGCTATAGCGACTACCAGATGGCTCTTAATCAGGAAATCCCGGACAGGTGGTGGAAAGTGCAGCAAAAAATAATGTAACGTTACTTTTTTTTGCGGTCCGGATTATCTTGTAAAAAGGATTTCCAACCGCTATATGATTTTGATGTTGAGGTAGCCTTGCCCTGGAAGAAGTGACAAACGGCAGCGGCCAATCCGTCGGTAGCATCAAGATATTCAGGAGCTTCTTCAATTTTCAATAAATTGGTTAACATACCTGCCACTTGTTCTTTGCTTGCACTTCCGTTTCCGGTAATGGATTGTTTGATTTTTTTTGGCGAATACTCAAAAATCGGGATGTCTTTATAAAGGCCAGCGGCCATCGCAACTCCTTGTGCCCGACCCAATTTAAGCATCGACTGCACGTTCTTTCCAAAAAATGGAGCTTCGATAGCCAATTCATCGGGATGGTATTGTTCGATTAGTCCAAGTGTCCGTTCAAAAATCTTTTTTAATTTTAGCGCATGATTTTCATAGGCCGCCAGCTTAAGCACACCAAGGGTAATCAACTTCATGCTGTTGCCCTGCTGATGTATAATACCATACCCCATTATGTTTGTCCCGGGGTCAATACCAAGAATGATGCGTTCCAAATGACGAGATTCTAATTTAAATGAACACAAAACTACGGAAAACCACGAACACTGTCATCAAATTATTGGTGGTCGTCGTAACATTTGTTTTCCTGTACAATCAACTGGTAACCAGACATGATCTGGAAAATATTTTGCCCTATTTCTCTGAAGTCTACCGAACGCATGGCCTTTCACCTTTGTGGATTGTTATCATTGCGCTGCTGGCTGTGAATATCAGCCTCGAGACGATCAAGTGGAAGTATGTCATCGCTAAACTTGAAAAGGTTCCCTTTTTAAGGGCACTTAAAGCCGTTCTGGCCGGTATGGCGGTTAGTATGTTTATGCCAAACCGGGTAGGCGACTATTTGGGCAGGGTCTTTATTCTTAAACAAGCCGACAGATTACAAGCCGTAATGGTTACCATTTTGGGAAGCATGGCACAGCTGGTAACAACTTTACTATTCGGTCTCATTTCAACTTTTTTTTATTACCCTGTGGTTTTTGATATAACTATACCATTCCACCGCTGGGTTTATTCGGGTATAATAGTGGGCGGTCTCATAACAGGAACGATTTTGGTTCTGTCATTTCTAAATTTCAGCACTTTTTCGCTCATTCTTAAGCGGATAAGTGGCAAGGGGTACAAACGGGTAAAAAAATATACCGATGTTTTTCAGCTTTTCTCTTCCCTCGAATTAACGTGGATTCTTGTGTTAAGTATTGCACGCTATCTGGTGTTTTCGTTACAGTTTTTTTTACTTCTTCACGTTTTTCAAATCCCGTTAACCTATTTCCCAGCCATGATGCTGATTGGAATGGTTTATCTTTTTATGACAGGAATACCCACCATTGCGCTAACAGAATTTAGCATCAGAAGCTCGGTGAGCATTACCATTTTCGAGACCTATCTGCTCATGATGGGCATTTGGCACGAACAATTCGTTTTTGGTATTGCGGCTGCTTCCTCCATTTTATGGATAATCAACCTGATTTTCCCGGCAGCTGTCGGCATTCTTTTCATTTTTAGTTTACGCTTTATCCGGAAAGATCATGTGGATTAGCCTGATTTCATATTTTGTTATGGGCGTTACCATGGCCTATTTGCTCATGATGCTATTAATGGCAATGGGTTGGATCAGGTTGTCCATTCAACCCGATTACAGCGATCAAACTCTGCCAAAAGTTTCGGTGGTGGTAGCCGCACGAAATGAGGAACCTGTGATTGAAAATCTCATTCAATGTCTTATTAATCAAAGTTATCCGAAACATTTGCTGGAACTTATTATTGTAGACGACAATTCATCTGATAACACCAAAGCCATTGCACAAAAACACGCGAAGAACCATGTTAATGGCCAATTTTATGTATTAAGCAGCGAAGGCGAAGGTAAAAAAGCAGCACTGCGACAAGGTATCATGCACTCTGGCGGTGATATTATCGTAACTACCGATGCCGACTGCACCATGCCGGAAGATTGGATAAAGACATTGATACGACCTTTTTGTGACAACAACACCATGATTGTACTTTCGTCTGTTGTTTACCATAAAACAAATGGTTTTTTACAACAATTCTTTGCCATTGAGTTTATGAGTTTGGTGGCCTCAGGGGCGGGTGCGGCGGGACTAGGCCTTCCGTTTATGGGAAATGCAGCCAACATGGCCTTTCGGCGAAGCGTATATGAGCAGGCACATCAAAGTGCTGAATACAATCATTACACGTCCGGTGACGATATTTTTCTTCTACATCAAACCATACACAAACACGGCCATAAGAGCATTTGCTTTTTACCACGCAAAGAAGCCATTGTTACAACGGTTCCGCCAAACAATTTGTCGCAATTCATAATACAACGATTGCGTTGGGCTTCTAAATCAAAAGGTTACAAACTGCCTATGGCCATTGGGGTCGCAATAATTGTTTTGCTCATGAACAGTATACTCGCAATAAGCTTGATAGCCGGAGTTTTCATCCCCTGGATTCTAATAATTTTCGCCTTGTTGATGCTAACCAAAATGTTGGCCGACTTTCCATTAATCAACCGCTTTACGCGTTTTGTTCAACGCAGAGATTTAATGCCGTTTTTCGTTCCTTTCAGCGTGATCTACCCCTTTTATCTGACTTTGACCGGAATTTCTTCTTTCTTCGTCAGGTTTACGTGGAAAGGGCGGCGGTATTCAAAGTAGCTTTCAGAAACCTTTTTCTTTGATAAGCAGTTCAGCCAATCCCAAATCGAGTGGCGTTGTAATCTTGATGTTTTCAGATTCACCATCGATAAGGATTACCGGATAACCGATGCTTTCGAGTACAGAGGCATCATCAGTAAATTTTTCATCGAATGATTGCCGGTAAGCTTGCAAAATCAGGTTACTGCGAAAAACCTGAGGCGTTTGCACCAACCGATATTGTGAACGATCGAGGGATTTGTTGTGAGGACCTGAAACATAGCGTATTGATTCATCAACAGGAACTACCGGTACAGCACAGGTTTTTTGTTCAGCTGTTTTGAAGGCATTGGCGATCAGCTCTTTAGACACAAAAGGACGTGCTGCATCATGAATGGCCACCAAAGAAGGATTGGTAACCAACCGCATGCCGGCAACCACCGAGTGAAACCTGGTGGGACCTCCTGCAACTACACTATGCTCGATTTTAAAGTTGTGCGTTTTGCACAACTCCTTCCACAATTCTTGCCATTGCTCATTTAATACGAGTACAAATTCGGTTTCCTCCAGTGCCGAGAAAGCTTCAAAAGCATGCATAATAACCGGCTTCCCGGCAAGTAAGGCAAATTGTTTAGGTATCTCTGAACCAAACCTGAGGCCTTCGCCACCGGCCATGATTAGAATGTATTTTTTCATGAAAATGATTTCGTTATTTATAAAACCTGCTATCCAACTACTACAAAAATAAAAAATGGATGGGCAGTGAAAACAAGCAACCCGGCATTAAACCGGGTTGTTTACAATATTATTGGTTTACTACAATACCAAAAGGGCATCTCCGTAAGTGAAAAACTTATACTTTTCTTTGATGGCCACATCGTAGATTTCGCGCAAAAACTCATAGCCTGCAAAGGCAGAAACCATCATCATCATTGGCGACATAGGCAAATGAAAGTTAGTAACCATGGCGTCTGCTGTTCTAAAATCATAGGGTGGATTAATAAATTTGTTGGTCCAGCCACTGTATGGTTTTATCTGACCGGTAATACTAACGGCTGTTTCGAGCGCTTTCAAACTGGTAGTTCCCACAGCACAAATTTTATGACGTTGTTCGATGGCGTTGTTGTAGATATCAGCGTTTTTCTGATCAATAAACATTTCTTCCGAGTCAACTTTGTGCTTTGTCAGGTCTTCTACTTCGATGGTTCTGAAGTTACCCAAGCCGGTATGCAGGGTAATTTCGGCAAAGTTAATACCCTTTATTTCCATGCGTTTCATCAGCTCGCGCGAGAAGTGCAGTCCGGCAGTTGGGGCAGCAATAGCTCCTTCGTGGCGGGCATAGATGGTTTGGTAACGTTCTTCATCGGTTGCCTCAACCGGACGTTTATGAATTTTTGGCAAGGGAGTTTGACCCAGCATCTGGATGGTATTCTTAAACTCTTCGTAGCTGCCATCAAACAGAAAACGCAGGGTACGACCACGTGAAGTGGTGTTATCAATTACTTCCGCAACAAGTTCTTCATTGTCACCAAAATAAAGTTTGTTACCAATACGAATCTTACGGGCGGGATCAACCAAAACATCCCATAAGCGGCTTTCTCTGTTTAACTCACGTAGCAAAAAGACTTCAATTTTTGCTCCAGTTTTTTCCTTTTCACCATACAATCTGGCCGGAAAAACACGTGTGTTGTTAAGAACAAATACGTCACCCTCAGAAAAATAATTTAATATGTCTTTAAACGTATGGTGCTCAATAGAGCCAGTCTTTCTGTTTACAACCAACATTCTGGATTCATCCCGGTTTTTTGGAGGATGGTCAGCAATTAATTCGCGAGGTAAATCAAACTTAAATTGGGATAGTTTCATGATGATTATTTAAAATGTTTTTGTATATTCAACCCAATGCTGAAAAAGTTTGCAAAGATACAACTTTTATACCTCTTTGTCAAGTAAAACAGTGGTAAAAACCTATTTATCAGTTAAATAGTGAGCGTTTTTTTAACTTTATTAAGAATTATTCAAAGTTTTAAGGGGAATTCCGGCTTTCAACCGAAATATCTCAGGCAACAAGGTCTCATTTTCGTTGATGAAAAAACCGCCAGCCAAGCGTTGCAATTGAACTGAAGAACAGTATCAGCACAAACCAACCCGCCAAACTTAAGCCCGATTGTGTTTTGTAAAGCCATGTGGCCAAATTTCCGATAAGCAGCCATTGAAAAACATAAATCACCGTTACATTTTTCCCTAGCCATTGAACGTAGCGTAGCACTGCATGATCGTAATTTGTGGCAACATAATCGCATACAACCAGCCATAAAATCATAAACATCAACGTGAAACCATAAAACAGAATTCCATGATGATAATACACTGGCAGATCGGTTGAGATTTGAAAACCAAAATTTATGGTCGCAATAAGTAAAACTACCACGCCTCCAATAACGAATCGGCTCCAGAACTTGTAAAATAACAGAATCTGTTCTTGCCACAAGTTAAACAGATATCCGGTTAAAACGTAAGCCATCCAGGGAATTACGGGAAAATACGACCACCAGCTGTTTGAATAAAAGTAAGCCAAAAAATAAGCTGCCTGACCTTCCAATACGGGAGGTTTAAAAAACTCAGGAACAGCTATCAGAACAAAAATCAAGGCAAGAAAAATATACTTGTTCTTTCCGTAAAAATGTACCACCAGTGCAACAACTATCACCGACAATCCGGCAAGGAAGAGTATGTCGACACCAAACAGGTACTCCCAGGGGGTCACGTTGATTTTTCCGGTAAAAATATGTACTAACAAGTTCATGTTGAGGCCGACATTTAGCAAAAACCCCCAAACAAGAAGTTTCATACCGCGGTACAAATTCTCTTTCAATTTTTTGTTGCCGTAGGCCAAAAAATAACCCATCACAGCCATAAAAACCGGGGCGGCAGGTGGTCCTCCCATAAAAAGTGAAGCTTTTCCAAAAAGGCCGGAATACCAATCCGGTATGGCAAAAAGCTCAGTAAGATGAACCTGAACCATAAAAATAACAGCCAGTCCCTTTAAAATATCGGCGGTTTTATTCCGCATAATTTTCTTTATTCAATTCAATACCTGGTATATCATAAAACAAGAGTTCAGCCCTCACGACTGAACTCTTCAAAAATACGATAAATCTGTATGGATAAAACCATGCAGGACAAGTACAATACTATTTTTTTCTGGTGAACCAATATACTTTAGCTGAATAAAGCAGCTGATACATTGCCGGCACAATGACCAAGGTTAAAAAGGTGGCAAAGGTCAGCCCAAAGATTACAGTCCAGCTCATGGGAGCCCAAAAAGCAGCATTGTCGCCACCAAAATAGATGTTTGGATTAAAGGTGTTGAAAAAAGAAATGAAATCAATATTCAAACCCACGGCCAGTGGCATCAGTCCTAAAACGGTGGTTATAGCCGTCAGCAGCACGGGGCGCAGTCTAGTTTTTCCAGCTTCAACAATACAATCCTTAGCCTCCGACATGGGCAAATTATCCTCAGGAGCAATTCCCAGTGTTTCTTTTCGGCGCAACTTCACCAAACCGATGTAGTCGATAAGCACAATGGCGTTGTTTACAACCACTCCGGCTAGCGACACGATCCCAATTCCTGTCATAATTACCACAAAGTCCATGTGGAAAGTTGCCAATCCGCCGAAAACACCAATCGTGCTTAGCAAAACACTAAACATGATAATGGCAGGTTTAACAATTGAGTTAAACTGCGAAACCAGGATGATGGTGATAAGCGAAAGGGCGATCAACATGGCCATCGACAAAAACGCCATCGACTCATCCTGTTCCTCCTGCTCCCCGGTGAACTCATATTTATACCCGGCCGGCATTTCAAAATCGGCCATCATTTTTTTAAGTTCTACATTAATCTCATTGGCGTTGTACCCTTCAACTACGTTTGAATAAATGGTAATCATCCGGTTGCGGTCTTTTCGGGTAATCGCTCCGTATGTAGAACTATAGTCAAATTCGGCTACTGCCGAAATGGGCACTTGTACAATTTTGCCTGACGACTGATTTCGGAAAGTGATTCGCTGGTTAATTAAATCCGCTAAATTGTAACGGTAATCTTCGTCGAGACGCATAACAATTTTATACTCGTCTTCTCCATCTTTATAATCCGAGATTTCTTTTCCAAACAAAGAGGTGCGCAATGCATCGGCAATTTGTCCGGTAGACAGGCCATATCTGCGTGCTTTTTCACGGTCGATATTCACAAGTACCTCTGGCTTTCCAACATCCAGATCAATTTTAAGTGCTTCTATTCCAGGAATATTGGCTTCGTTAAACATGGCACGAAGGGTATCTGTCAAATACAACAACTTATCAAAATCACGGCCACTTATTTCGAGGTTAATTGGCTTCCCGGTTGGCGGTCCTTCGCTTTGCTTTTCGACTGATATGGTAACACCAGGATACTTACCTACAAGGTTATCAGTGAGTTCACGCAATATATCTGAAGTACTTTTCCCTCCGCGCTTATCAAAATCAATAAAATTAATGGTAATCAAACCCCTGTTGGGCATGCCCCCTCGCCCACTAAAACCATCATCTTCACTTACTGCACCTTTTCCGGCCAGGGTAAGCATCGATTCCACCAACTCGAAGTTGGGTTTTAAAACGGAAATAACTTTTTGCTCCAACATCCGCATGGTAGAGTCGGTAACTTCCACATCGGTACTTATAGGCAATTCAGCCACAACATTGATTAAATTTGGATCCGTAGAAGGAAAGAAATCCACTTTTGGATTAGAGCCAAAGTAAAACATCATGGTAAGCACCATCAGGAAAAATGTGCCGATAACCAGCCCCAGCGGATGCCATTTTGAAATGGCAAAGGTGACAAAGCGAACGTAAAAATTCTCAAGCCAAACCAGGAAAACATTTTGAAACCAGATGGCCAACCGCGACAAGAAGAGCAGGTTTAGTAATCCAATGAAAGCAAAAATCATAAATAATGTTCCTACCCAATTCACTTGTAAAGCATAAAAAATCAGGCCTAAACCTACCAAAACAGCCATCAGAATAATAGCACGCTTAACCTTAGGCAGTTGAATGTTTGCTCCCTCGCGATAAAAGTCGGTAAAGAGAACAGGGATAATGATTAAGGCCACAAGAAGTGAAGATATCAATACAAAAATAAGTGTAAGTGGCATAAACGACATGAATTCGCCCATGATGCTTTTCCAGAAAAGAAGAGGAAAGAAAGCGGCCAATGTTGTTGCCGTAGATGAAATAATAGGCATAGCTACTTCACCCGTTCCTTGTCGGGCTGCCTCCATTACCGGATAGCCTTTGTGCACATATCGATAGATATTCTCAGTTACCACAATCGCATTATCGACCAACATCCCCAAGGCCAGGATAAGCGAAAACAACACAATCATATTAATGCGGTAATCAATGACTCCCATGATCATAAACGAAAGGAACATGGACATAGGAATAGCAAGACCTACAAAGAGGGCATTTCGGGTTCCTAAGAACAAGAACAGGATGAAAACCACAAAAATTACCCCAAGAATAATGCTGTTTTCCAGGTTGCTTAGCTGCATTTTAACCATCTCGCTTTGATCGCTGGTAATTGTAACCACCAGGTTTTCAGGGATCATGCCATTTTTTTGACCAACATGGAGCACATCCATTACCTGATCGATGGTTGAAAGCAGGTTTTGTCCGCCCTTTTTCACCACCTGTAGCGAAACCACCGGTTGTCCGCCAAGATAAGCATAACTGTCGCGGTCTTTAAACCCATAACTAACGTTGGCGATGTCTTTTAAATAAACAATGTGACCTTCTTCACTTTTTACGATAACATCGAGAATTTGTTTTGGATTGGTAAACTCGCCAAGAATACGGACGGAACGTTGAATATCACCCAAACGCACATCACCTCCCGACATGCTGATATTTTCGCTGGCTATGGCCGTTTCCACATCGCCATAACTCACTTGCATAGAGGCCATTTTAAAAGGATCAAGGTTAATTTTTACCTCACGCTCAGTGATTCCGGTAATTACCACCTTCGACACTTCAGAAATCGTTTCAATTTCGTCTTTCAAATCTTCGGCAAAATCTTTCAACTCGCTTATGCTGTAGTCGCCCGAAAGGTTGATGTTGATTACCGGAAATTCAGAAAAATCGATGTCGGTAACCATCGGGTCTGTAAGCAGATCGTCGGGCAATTCGCTTTTGGCTTTATCCACCGCATCTTTTACATCCTGCAAAGCCGTTTTAATGTTTACATCGGTTTGAAATTCCACAAACACATTCGAGGCATCCTGACTCGAAACGGTGGTCATCTTTTTAATTCCCTTAACCGATTCAATTTCTTTTTCCAGCGGACGGGTGAGCAAATTCTCAATATCCACCGGAGGATTTCCAGGATAAAGCGTCTGCACCATAATGGTTGGAATATTGATGTCAGGGAAAAGTTCTTTTGGCATAGAGACATAGGAGAAAACACCAAAAAGAACCGCCAACCCCATGATAAGGTAGGCCGTGTTTTTATTGTTTAATGCCCAGGTAGAAAGCCAGAAATTTCTATCGTTGGCACTTTTATGCGGATCGTTTAATTCCTGATTCATTGGTTGTGTTTTAAGATTAAATTAGTTGGCGATAACTTTCAAAACTGCACCATCCGACACGTTGTTGTATCCATTGGTGATGACAACACTGTTCAGGCTTAAACCCTTTAAAATTTCAGTTTCATCCTTGAATGACCGTCCGGTTTCAACGTATTGCTTTTGAGCAGTCTTTTCACCATTTTTATCAACAGCGACATACAAATAGCTTCCGTTCAGGTCTTTTCTTATCAAGATAGAAGGAACAACCAGCGCATCAGCTTTGAAGTAGTCATTAATTTCAATGTTGGCAATCATGTTTGGTTTAAGCTTCCAATCGGGGTTGTCCAATTCTATTTCAACAGTAAAAGTTCGGTTTTGTTTGTTGATAACATTACCCGTACGGGAAATTTTACGTTGAAAGGAAACACCGGGTAACGAAGGGAAACTAACCAAAACCTCATCCCCTTTTTTAATAACTGCCAGGTAGGCTTCCGACACCTGAGCTTTTACTAAGAGCTGCTCGATGTTCACCACGTACATAAACCGCATCCCAGGTGAAGCCATTTCGCCTTTTTGCATAAACACCTCTTCAACAACACCATTGATGGGCGATTTAATGAGATGCAAATCATACTGAGCTTTTAAAGTGGCCAGGCGGTTTTGTAGTCCTTCAAAATTATTCTTTACTTCGAGATACTGCCGTTCCGACCCGATATTCTGTTCCCACAAAGTCTTCTGTTTGGCAAAAATCGTTTCGGCAAGTTCGAGTTGCGACTGAACTTCGAGGATATTGCTTTCAATAACATCGGTATTTAACTTGGCCAGCACCTGATCCCTTTTTACTTTATCGCCGTCTTTAACGTAGATATCAACGATTAGCCCCGCAACTTCAGCACTTATAAAAGCTTCATCTACTGATTCCAGCTCGCCTGTAGCAACAAAATAATGTGAAAAAGCGGTGGGTTTCAAAGTAGTAAGGCTAACAGGCACTTTCAGCCCGGAATAGCCTGAGGGAGCGACTTCAGTGGTAACACTGTTCAAACCACCATCCCCAGACTCTTTCGTAGCGCTACCGCAAGAAAAAAGGAGCAGACTTATACTTACTAAAATGGAAAATCTTATTACTGTGTTCATGGTTATAATTATTTGGTGTTGTTAAGCTTATGCAATGAATTTGTCGTTGTTTTTTTCTAAAAGTTTTCGTCCTTTTTCACTCACTATTCCGAAGAGGTGAAACCGGAATATCTCATTAAATATTTTGATGTTGGAAATGTCAGCATCCAGAAAAATATCCGTTGTCATAATACATTCCATTCGCATCAAGGTAAGACGGGTGATTATTTCTTCATCCAGATCAGAGCGAAACAATCCTTCTGCCTTGCCTTTGATTAAATTATTGCGCACCTGGGTTATAAAACGGGTGCGCTTCAGTTTGTTGAAATGTTCAAAAAAACGAGGATAATACTTTTTTAAATCGTATATAAAACCCGGTTTGTGGTTTTGAATCATCTCGAGCTGTAAGGAATAATAATGCAGGAGCTCTTCCAGTGCGTTCATGTTTTTTGGCATGTTGGCAGTTAACACACTGTTGGGTGTATTTGTAAGACATTCCAACACACTCCAAACCAATTGTTTCTTGTCGGTAAAATGCTCATACAGCGTTTTTTTGGATATCCCCAACTTATGGGCTACATCATCCATGGTAACGCTTTTGATGCCAAACTCCAGGTACAGTTTTTTTACCTGATCAACAATTTCATTTCTTTTTGTTTCAGTCATTTTATTTCTCCGACTTCGTTAGAATTTTTTCGAGTTCTTCACTGGCCTTTAGGAGGGCTAACGAAGCATTAATGTATTCATTTTCTGTATTCAGAAACTGGTTGTGGGTGTTAAGCAAGTCGAGGCTTGTGGCCATACCCTCCGAATATTTACTGGTAGTTTTTTGATAGATTTTCTCAGCAGTTTTTCTGCTTTTTTGCTTATTCAAATAAACGTTTAACGCATTCAGGTATTCGCTTTTTGCCGTGGAATACTGGAGATTCAGCTGTGAAATGACCTGGTTTTCGAGGACTTCATCCTGTTCATAAGCTATTTGTGCCTGTTTCACCCGTGAATACCGCATACCGCTGGAGAAAACAGGAATATTCATGGTCACACCAAAAACAGAACTGTTGTACCAAACACCGTTGCTGTTAAAAAAGTCCCACTGATCGCGTTGGGCCTGCGTCTGGTAGTTTAAAAAGGCTGAAATGGAAGGCATATAGGTTGATTTCTCGAGTTTTACCTGCAAAAAACTCAGTTGTTTCTTCTTGGCAATAGAGCGAAAATCAACATTCTGTGCTATTTGAAAAGGATTCGACATGAGCGCCAGGTTGGTTTTCTCTTCAATAATGGTTTCCATGTTATCGGTAAGAATTAATGAATCGGCATAACTAATTCCCATGTAAAACTTAAGAACCGCCTGAGTAACTACCAGTCGATTATTAAGGTAATCGAGATTGGCTTCCAGGTCAGCGACAAGCAAATCCAACTGATCCACATCGGTTTCATCGGCAAACCCAACAGCGTATACCTGCCGTGTTTCATCAGCAAGTTTACGGGTAATGGTAAGTGTTGAATCGACTATTACCATGCCATCGAGAACAGATAACACGGCATAATAGGAGTCGGCCACCTTTTGTTTCACTTCAAGTGTGTTTTTAAAGAAATCGATGTCGGTTTTTTCAAGATACTTTTTGGCAGCTTGTAGTCCAACGATGTACTCTCCGCTAAAAATAAGCTGCGAAACTGAAGCCGCCAGAGCACCATCATATTTGGTTCCAAATTGAAGCTCCATGGTCTTAGTAGGATCGGTAAAATCGGGGATAATCATCACCGGACGCTGCAAATTATCGTTGTACGACACCGAGGCATTAATCTGCGGCAACCCAATTGAAGTGCTCTCTTTTACCCGATACTTAGCTGACTCTACATCTTTTTCCGAGTTAATGAGCGTGTAATTGTTTTGCTCTGCAAATTCGATGGCCTCCTTAAGCGAAAAGGTTCTAATCTGCTGTCCAACAGAGGAGGCGCTTAACAAAACAAAAAATATGATCGTCGATATAATAACTTTATTCATTTGGTATATTTATTGAATTTCTAATCAAACGGGCGGCAAAAGTAAAAATAAATAAACTTCAAAAACTTTTTATATGTAAATAGTTTATTAAGTTTTTGTTAAAAAAACAAAAGCCGGAGTAGCGTGGTAGGGCTATCCGGCTTTAAAAAGCGTTTTTCCTTTTATACAGCTTTTATTCGATTAGTGTCATTTCGTCGAGCAAATAGCCTGCTCCGGCAAATTTATCCACAACAAAAAGAAAATACCGGATATCGAGAGAAATGTTCCTGCACACTTCAGGGTCGTACATCAAATCGCTCATTGTTCCTTCCCAGCACCGATCGAAGTTTACACCCACCAGTTGTCCTTCTGCATTTAACACCGGACTACCCGAGTTGCCGCCTGTTGTATGGTTGCTGGCAGCAAAAGCCACATGTAGCGTGCCGTCTTTATCGGCATACCGGCCGTAATCTTTGTTGTTATAGAGCGTTTTCAGTTTCTCTTCAACCACATAATCATACACGTCAGGATTCTCTTTCTGCATGATTCCTTCCAAGGTGGTAAAGTGATTATAATATACGGCATCTTTGGGTGAAAAGCCATCCACATGACCGTAAGCAACGCGCAATGTAGAATTGGCATCAGGATAGTACCGTTCATCGGGGTTCATTTCCATTTGCGCCTTCATGTACAGGCGCTGCAGGCTGTCGAGTTGGCTGTTGAGTACAAAACGTTGTTGTTTTATTTCGGTGTTATACAAGGCCATCAGCTGCGAAGCCATGATATAGGCCGGATCTTTTCGCAATTTTTTTACCTCTTTCTTGTCAAAATTATTTATAAGCGCCTCTACCTGGTCAGGCTTGTCGAACACCGATTTAGCGAATACCATTTTTGTATAGGCCTCATAATCGCCATTGTATTTGCGATGGATTTCTTTAAAAAAAGCTGGTTTGTAGGCCTCCGGCAGGTTTTCGTCGTAACTCCTGAGTAAGGCAGCCATTACTTCTTCGTCAATTGGCTGATAATAATCCTTGAAAAAGGAAGTAGATACTCCGCGCATTTTATTCTTCTCAGCTTCAATTTTATCCTTATCGTTTGGCGTGGTAAGGGCAAGTTTTTCAAGGTTGGTGAACTTGTTGGCAAATGAAACCAATTCGATGGCCAATCCGGCCTCCATGAGGTAATCCATAGCCACGTTGAGCGGTGTAAGTTCGGAATAAACCGTCTCAAAAGCCGGCAACAAACCACTATAACCGGTATTGTTTGCCCAGGTCTGGAACTCACGCTCCAAAGCTTGCTTCTGTTCAATTCCTTTCATGCGTTTAATGCCACCGCTTTCGCCGATCATTTTTTTCCAATAATTGGAAACGCCTGCATCTTTAGAGGCATATTGAATACGCACTTTTGGATCTTTTTCGGCATACTTTCCAAAAATATCAAGTCGGGTTTCGCGCAATTCAATTTTTTGAGGATTTTGCACTTCGGTAATCATTTCGATGGCATAAGAAGGCAAATACTCGCTGGTGCGGGCAGGATAGCCAAAAACAAAGGTAAAGTCATCTTTTTGGACGCCCTTCAGTGAAATCGGCAGGTAGTTTTTAGGCTGATACGGTACGTTGTCCGGAGAGTAAGAGGCCGGATTCCCTTCCTTGTCAACATAAATCCTGAAAAGTGAGAAGTCACCTGTATGGCGAGGCCACATCCAGTTGTCGGTATCGCCTCCAAATTTCCCAATATTTGAAGGTGGAGCCCCTACCAGACGGATGTCTTTAAAAACTTCGGTAATAAGCAGATAATATTGATTTCCATTGAAAAACGACCGTATGGCCGCTTGATATGGGCTGTCCTTTTCTGTCTCTGAGATGATTTTTTTACTGTTTTCCGCAATAATTTTATCACGTTCTTTTTCCGACATCTGATCAGTAACTCCGGCTAAAACTGAATCTGTTACTTCCTCCATTTTCACCAAAAGGGTTGCGGTAAGTCCGGGATTTGGCAGCTCCTCTCCCTGATTCATCGCCCAAAAACCATCGGTGAGGTAATCATGCTCAACGGAACTGTGTTTTTGAATTTGCCCAAAACCACAATGGTGATTGGTTAACAAAAGACCGTTTTTAGAAATCAACTCTGCCGTGCAACCGCGTCCAAACAGCAAAATGGCGTCCTTCAGGCTTCCCTGATTAACAGAGTAAATGTCCTCAGCCGTGATTTTTAACCCCATGGCCTGCATTTCTTTTTCATTCATTTGCTGAAGCAGCATCGGTATCCACATGCCTTCGCCGGCTATTGCAGGTACTATTGTTTGCCAGGTTAGCAGTATGGCCAAAGCCATTGTTTTTCTGATCATTTGCATATCAATTAAAATTTTGGCCAAAATTATTGAAAATATAACGAATAATGACACAACAAGTTAAGGTTTATGCTTCTGAACAACAAAAAACTACTGCCTTTTTAAAGTCAATTCAGAAATTGTAAATGCCTGAACAACATGATCAGGTGATTAGCAAAGTAAGTGCATCCGGTTTTGATATCAGGTTTGTTTTTACTGCCAATCCCATAACAGAAACAGAAAAACCTTTACTTTTATGCTTCAAAATTTGAACCTCTTGACTACATTTGCCACATTAACCCTTGTATGCCCATTGTGTAAAAAACACATGTTGCATTACGAATTGAGCTCATATCATATTTTTGATTCCACTCTTTACTCAGATGGAAAAGCAGACCACTCCAACCTTTTTCTGGAAGACAAGAACATCCTCCTGTGTCCGCATTGCAATAAGGTTTTTTGGCGCAATGATGCCCATGAAACTGAGGAAATGTTGGAATCGGAGGAACCATTAAGTTCGAAATCGGTGATGGATTTTGAGTTTGCCCTGAGTGAAAATTATCCTGAAAGAATAGCCCACTACTACCACAGTTTGATAAACGAAGGCTTTGCCGACACAACCGAACGTGAAATTTATTTACGCATGCTTTTATGGCGTTCTATTAACGATTTAATCAGGTATCAATCACCGGGTTTTAAACAGATCGGTTCTTATGTGTTAAAACGTCCGATACATTTTTTAAAAAGCCGCTGGTCAGCAAACAAAGCTTTTTGGCAGTTTAAACGAATACAAAAAGAGAACCTGGATTTACTCACGGCTTTGTTTAATCCGATAAACGAAAACGACCTGTTGCTAAAAGCAGAAATGTACCGCGAAGCCGGGGAACGCAAAAAAGCCTTACAAGTACTTAAACAGATTGGTGGCACCAATTCCTACTACAAAAGAAAAATTAAAACGGCCACCTTGCTATTCAAAATACGTGTGTTCAAGCTGAATTAACCCGGATTTGCTCTTTAGAGCACTTCTAAATTAAGTGACAACGGCTTCCTTCACTCATTTTATTACTACTTTTATAAGTTATTCAAAAAAACACAAACCATGTTTATAAAAAAGCTCAACTTATTCATTTTTATAGTTTTATCACTTACTTTCGTGATTGAATTGCCGGCACAAAAGGTAGAATGTTTTATTCTTAAAGCTCCAGAAAAACCTTTTTACAACATGAAACGGATTGGGGTACTCGAATTCGACTGTACCAACAACCGACATAAGAGCGTGGTAATGACCAACTTTGTTGTTGGGGACTTACTTGATCAGGAAAGAGGGATTTACGATCAGCAGGGGCAATGGTATGGTTTAGTGAAAAGTAAAGAAGGAAGGACCTTTGTAAAAGGAGTGAAAACCGATTTTTACGATGTGATAGAGCGTGATCAACTCGAAAGAATAATGAAAGAACAGCGGTTGTCGTTATCAGGCGCGTTGGATGAATCGTCGGCTGCTGAAGTGGGAAAACTGCTGGGCTTGGATGTCATGATTATGGGAAACGTGAGTTATACACACAACGACGAATACACCAACTCAACCGGATCGAGGTGCTTGAAGCGAACTGTTTCAGCTTTGGGAACAATCAAAATAATTTCGGTTGAAACAGCCAAAATTGAGGGCACACGAAATGCCGAAGCCTCCATTAAAAAGACCGCCTGCGACGACAACATTTCGGGTATGCCAAGTGTCGATCAGTTAGCAGATGAGGTGTTAAAAGACCTGGCACATCAATTCGTTGGCTATTTTACGCCGGGCTACGAGCTTATTAAATACGATTTTGAAAAGATAAAACTCAAAGAATTTAAAGACAGGAGCAAAGAAGCCATGGATTTTATTGAAGCCGGTGATTTGGATCGCGCTTTTCCAATTGCATACGCCATGTTTGAGGCCGACTCGTACAATCCTAAAGCGGCCTACAACCTGGGTATCATCTACGAAATGGTGGGGAGTTACGAGGAAGCCGTTGAGTATTACGGCATTGCATACGAAATTGACTACAGCAATCAACAGTATCAACAAGCCGTAGAAAGAGCCAAGCGTGGCATTGAGTTGGCAACCTTTCTGGAAGAAGTCGGGCGGCCGGTGCAACCCTATACGTTTATGCTTGATGATGTTTCGACAGCTTTGGCTGAACGTGTTACCACCCGCGGATCAAGTGGCGACAGGGTTAACGTGTATGAGCTTCCTGATAAATCAACTGATATAGCGGCTAAAGTGCCTGGCGGACTTGAGTTCAAGGTAATCGAAAAACAAGGCGACTTCTTTAAAATTCAGCTGCGTGGAACGAAGACCGGTTTTGTACACAAATCAGATGTTAAATAGAATACATTCTAACTAAAAGATATAGCGATGTGCCGATATTCTTTGCCTGCAACAGGTTTAATTTTGCTTCTCTTTCTTTTTTTAACCGATACCGTTGTCGCCCAGCAGCCGTCTTGGATTGATTACTATAAGCGATCGCAAATGTATCCTGACGACATTTGGATTACGGGCTTCGTTTCGGGTTACAATACGGCCAATGAAGATCCGGGAAAACTCGTTGATACCTATGAAACAATGGCCCGCGATAAGGTGATTCAAAGCATCGAGATAGAGATTGAAACACAAAACGAAATGACCATTTCCAATATTAACGGTCAATCGGATGAGGCTTTTTTGTCAAAAAGTGTATCGTTTGCACATGCTAAAATAAATGGCTTGAAAACAGAACATTTTTACGACAAAAAGAAAAATGAGGTATTTGCTTTCAGTTACGTGAACCGGAAAGAGTTGGCTTTTTATTACAAGAATCTTCTTTCGGCGAATCAAAGCAAGCTGGAACAAAAACTTAAAGAAGGCCGTTCTTTTTTAAAATCGGGAAACAAAGAAGAGGCATTGCGTAGTTTTTACGAAGGAATGCCCTTGCTGGCGGAGATCGATCAGGCACACATGTTGCTTGTAGCACTTAACCGCAAAATGCTCACCGACATTCATCTGGATGAAATTGATAAGCTGAGCATTGAGTTGAATTCTGAAATTAGTCAATTGCAAAAAGGCACCGAGCTCAACATGCAGGAGGCGGCATATTTTGTGGCCTATGGATTGTTTATACAGTTTGGAAACAAGTCTGCCACGCTACAATTAAGCCCTACAACCTACCTCAACACAGGATTTGAAAGTCAATTTAGCCATCAGTGGGAAACTGCTTTGAAAGAGGCATTGGTAAAAGCCGGAGCTTATCAGGTGAAAGTAAACAATCCAACCATGCCTGCGCGACTTTTGGTTACGGGTAACTACTGGCTTCAGGATAATCATGTGGTGATACAAGCCCGGATTTTGCAACAAGGCCAGATAGTGGCTGCGGCCTCCGGACGAATTCCGACAGCGTATTTAACATCACAGGACATAAACTACTGGCCCGATGAGTTATCACGCATTGCTGGTCTAAACAATTTTTCGTTGCGCGCTCAAAACCCGGAAGTTACAGTTAAAGCAGGCATTGCCACTGAAAAACCTCTCCTCGTGTCTGTCTCTTTCAATGCAAATAACCAAACTGTACCCTCGCCCAATACACCTATGGTATTTGTTGACAAATCATCAAAAAAGGTGCTGTGTTCAGCCACAACGAATGCCGAAGGTATGGCTTCCGGTTATTTACCTCCAATGGATTTCAATCAGGCATTTGTGCAGGTTGAAGCTACCATCGACCTGGCAAAATATATTCCCATCGACACGTTAAGTTCTTATTTTGAACTTGTTAAAAAGCAAATTGATTTGCTTCCGGCGCAATTCACCGTCAAGGTTGAAAAGCAGGTGTATTGCATTCAAAGCGAAGAATTGTTGTTGGGTTCACCGATGGAAGTCCTAACCATCGAACCGGTAATAAAACAGGCCCTTGTAGACAAAGGGTTTGAGTTTACCGACGAACCCCAACAGGCAGATTATCTGATCCATATTGAAGCATCCTCCTCCACAGGAACTTCATACCAAGGCGTTTACTTTACTTTCGTAGATGTTAACCTGTCCGTTACAAAAACATCGGATGATAAAGAAATTTTCAAAACCCACCTCGATCAGATAAAAGGTGGCGGAGCAAATTATTCGAAAGCAGGTAAAAAAGCTTATGCCACGGCGGCTGAAGAATTGAAGAAAAGAATGGAAGCCTTTAAATAGTGTCTGTCAACTGAAAAAAGGATGGTTTTGGTCGTTGCCTCTAACAACACATTCGAGCCGGTTATTGGTTGATTTTGTTTTGTTTGGAATCCAAAACCGCCTCTGCATCCTTTGTCGTGCCTAAAATAACGGCAATCCATTGCAATCGCGGGTTCTCTTCAAAAACAATTTTTAAAGACATGGTAAGAGGTACCGATAAAAACATACCAACAGTACCCAGAACATATCCCCAGAAAATAAGTGAAATAAACACAACAAGTGTTGAAAGCCCCATCCCCTGCCCCATCATTTTGGGTTCAACCACATTACCAATCACCATATTTACAGTAATATAAACAATCAGAGCCCACAATGCTTCCACAGGTCCGGCCTGAACCAGTGCAAACAATACGGCAGGGATACCAGCCAAAATTGAACCAAAATTGGGGATATAATTGAGCAAAAAAGCAATCATTGCCCACAAGATGGCATAGTCAACCCCGATAATGAGTAATCCAAGATAAATGAGAACACCGGTAAGTAAACTCACCAACGTTTTTATGGCCAGATAGTGGCGAATACTTTTCCCTATTTTGTTCAGGTAGCCGATAGATTCGTCTGGGCCTTTAACAATGGCTCTGGCTTTTAAATTGAAACTGTTCACCTCAAGCAATAAAAACACCACGGTAAATATTATCAAGGCCATATTGCCCATAAGCGATCCCAACTCGGAAAGTGCTCCGGCGGTAAACACCATGATCTTTGAAGGATCGAGTAAGCGGGTAAGTTGTTCTTCTGAAAAATGAAACCCCCTGTCATTCAAATAACTGATTATTGACAACCCTATTTCATTCAGCTTTTTACCATACAATGGCGCATCATTTGAAAAAGTAGAAAGTGATTCTCCAATAACTCCTCCAAATCCAAAAAACAGTATCAATACACCACCAAAAACAATAGGCAAGCCCAAACCGGGAGACACTTTGTGTTTTTGAAGCCAAAAAATGGGTTGCGCCATAATGATACTGAAAAACAACGACATAAGCAAAGGTGTAACCAACGAACGGGCGGCCATTACAGCGGCAGTAATAACAAGTAAAGCAGCAATATTGACCGTTGCAGAGGTAGGTTTATATTCCCTTTCGGTTAGATTCATAAAATTAAAAATTTAGCTTTTATATAGTAGGTGAAAAATTATTTCTAATAGTTTGTCTTTCTGTATGGGCTTTTCAAGGTATCCGTCAAAACCCGACGCCAGAATTTTTTCTTTATCCCCCTCAACGGCAAAAGCTGTTTGGGCCACGGCAGGCATATTTGGAAAACTTTCTTTGATCATTTTTATGGCATCAAACCCACTCATGTCTGGCATTTTTAAATCCATCAACACCAACTGGATATCGGGCAGGGTTTGACAATAATCCACAGCCTGACGACCATTTTTTGCCCATATTGTTTTAAACCCTTCTTTTTCGAGCAGTATTTTCAACAGGTTAAAGGCCGATGGCATGTCCTCAGCAACCAAAACCGTTTTTAATGTATCAGGTCGAAGGGATGCAAAAGAAGATAATGTATCATCCGGTTTTGGCTTTTCAGGATGTGAATCAGGAAGGGTAAAATAAAAGCAAGAGCCTCTTCCAAGCGCGGTATCAACCCAAATGCGTCCGCCAAGCAATTCCACGTAACGTTTAGCCACCGACAGTCCAATACCAATTCCCTGATAAAGTCGCGTATCGGAGTCATCAGCTTGCCTGAAAACATCAAAAATTACATTCAATTTGCTCTGCGGTATCCCTATACCCGTATCTTTTACGAAAAAGCGATAAAACGGTGATGCACCCTCCGTTTCACGCGTAAAACCAAAATCAATCCGGCCTTTTGGCGTAAATTTAAGCGCGTTTTTCAGCAGATTTATTAAAATTTGTTTGAGCTTTCGGTGGTCGGTGAAAAGTATCAATGAGTTGTCTTCCGGCGCATTAAGATAGATATCCACATCGGATTTGCTTTGGCGTTGCTTCTCGACCCTGATCAATCCCTCCACGAGATGCAATGATTCCATCACTTTACCATAGGATGGATGAACTGTTACGTTATTGGTCTCAATAAGTGAAATATCGAATAAATCCTCCACCAACTCGAGCAAATGATCGCCACTACCCTTTATAATTTCCAGGTATTCATTTATTTCATTCTGTGTTGATTGGTTATTGATCAGGTTTGAGAAACCGATGATGGCATTTAATGGCGTACGAAGTTCATGAGAAATCGTACTAAGGAAAGTTGATTTCAGGCGATCAGATTCTTTGGCTTGATCGCGGGCAATAACCAGCTCCTGTTCCGAAATCTTGCTATTGGTCACATCAAAAATTAAACCATCGATTACCTGTGTCCCGATTTGCGGCTCCGGAACAGATTTGCCTATTTCGTTGAAGTACTTTACATGGCTGCCCTGATGAATAAAGCGATAAGTGATGTTATAAGAATCAGAATATTGCAGCGCTTCATGTCGGGTTTGTTGTACCATAGGTAGGTCGTCCGGCAAAATCATCCTATCCAATGAACTATTGAAATCGCGTTTGAATTCATCATCAGAATAGCCTGTTACTTCAAAGAACCTGGTATTATAAAAATTCATTTTGTGGCTTGGTGTTAACTGCAACCTAAAAACAATACCTGGTATATTTTCGGCCAGAACCATGTATCTGCGCTCATTAATTTTAATTGCAGTAATGGCCTCGTCTAATTTGCGATTCTGTTCTTTTATTGTTCTGTTTTGCATCCAAAGCTTCTGGTTATCACGTCGTTTTTCACGGATTCGTAAAAAAAGCATCAACGAAAACGCCAGCAATCCAAAAATTCCGATGAAGAGCAGGAGTTGTCGGTTTTTAAGTTGGTCCAGCTGCAATTCATTGACTCTGTTTTTTTCTTTCTCCAGCTCGTATCCAATTCTTATTTCCGAAATAAGCTTATGGCTTTTGGCATTGTTATACAATTCACTGTGCTCATTGAAATGCTGGTAATACTGTAGTGCTTTTTTGTAATCTCCGAGTTTAAGAAACAATTCATACAGATGCTCGTTAATCTCCATGGCATAAAAATCGTTTCTGAATTTAGATTCCAGGTCAAGTCCTTTTTGGTAATATACTAGTGCGCTATCGTACATTTCCAGAGTCAGCAAGTTCCCCCCGATATTATTTAAAGAACTTATTATAAGATTTTTTGAACCATACTGTTTTCTCAGATCGAGTGCTTTTTTGTTGTACAGCAACGCCGATTGATAGTCGTTTACCAAAGTATATACATGCGCAGACAAGGTATAGGCATTGGCCACTCTTTCAATATTTTCAGCTAGTGAATAGAGTTTTATGGCTTCGGCAATTTCCAACTTCGCTGAGTCGAGGTCTTTAATTGTGATATAATATTTTGCCATAAG